>NZ_JAGGQR010000014.1:0-335447 GCF_018613205.1 Bacillus sp. ISL-46
TCGTAGAAATTCATCTAGAACGGTCACGTAGGTCGTCTCTACGTGCCCCAACTCGTAGAAATTCATCTAGAACGGTCACGTAGGCCCCCTCTACGTGCCTCAACTCGTAGAAATTCATCTAGAACGGTCACGTAGGCCCCCTCTACGTGCCTCAACTCGTAGAGATTCATCTAGAACGGTCACGTAGGCCCCCTCTACGTGCCCCAACTCGTAGAGATTCTTCTGGAAAGGTCACGTAGGCCCCCTCTACGTGCCCCAACTCGTAGAAATTCATCTAGAACGGTCACGTAGGTCGTCTCTACGTGCCCCAACTCGTAGAGATTCTTCTGGAAAGGTCGCGTAGACCCACTCTACCCCAGATTCTGTAGTTCCTTCAGCTTTAGGTTGATTAGCACAACAAAAAAAGAGTCGGCACGTATATGCCAACTCTCTTAAACTTAATGAATATGTCGGTAAACCCCAATAACTTTACCTAAAATCGAAACATTCCTTAATATAATAGGGTCCATTGTAGAATTTTCCGGCTGCAGGCGTATGTAATCTTTTTCTTTGAAAAATCTTTTACAGGTGGCTTCATCTTCCTCGGTCATTGCTACAACAATATCCCCGTTATTAGCGGTTGGCTGCTGTTTCACAATTACATAGTCCCCGTCTAGGATCCCAGCTTCTATCATACTCTCACCCATGATTTCTAACATGAAAACTTGTTCATCTGCAGGTGCAAGACTTTCTGGAAGCGGAAAATACTCTTCCACATTTTCAATCGCTGTAATTGGGAGTCCTGCCGTTACTTTCCCAACCACTGGAACATTGACAACTGTATTTCTTGGTATATGTGCAGCAACATCTGCTTCTAATATTTCAATTGCTCTTGGTTTTGTGGGATCCCGTCTAATAAGTCCTTTGCTTTCCAATCTTGCTAGATGTCCGTGAACAGTAGAACTGGATGCGAGTCCAACCGCTTCTCCAATTTCCCTTACTGAAGGGGGATATCCTTTACTCTTAACCTCACTTTTAATGAAGTCTAAGATATCTTGCTGCCTCTTTGATATTTTAGCCATGATAAAATCCACCTCGCCTGGTTAATGTTGACTTTATTATAACATGTTCGTATTTTTTATACAAACATAAGTTCGAAAATATGGTTGACAACAAACAAACGTTCGATTTATAATGAAAATAATAAATCGAACATACATTCTTATAGAGGTGTTATTTATGAAAAAATTATGGAACAAATACTCCTATGCTATTACTCTTATTATTTTAAGTTGTTCACTTTCAATCATATTATCATTCCAACATCATTCCAACGCGCAAGATAATTTTTTAAAGGTTACAATCACAGAAGGAGATTCACTATGGAAAATCTCTGATCAATTTTCGGGTCAACATTCATTATCAAACAAGGAGTTTGTTGCTTGGATAAAAAAGCATAATGAATTAGATGATGATCAAATATTTCCAGGTGAAGAAATTATCATTCCGGTGAGTAAAGAAGTCTCATCTACGAATGAATTTGCTAGCGCCGTTAGTGAATAGAAAGGAACTTTTATGAAAGCAATTATATACTGCCGTGTCAGCACAAATAAGGAAACACAAGAATCTTCGTTAAAGCGTCAGGAAGAGGAATTAACGCAACTAGCTAACACCTATCACTTTGAGATTGATAGGGTAATTAAAGAAAAGGCTAGTGGCTATGATTTTAATCGTGAGGGGATTTTTCAATTATTAGAACGAATTAGAGAAAAGCATGTACAAGCCCTCTTAATTCAGGATGAAACACGACTCGGTAGAGGTAACGCCAAAATTGCGCTCTTGCATTGCATTTTAAAAGAAAATATTAAACTTTATAGTATCTCCCATAGTGGAGAATTACAGCTTTCAGAATCGGATTCCATGGTTTTGAACATCGTAAGTATGGTTGAAGAGTACCAACGTAAACTACATAATGCAAAAATCAAACGTGGAATGAAGCGAGCAGTCCAGAATGGATATAAACCAGAAAAAAACTTAAAAAATCTCGGAGAATCCTCTGGACGAGAGAAAATTGAAGTTCCAATTGGAGAAATTGTCCGGTTAAGAAAAAATGGATTAATTTTTTCAGAAATAGCTGCTACACTTAGAGGTTTTGGCTATAACATTTCTAAAGCCACGGTTCATAGAAGATTCCAGGAATATATTGAATCACAAGAAGAGTAGACCTTTTGCCTTGTCATTAGGTTTTTTTTTTAGTAAAATCAGGTGTCATGTAAATAGTTTGAAAGGAAGGTCTTTGAATGCTTTCAAAAGAAAAGATGGCTAGAATTAATGAGCTGGCACGAAAAGCAAAAGCAACGGGATTGACTGAAACAGAAGCGAAAGAGCAAACTAAATTAAGAAGTGAATATTTGGCTACTTTTCGTTCGAATATGCTTGATACCCTTACCAACACCAAGTTTATTGATCCGGAAGGAAATGACGTTACACCGGAAAAAATCAAGGCTAGGAAAAAAAATACACTTCACTAAAAGTTCAGGAATACATTTTTTGTATTCCTATTTTACATATACTGACTATTTTTGTGTAAAAATAAAAAAAATAGTGATTTTTGTTTCTTATTATTATGCTATTTGTTGAATAAAAAACGGTAGCAATATAAAATTGAAATGTATAAAGTAACCTTGTGATTAGGAAAGGATGTAATTCATGTTTAATACTATTGATGATTTATCTGTTACCTCCATTCGAACGCTTTCCATTGATGCGATCGAAAAAGCAAACTCAGGACATCCAGGAATGCCGATGGGTGCAGCGCCAATGACCTATACTTTATGGACGCGTTTCTTGAACCAAAATCCAAAGAATCCACAGTGGTTTAACCGAGATCGTTTTGTCTTGTCAGCAGGTCATGGTTCAGCGTTGTTATACAGCATGCTTCACTTGTCTGGTTTCAACTTATCAATGGATGACTTAAAGCAATTCCGCCAATGGGGCTCTAAAACGCCTGGACACCCAGAGTATGGCCACACTGAAGGTGTTGAAGCAACTACTGGTCCACTTGGACAGGGGATTGCAATGGCAGTAGGAATGGCAATGACAGAACGCCATGTTGCAAGTGTTTATAATAAAGATAAATATGAACTTGTGAACCATTTTACATACAGTATCTGTGGAGATGGAGATTTGATGGAGGGTGTATCTGCTGAGGCAGCGTCGCTAGCAGGACACTTGAAATTAGGGCGATTGGTAGTCCTTTATGATTCAAACGATATCTCACTTGATGGAGACCTAGATAAGTCGTTCTCAGAAAGTGTCAAAGATCGCTTCCTATCATACGGATGGCAATATGTTCGTGTCGAAGACGGCAATAATCTGGATGAAATTGCGAAAGCTCTGGAAGAAGCTAAAAATGATTTAGACAGACCAACAATGATTGAAGTAAGAACGGTCATTGGCTATGGTTCACCAAACCGTGCGGGAACTTCAGGTGTTCATGGTTCACCACTTGGAGCGAATGAATTAAAACTTACAAAAGAGGCTTATAAATGGACTTTTGAAGAAGATTTCCATGTACCCCAGGAAGTCTATGACAACTTCCAGAAGCTGATCGTTGAAAATGGCGAGAAAAAGGAAAAAGAGTGGAATGATCTTTTCGCTCAATATAAAAAAGAGTACCCTGAACTAGCTACTCAGCTTGAACAAGCATTAAATAATGAACTTCCTGCAGGTTGGGATAAAGAAATCCCTGTATATCCAGAAGGAAAAAGCCTGGCAAGCCGTGCCTCTTCAGGTGAAGTATTAAATGGTATTGCTAAGAATCTACCTATTTTTATCGGTGGATCAGCAGACCTTGCTGGTTCGAATAAAACGATGATTAAAGGTACGAAAGACTTTATGCCTGGTTCCTATGAAGGCCGTAATATCTGGTTTGGTGTGCGTGAATTTGCGATGGGTGCGGCAATGAATGGTATTGCTCTTCATGGCGGCGTAAAAGTATTTGGCGGAACATTCTTTGTCTTCTCTGATTACTTGCGTCCTGCCATTCGTCTAGCAGCTTTAATGGGATTACCTGTCACTTATGTCTTTACCCATGACAGTATTGCTGTAGGGGAAGATGGACCAACACATGAGCCAGTTGAACAGCTTGCAGCATTACGTGCCATGTCAGGATTATCAATCATTCGTCCTGCAGACGGTAATGAAACGGCAGCTGCTTGGAAACTTGCAGTGGAGTCTACCAACAAACCAACTGCACTTGTATTAACTCGTCAAGATTTACCTACATTAAATGGAACGGATACCAATGCGTACGAGGGAGTTTCTAAAGGGGCATATGTGGTGTCTCCTTCAGAAAGAGAAACTCCTGATGCGTTGTTATTAGCAACTGGATCAGAAGTAAGCCTTGCAGTGGAAGCTCAAAAAGCGCTTGCTGGAGAAGGTGTTCATGTTTCGGTTGTAAGTATGCCTTCATGGGATCGATTCGAGCAGCAATCTCAAGAGTACAAAGACTCTGTTCTGCCAAGAAGTGTGAAAAAGCGTCTTGGAATTGAAGTGGGAGCATCATTTGGCTGGCACAAATACACTGGTGACGAAGGCGATGTTCTTGCTATTGATCATTTCGGAGCTTCAGCACCTGGAGAAAAGATTATGGAAGAATTCGGGTTCACTGTAAACAACGTAGTTGCACGTGTAAAAGCACTTTTGCAAAAGTAAAATAGTTAAATGTTAGGGAGAGCGGAGTTATTCCGCTCTCCTTTTTGTGTCTGAATTGCCAGGAATATCAACAATATTATGAACAAAGTTAATGTTTGCAGGAAAATTCAACAAATCTACCGAATTTATAGAAGAATAGTTTAGAATCCTGCTAATCGACAAAAATAGTGGAAGTTTTTGCCGTCGTAAGACAAAAGTTTCGTTTGTCTTTTTTTATAATAGTAAAAAGGGTAATCAACGAAGGAGAGAACAGTGGTGAGAAAATATCAGCTATATTTAATAGAAGATGAATTTGCGACCCATTACTTCGGAAGAGAACGATTATTTTTCCAACTTTTTCATGAACATCATAAATCGAACGGCGAACTTAAATTTATTACACAAAAACAAATTTCCTATATAACCAAAAAGGTTGAGGTACTAAAGATCCATCAACTTATTCAAAAACAACTTGGAAAAATTAAGGGTTTTAAAGCAGAGCATGGTGCATATTCGATTGAATTAAGCGGAAAACTAAGTACGGCTAAATTAGAGGTTTTTCAAGACTTAATTACTATTGATGCACAAGGCAGCTATGAAGCAGAGACGGCTTTTTTTGAGGTTCTAAGAAAATGTGAGTCTTCCTTTATGGCACTAGACCTTGAACATCAGCGTTACGGTTGGTTAAAGCCGATAAAGGAAAGAAAATTTATCTAATTGCAGATATTGTCTAATCGTGTTTTATTTAGTACACTGTATGGTAGACAACATGAAGGAGGAAGTTGAATATGGGTTATTACATTCTAGTTGGTATACTAGCATTAGCAGCTGGTGTAGCACTAGGATTTTTCATTGCTCGTAAATATATGATGAGCTACTTAAAGAAAAATCCGCCAATCAATGAACAAATGTTAAAAATGATGATGATGCAAATGGGACAAAAACCATCTCAAAAGAAGATCAACCAAATGATGGCTGCCATGAACAAACAACAATCAAAATAAAACGGACAAGCACTCATGTAGATGGGTGCTTTTTTCGTGCTGATAAAAATATTCTAAATCTTTATTATTTTATAAAAATTTGGTAAAATTAAACCTCAGTCCGTTGGATTATTTTTCCGAATAACTTTAATTAACAACATATTCAATTTTTGGCAGATCGATTACTCGTGATTTGGGGGCGGTTTAATGAAAGTATTTTTAGAATTAGGCTGGTATTTTAAACAGGAGAAAAAAGCGTATATATCCGGGATTTTCCTCCTAATGCTTGTAGCTATATTGCAACTGGTGCCGCCAAAGATCATAGGAATCATTGCTGACCAAATTAAGAATAGGACGATGACAACGGGAATTCTCTTGCAGTGGATGGCCGTATTAGTTATTGTTGCCCTTGCAATGTATTTCCTTAGGTACTACTGGAGAATTATGATTTTTGGATCATCAGTTAAGTTAAGTAAGTTGCTTCGAAATCGGCTGTATCATCATTTTACAAATATGTCGCCATCATTTTACCAAAAACGTCGAATAGGGGATTTAATGGCACATGCCACAAACGATCTGTCAGCCATTCAACAAACAGCGGGCGTAGGCGTGCTAACCTTCGTTGATTCTCTTTCAACTGGTGGGTTTGTTATCTGTGCAATGGCATTTACGATTAGCTGGAAGTTAACATTAATCTGTTTAATTCCGATGCCCTTTATGGTAATACTTACGAGCTGGTTTGGAACAATGCTCCATCGAACCTTTTATCAGGCACAGGAAGCATTTTCGTCATTAAATGATAAAACTCAGGAAAGTATTACTGGGATTAAAGTGATTAAGACGTTTGGCCAGGAAAATGAAGATATCGAGGATTTTCGGAAGCAATCAGAAGATGTCGTCCAAAAAAATATCACTGTCGCAAAAATTGATTCTCTTTTCGATCCGACGATTTCGATCATTGTTGGTATTTCCTTTTTCTTATCGATTGTGTTTGGTGCAAAATACGTGCTTAATGGGGAACTAACAATCGGGCAATTACTCTCGTTTACTACATATTTAGGTTTACTCATCTGGCCGATGCTTGCATTTGGCTGGTTATTTAATATTGTTGAGCGAGGCAGTGCTTCCTATGACCGAGTTTCCATGCTCCTTCAAGAAAAAGAAGATATAGCCGATAAGGAGGGGGCCTTAAACGTGGTGCCCGCGGGTGATATTGAATACAATCTTTCTAGCTTTACCTATCCTGGAGAAACCACACCGGTTTTAAAGGATATATATTTTTCGATACATACCGGCGAGACGGTGGGCATTGTTGGTAAAACCGGTGCTGGTAAAACCACTCTTTTAAAACTGCTCATTCGTGAGTTTGATAGTTATCAAGGTGAAATTAGATTTGGAGGGAAATCTCTGCAGGAATACAAGCTTGAAAAATTACGCGAGGCCATTGGTTATGTACCGCAAGATCATTTCTTGTTTTCAGCCTCTGTTAGTGAAAATATCGCCTTTACGAACCACGGGGCATCAATAGAGGAAGTCGAGAATGCCGCTAAGCTTGCCAATATCCATACTGATATCCTTCAATTTACTGAAGGCTATCAAACGGTTGTTGGAGAGCGTGGGGTATCCTTATCGGGCGGGCAGAAGCAAAGGATTTCGATTGCCCGGGCTATTTTGATGAAGCCAGAAGTGTTAGTACTCGATGATTCATTATCTGCAGTAGATGCAAAAACAGAAGAAGCCATTCTTTCAGCATTAAAACAGAATAGGGAAGGAAAAACAACCATCATTACTTCACACCGATTAAGTGCCATTCAACACGCAAATCTCATTCTCGTTCTTGAGGATGGAAAGATTGTGGAAAGAGGTACACATGAAGAATTGATGGAAT
Organism: Bacillus sp. ISL-46; assembly: GCF_018613205.1. Classification (NCBI taxonomy): domain Bacteria; kingdom Bacillati; phylum Bacillota; class Bacilli; order Caryophanales; family Bacillaceae; genus Bacillus; species Bacillus sp. ISL-46. The sequence goes on from NZ_JAGGQR010000014.1 coordinate 7,546, forward strand.
CGGGTGAATGGTATAAGGAAATGTATTTACGCCAGCAGCTAGAAGAGTTGGTTGAGCATGGAGGGCATTAAGATGGATGAGAAAATTCAGCTTACAGATTGTGAACAAAGAAATATTTTATTCCGTTTGCTTTCTTATACGAAACCACATAAAAAAACGATTGTCACAGCATTTATCTTCTTACTATTAACAACGATCGGCGATATTGTTTTACCGATTATCGTAAAAATATTTATCGATGATTATTTAACTCCTGGGAAGCTAGAGTTTCAGCCACTTTTGATCCTAGGTTCCACGTACATGTCAATCCAAATGATTAAAGCGATTCTCATGTTTTTTCAATTGGTTAAATTCCAGGAACTGGCTTTGAAAATTATCCAACAGCTGCGCATTGATGTTTTTTCTAAAGTACAGTCGCTCGGGCTAAAGTATTTTGATAAGACCCCAGCAGGAAGTATCGTTTCAAGGGTGACCAATGATACCGAAGCCATTAAAGACATGTTTGTTACCGTTATTGCAACGTTTATCCAAGGTGGATTTTTATTACTAGGTATTTTTATTGCGATGTTTATTCTGAACATCAAACTTGGCTTATTATGTGTCGTGATCCTTCCGTTATTATTGTTTGTCATGAACCTATACAGAAAATTAAGTTCACGATTTTACCTTGATATGCGCGAACGGCTGAGTCAATTGAATGCCAAGCTCAGTGAATCATTATCTGGAATGGGAATAATTCAAGTGTTTCGGCAGGAAAAAAGACTCCGGGCAGAATTCGGAGCTATTAATGACCAACACTATCAGGCAGGAATGAAAAATATCAAAATAGATGGCCTCCTGTTAAGACCAGCGATTGATTTAATCTATATTTTGGGCTTAATCATTGTATTAAGTTATTTTGGAATAACGTCTTTTAACCATATGGTGGAAATCGGCGTGTTATATGCCTTCATAAATTATTTGGATCGTTTTTTCGAACCGGTTAATCAGATGATGATGAGGCTTTCCTTGTACCAACAAGCGATTGTCGCTGGCTCGCGTGTTTTTAAACTGTTGGATGAGGAAGAATTAGCACCAATACAAAAAAAAGAGCGGACCAATTCCATTGAAAGAGGAATGATTGAGTTTAAGAATTTAAGTTTTTCCTATGATGGAAAACGGGATGTGCTAAAATCTATTTCCTTCATGGCAAATCCTGGTGAAACAGTCGCACTGGTTGGCCATACCGGAAGTGGAAAAAGCTCGATTATCAATTTGTTAATGCGTTTTTATGAGTATGAACGGGGGGACATTTTGATTGATGGTCAATCGATTCGGAACTTCACAAAGACAGAACTCAGGGAGAAAATGGGCTTAGTCTTACAGGATCCATTCTTGTTCTACGGGACGGTGAAGGATAATATCCGCCTTCATTCGAATGAGATGACGGATGAACAAGTCGAAGAAGCAGCAAAGTTTGTCCAAGTCCACACCTTTATTGAAAAGTTGGAGGATGGCTTTGAACATAAGGTTGTCGAGCGTGGTACCACATTTTCAAGCGGTCAAAGGCAATTAATCGCTTTTGCCCGAACAATCGCCGCTAATCCCAAAATATTGGTACTCGACGAAGCGACCGCGAATATAGATACAGAAACAGAAGAAGCCATTCAAACCGCACTCGCCAAAATGCGAAAAGGGCGAACGACTATTGCCATTGCGCATCGCCTGTCAACCATTCAGGATGCTGATTTAATCTTAGTTTTGCATCAGGGGGAAATTGTTGAACGGGGAACCCATCAAGAACTGCTTGCCCAGGGTGGCTTGTACCATAAAATGTTCCTTTTGCAAAACGGAGCGGTTGAACGTCTGGAGGATGTTGTGAATTAATGGAAAAAAGCCTGGCGGCGAAGCCAGGCTTTTACTCGTTTTATAGGTCTATTGTCTATTTTTTATGGTGGCAACTTACAAGGATTTTTCTTTTAACAGGCAGATGAAGGCATCTTGTTTATATATATTCTATGATATTCATTTAAGAGATGATCAAGTTCCTGGCTGTAGCGAATTGCAACGGAGGATGTCAAGCCGTTGGTGATGGCGACTTGAATTAATTCAGCTCGTTTTTTTTCAATTAATGTAACTAAATCATTTTTTGTCACGGCCGATGTCCTTTCCGGAGTAACTCCTAAATTATGGTGCAAATAGACTACTAATATATCAAAATGACATTGGTTTTACTAGTATAACCCATGATGTAAATTTTTTCAAAGACATTTGTAAATAAATATCCAACGAATTTATGCATATATTTTAACAAGGGGGTTATTTCAGATGAACAGAAAAACAAGCGGCGACACAAAATATTCAAGTTAACCATTATCATTTATATCAAACATTTGTTAGAATATAAACGTATCGACTATAGTGGGAGTGTTAATATGTCAGATGTAAATATATTTTTAGCATTAGGAGCAGGATTTTTAAGCTTTATTTCACCTTGTTGTTTACCTCTTTATCCTGCATTTCTCTCTTACATTACAGGAATGTCTGTTGGGGAGCTAAAAAGTGAAAATGCGATGCTTCAAAAACGGAGTCTACTCCACACATTATTTTTCCTTTTAGGCTTTTCGATTATTTTTATTGCGATTGGATTTGGAACTTCGTTTCTAGGAAGCTTTTTCTTACAGTATAAAGATCTTATTCGTCAACTAGGCGGAATTTTTATTGTTTTCTTTGGTTTAGTGATCGTAGGAATTTTAAATCCGAAGTTTATGATGAAGGATCGCCGCATTGAATTTAAAAATCGTCCTTCAGGTTATTTTGGTTCTGTTTTAATTGGGATGGCATTTGCAGCTGGTTGGACGCCTTGTACAGGTCCGATTCTATCGTTTGTTATTTCCCTAGCAGCCACAAATCCAGGTTCAGGTATGATGTATATGATTGCCTATTGTCTAGGCTTTGCCATACCATTCTTTATCCTTTCGTTCTTCCTTGGCCGCATGACTTGGATTAAGAAGAACAGCGGCAAAATTGTAAAAATTGGCGGTTACATAATGATTGTAATGGGGATTGTCCTATTCTTTGACTGGATGACTAAAATCATTACTATTTTTTCAGAAATGTTTGGTGGCTTTACGGGGTTCTAATGTAAACTCAAAAATGATAAATATATAAAAATATTATATTCTTTGAAAGGGAACTTCCTTAGGAGGTTTTTTCCTTTTTTTGTATCGATCACCTGTGTGTTAGAAATGGGAACATTTTATCATGAGATAATTTTTTTCAAATGAATTTATTTGAGATATAATGGGTTAGTAAATATATTAGATAAGGAATGAATCTAATGAACTTAGTTGTTGCTTCTTCAATTGGAGCGGTTTTTATGGGCACCCTTGCCTTAGTTGTCCGTATGAAAGCTGCAAAGAAACCCACGAATGCTCTTAAGATAATCCTTCCGCCATTCTTCATGTCGAGTGGGGCTTTAATGTACATCGAACCGCAATTTAGACTAAGTGGATCAGAAATGATCGAGGCAGCGGTCGTAGGGATGCTATTTTCTATTTTACTCATTAAAACCTCGAAGTTTGAGATCCGCGATAACGATATTTATCTAAAGCGATCGAAAGCATTTTTCTTTATTTTAATTGGACTATTAGTGGTTCGTCTCGTTATGAAGTCGGTGCTTAGTGCAACCATTGATTTTGGAGAATTAAGCGGAATGTTCTTTTTCCTTGCCTATTGTATGATTGTCCCATGGCGAATTGCGATGTATATGGACTACAAAAAGCTTTTTAGGCAACTTCATGGTGATAAGCAATTATAATTATGTGAGAGACTGGTCCTTTATTGGATCAGTTTTTCTTTTTGGATTTGTTAAATAATGAGTTTGAAATATTAGTCGAAAATGTTTGCAAAGTTCCGGGCTATTGGAGACAAAATTTAGGAAAAAACAATGAGAAGTGTCTCCAATAAAAACTATTGGCGACAGAAATCAGAAGAAATTAGTGAAAAGTGTTGCCTATGAGGGCTATTGACGACAAAAATCAGTGAAAAGTGTCGCCAATGAGGGCTATTGGCGACAAAATTTAGGGAAAAACAATGAGAAGTGTCTCCAATAAAAGCTATTGGCGAAAGAAATCAGAAAAAAGTTGTGGAATGAGTCGCCAATGAGGGCTATTGGAGACAAAAGTCAGTAAAATCAGTGAAAAGTGTTGCCAAGAAGGGCTATTGGCGACAAAATTTAGGGAAAAACAATGAGAAGTGTCTCCAATAAAAGCTATTGGCGAAAGAAATCAGAAAAAAGTTGTGGAATGAGTCGCTAATGAGGGCTGTTGACGACAATAGTTAGGGAAAAAGTCTGAAAAATGTATCCAATGGAGTCCGTTGATGTCAAAATAAAAAACCATCTATTAGCTAGACGGTTAAAATAGATGCTCAAAAGGAGCAACATCAATTCTATTTTCAAACAGCTTTTTTCGTAAAAATTTATGATCTCTTTTTGGTGTGGCTTGAATATATCCACGAATGACGAGGTCCTGAGTGATTTTAGGAGCTCTTTCTTTAAGGGCGATTTCGCCAATCTTTCCGGCAATCTTATGTCTGGCAACATCGCGGAATAATTCGGGAACAGGGCTGACTAAATCCTCTAGGAGTTCTTTCTCCTCGGGCCCCCACAAGTGCCGCGATTCATTTACATAGTGTTCTTCCCAATCCATAACTGATTTGCCATCTTCTTTCGGCATCTTCTTCAAAAACTTTCGGAACATAAAAAATCCACCGATGGCAAATGAGCCAACTAGGAAAAATACCCAGAACAGGATAAACCATAGAAACCAACCATGAAGCATATCTATTCACCTACAAGATAACTATTTTTCTTCTTATTATAGTCTGTTTTTATGAATTAAGACAAGTATTGGACAAAATTGAATGAAATTATACTTAAGATTTTAATCAAGAATCGAATCATTGTGAATGCGCGCTAAACAGGTTATTGTTCTGTAGTTTCCTGATGAAAAGCTTGTCGAAAAAATGACAAATCCATTGATTCTATTGATTATCACCATATTCCATAGTAATATGATATCAACTGATAGGGAAGCGAATTAATTTGTTTCTTTCGCCAAAAGACTGTGTTACTGTAGTCCAAACATCTTTGATATTATAACATCCATGGGGCTGAATGGGGTACTGGTGTCCTCCACAGTCTTCAAAACTGTTTGAGACCTGCGTGCCAGGTCTGGTGGGTTCGATTCCCACGCAGTCCCGCCAACGTTCTTACTCCCGCAAGGGTTTGATGGTGATTGATCCGGTGATTGTTGCCGGTGATTGACACGTTAACTTACACATTTTCCGCCCAGTCTCGAAGCAAGACTGTGAAAGGCTGACGGTTAAAACTGTTTTGATAGTCGCCTAAAACTGTTCGTCCTCTTACGCTATTAAATTTGCGAAGGGGATTTTTTATTATGCGGAAAGGTTTACAACGGAGAATTAAACGAGTAGCGACATCTGAAGTTTCCCTAAATATTACGGAAATGTTCGAGGAGTTTATGCTTTTAAAGAAGGGCGAAGGACTTGCGAAACGGACGATACAAGAACACTATAATAACTTCGGCTATTTTAAAACGTATATCGATAAAGAAGTATCAGCGGAAGAGATGACTACGGAGCTCTTTATGGGCTGGATTACGTTTATGGTTGAGGAGATGGACTATACGCAAGGTACCGTTAATATTAGAGTAAGGACGATGCGTGCATTTTTGCGTTATTGCTACGAAGATAAAATGTGGCTAGCTGAGCCTATACATAAGCGTTTTAAGCCGATCAAGGCGCCTGTAGATGTTGTAGAGGCGTTTACCGTTGAGGAGTATCGCAGATTAATAGCTGCCATTGACGACGAAAACTACGTTGGATTTCGGACGAAGGTCATGTCGTTTGTCTTACTCGATACGATGGTGCGCGTCTGCGAGCTCGTGGATATGAAGCGGCAAAACATCGACTTTAAAACGATGTCTATTCGATTAGAAGCAGCGGACACGAAGACGCGAGTGGGACGCACGGTGCCGATTTCAGCAAGGACTGCGAAACTACTAAGCGAGTATATGCAAGAGACGGAAGAATGCGGTAATGAGTACGTATTCCTAACGTATGAAGGAGAAAAGATTGGAGAGGCAACCGTGCGCGATAACTTACGAGTTTATGGCCAGGTCGCAAAGATAACAAATAAACGAGTCAGCCCACACACGATTCGGCACACTGGCGCGTTGTTTTATATTCTGAATGGCGGTGATCCGTTTAGTTTACAGCGTATTCTCGGCCACTCTCATATGAATAGAGTCCGTCGTTACGTTCAAATGACGAATATGGACGTACAGAATCAGCATAGTGCACACTCACCGCTTAATTACGTATTTAATAATAAAGATTAACTTAGCGTCACCTTAACCGGTGGCGTTAAAATGTGCGTTATTACTCGGTACTTGTCCCTTTCAAATAGATTACCTTTCGCATTTACTATAATGATTGAAAAACTTCTTTTTCGAAAGGATGTGTTTTTTATAGCGACTTTACGTACGGGACCTTTTCTTATTCCTATCTTTACTCATCATCCACCTAATCCCTGCAATATTGTAATCGTGACGCTCAGTAACCAGACAAATCGGACGCTAACCGCCACGGTAAGAATCGACCAAGTTATTTTGCTTCCGAGTCCGACTGCTCCTCCGGCTCCTATATTGGTGCTGTTACCTCCGAGCTCTTTTACCTTACCTCCGAATACAGCTGCGGGGGTTGCTGTACCAGTGTTCACACCAATCCCGATCACAGACACCAATGTCACAGCAGCAGGCGATCCACGTGCTTTGATTGTAACGGTAAGCGGAGATGTTGAAGAATCAGGGGACGAAATTCTAGTAAGTGTTACAGGCGGATTCTCATCTGATGGCAGTTCACTAGATGAATCTGAACCAACGATGTTCTTCAGACATGAAGATTTCGTAGTAGTTCATCGCCATCATCATCGCCATGATGAAAGCAGCGACTAGCATATTAGACCGTCTCTTGTTTCTAAAGGTCGGTCTTTTCATGACATATTATTTATTGTTTACATACGGAACGTTTGTTCGTGTTATAATAAGAACGAAGGAGATGTTCGATATGACGATAAGAGATCGCGGTTTAATTAAATGGAATGCAGCGTCCTTTATGCCGCAAGTATTCGAACACCAGCGCGCCATGTTTAAGGATCAAGAGCGCCAGCCACGGCCGTTACTAAGCGAATTCGATACGGAGGAGTTTGATCAGCGCATAGCCTACGCGATGGAGTACAGCCTTGCAATAAAGCTAACCGTATGGGCTGACGGCTTTACTACGGAGTTGACTGGCGGCATACATTACGTTGACCCTATTACGCATCAGCTGCGTATTGAGGTGAAGCCGGGGGAGTTTGACGAGTGGCGTTCGATAGTATTGTCGGAGTTAAAGTCGTAGATTGATTGCTGTCGAAAAACCATTGCGTCACCTTAATCGGTGGCGTTTTTATTTGTACAAAAATTAAAGAAAGCCCTATGTTCAAGGGCCCAATTGTCGTGTAAAGTATCGATAATTAATTCTTAGAGTTTTCCTCAATTTTATGAATATACACGACACCGCTCGTTACAACTGAACCATTTGTTTCACCGCAATGGGGGCAATTTATATACTCACGCTCTTTGCCTCCAGGGACATTCATTTCCGTAACTTGGAAATAAAACTCTTTTTCACATTTTTTGCAGTTCATCAAAAGACATCCCTCCGTGTACTTTTATTAGTAACTCAAAGTATATATTCGCCGCGTTGTAAGCGTTTTCCTTCTTAATATTATTTATTTGACGGAATATTAGAGGGCATTACAAATATACCTACCAGGGGTATATAATAGAAGGAACTCGGTATATTGCGAATAGGGTGCGTAAGCTTACGTAATGCCTGCGGAATACATACGGGTGGGGGTATGTGCGGATAGGTGGCATGCGAGGCGTTGCGATAGGGTTCCGATTCACTAGCACGAAGCGCCTGGCGCGGATGACCGTCCCGAACTCGAGGGGTTGTCGAATGATACCGTGATCCACCGCATAAACAAGCAGCCATCCGCATATTGAACGGCTATTCATTATGCATAAAATCGTGGGAAATACGGGAGCTACTGGCGGTAGGAATGGCGTAAAGCGTTTATTGAACGTTGATGTTGACGCTGATTGAACGGAATGATTTAGCGGAGAATATGAAACAGTCTTCAAAACTGCTTGAGACCTGCTTGCCAGGTCTGGTGGGTTCGATTCCCACGCAGTCCCGCCAATACTGACTTCTTGTCAAACGAACAATTTCAAACACACACAGTCTTTTGGTCATTTTAAACGAGTTTTTGTGTGAGTCCGAGAATATGAAACTGTGTGAGTTCAGAACCTTCAAATACTAAATTTGGAGGTTTTTTTATGCGAAAAGGTGTAAGGAAACATGGTCGAGTTACGGCAACGATGAAGGTTACAGAGAACTTCACAATGAAAGAAATGTTTGAGAAATTCATGTGGTATAAGAACTCTGAAGGTTTAGCTCCTAGAACCATTGAGGAATACCAGTTTCATTTTCAATGGTTGTGTGATTATTTAGGTGAGGACTTGTCGAAAGAAGAAATGACTCTGGAAGTATTTTTTGGCTGGGTTGATTACATGAGAAGCAAAAAAGGTCTAAAGCCTATGACCATTAACATTAGGATAAGGACAATGAGAGCTTTTCTCCGCTGGTGCTACTACTTAACGGGACAGATGTTTTATCAATAAAAAGATTGGTGGATAAAGAATTAAAGAGAAAAAAGGTTAGAGAAACGAATGTTGGAGAGCAATTATTACAGGAAATCTCTATTTTGAATAGTCTACGAGAATATCGCTATATGAATTGACACCAATTAGGACATAGGGACAGGTTTGATTAATTGGGGAGTGCTTTAAATAAGGAGAGAGACTAATACAATTGGAGTCCGCTCTCCTTATTTAGGTTGTTCTATGAACTAGAAAAAGGCTCAAAAAATCACGGAAATTGTTCAATTCATTGCAATACTAAGTTAATAATATCCCTCTCAATTTATTATTTTTCCCTGACAATCAAGGCTGAAATCCAGCCTTCGATCCCGTTTGCGGTTTGAACTTTTAGCCATTTAATTCCTTTGGAATCTACTTGTTCTTCATTCAAAAAGTGCATTAATTCTCCATTTGTAATAGTGTATAGACGAGGCGCGGTTAATGTGGGAGCTTCACGAATATTTCCGCCATCTTCATATTTCTTATTTAAAATTAATTCTTTTTGATCAGGGGAAGCCCCTGATGCTTGTATGTGCACATGTTCTTGGTTTAACCATACCTCAGCTTTTTTCCATTTTTGTGTATACCACTCATTTGAATTGTTGATGATTGCTGCAGTAAGCAAAATCACTAAAGCTGTGGCAGAATAGAAGGTCCATCTTTTAATCCTTGTCTTATCCCTTTTTCGTTTCATGAAAAGCTGAATCATTTTGTTGAAAAAATTTTCGAACAAGGCAAACATTCCTTCAATAATATTAATCCAAACAGGTATGCCCGCTTTTCCTGCTTCTCTCCGTTTTTTTTGAATCCTGTAAATAAGTGCCATGATTGGATAAGAAATGAGATAAAACATTTTTTTCAACAAATGGCACAACAAGTTTAATAAGGGGGGGAAAATGTACAACAAAATCAGCCTTGCGAGTTGCAGGAGCACAAAGAGAGCCAAAAAAATACGCAACCATTCCGGCAGGACAGAAATAGGTGACCAGATCCAAAACAGCAGATTTAAAATGGATTCCACAATCGCTAATCTCCTTTATTTAAATAGGATGGAAGTTCTCTCCTTGGACCAGCAATCTGTTTTTTTCTATTGTTGTTTTCCAGATTGACGTGGAGATAGGGGAAGAATTTTTTTAGCCTGGCCACTCTTTGTTCTGCCTCAAACTGGTTAATAGAGTGATCGTTGATCAAGTTAAAAAGTTGTTTGTTTACCTCATATTTGAAGGTTTGATTCTGGCTAAATTCCGATTCCACTAACCTCTTTGCCATTTCATTCTTTTCTCCAAGCTTCCCTGCAGTGATAAAATCACCTGCTTGAAGGGCTTCTTTAATCGAGGCCGAAATCCGGCGCGCTTCCTCCAAGTCGAGAGCCTCTTGATAGGCGGATAATTCTGCGTTCCGGTCTAAATCGGCGATCGCCTCATCATGGCGCTGGTCCCGAATACCTTGCCGGATCAAAACACGAACATTTCGAACAACAATTCCAGCATCTCTTAACACTTTGACTAATGGCGAGGTTTGAAAAAATTCTTCAATATGCCGGGCAAATCTCAGATCATCTTCAATAGGATAAAATCTTGCTTCCGACTCCACCCAGAAGGGCAGATTATTGTTAAAAATGTTGCCAATTTCTCCTGCATTTTGTTGAACTAACCGTTCGGGGTGTACAACGGCAATATCGATAAATAAATTGACAGAAAACCTTCTTCCTCTTGTTGCCGAAGGGACTTCCTCATTGTAGGTGATGGTTTGCTGCTGCATATTGACTGTATAAACCCTTTTATATTTGCCAATCCGCAATTCACTACGTGACAATCGCTCTCCATTTTTAACTGCATAGTATTCGTTGTGATTATTAACATAAACAAAGGCATAATTCATAGACGACGCCGGCGGTTTTTCCAAAAAGCTAAATTTCACGTCTTTAACATCTTCAATAAATTGCATTAGGTTATTCCCTCCAGGTTAACTATTTTCATTGAGAGATCACTTACCCTTGTCTACATTCTATGCAGACAATCGGAAGAAAAGCCCTCAAATCTATGCAGAAATTGGGGATTGAGAGAGTTGAAGTAATATATTTTAAAAGGAGTTAATATCTCCCTTAGCTTGTGTATCGGTCAGTGCTGATGATAATGAATACTTGGGTGTCTGGTGGCGTGAATTACTAAGTCAGATTGTTACTATTATCGCGAAAATTTTTTTATTCGTAGTCGCTCTAAGTATTTTAATCAATGAAAATATTACGTTTCTTAATTTTCTTTTACTCATGGGTTACTGTATTCTCCACATTAAGAGTCCGTCTGTACTTAGGAACATGTGGTATTCATCGGGTTCTGGAAGAGGAATGATCGGGGCTATGGGAGGAACAACAAAACTAGTTGCAAGAAGATTTCTATTAAAAAGATAAACGAAGGTGACTCCGAGTCCAACAAACGGGTGCTGGTTTAGCTCAACAAGCAGTATAAAAGGATCTTCCATTGGAAGATCCTTTTAAGAGCGATTACATAAAACAATTTTAAGAAACTTTCTTTAATTCCTCTGTTAATCGTAGGAATTCTGCTTTATTTTTGTCTCGTAAGGACAGGTCGATTTTCTTTTGAATTTTCTCTTTTCGGAAATCACGTAGGGATTTGTCTAACACCATTTCAGCAATTAGAGAATCCATGACATTTACTTCAGTTTGTGGTGAATTAAGCAAATTCTTTTCCATAAGAAATCAACTCCTGGACCTTTTTTCTATTATACTAACTATTTCCAGACTATTCAAACATCTAAAATTGGTAATTTGAGAGAGCAATAAAATGAAACATACCTTATGTACATATTTTGGTTACGAATCAAATCATGAGTATGGTGGAACAATTTGCACTCCATTTGTACGGGTTGGGCAATGGCTGGTGCATTATAGCCTAAATATCTTTTCAGCTATGTGAGTTCCTAAAAGAAACCAATAGGGTTGTACAATGATAGATAGTAATACCGGTGCCTACACCTAGTAACAAAAAGAGAGAATTGTGTCCATGGCGTAGGAAAAATGAGACAACGTTAACACAGTTATGGAGGACGTCCTAAAGGAGAAAGAGAGACGCTAGAAATCAGCCGAACCTTTGGGCAGTGGTTGGTCTCTTTCGTGGTAGAGCTGGAGCAGCACTTGTTTGCAATCCTACACAAGTGGCAGAGAAGATGAAGGAATATTCGGCCTTGGTATCGATACATTTGTGCTATCTGGATACCCTCATTTAGAGGAAACATATTAATTCGCTGAGTTAGTATTTCCGCTTTTACCGCTGAACAAAAGAGACACCATCAACATAACTCAACAAAACAATCAGCTAATTGGATAAATCATTGCAAATTAGTATATTCCGTAAACAGTCGATAGGATGGGATTTGTTAATCTCTTAAATATTTTAATAATATAAATAACATATATGACAACACATAAGTTATATTATCTTAGGTTGTATTCGTAAAATGTATGTTATATCTTTATTTAAGTTAACTATTTCATAGTTATAAATTGTGTTGAAGTAAAGCCTGGCGAGTATGAGCGGATTGAGATCGTAGATGTTTTCAGAGTTGCTGTCGTAGAGTAATATATTACGAGGTGAGTACATGTGGAAGGGTTGTTTATAGTGACAATCTCTTCGGAGGTTATTTAATGATAAGAGGCCGAGTAATTTACTTACTAAAATACAATGGACCCCCGTTTTTGGGAGTCCAAAGCATGTAGTAATTTTCCTTGGGGTCAAGGAATTAACGCCTTTTTATTTTGCTTCTTTTATTACTGGTAAAAAAGGGAAATATGACTAAATTACACCAAACCTTTTATCTAAATGCCTTTTAAAATAACTGGTTGAAGTACAAATTTTTTGTTCTATATTATGTCAGATGTGTGAAAGTTTCTTGGGTTAATGCCTAAAATGTTTAATTAATTGTCTTCGTTTTTTTACGATATTCATACAGGTGTTTCGGAAAGGGCTGAAATCAGTCCACTTGAACATCAATCTAATTTCTATATATTATTGTAATAATGGATTTTAATCATCTTTGCCTACGATAATACCCAAACTTTCTAATTTATCTAAGATCTCTTTTAAAGATTTTTGTCCTAAGTTACGTAATTTTCTTATATCTTCTTCGGATTTATTAGCTAAGTCTTGAATAGTATTAATCCCACTGCGTTTTAGACTGTTGAAAGAACGAACAGAAAAGTCTAAATCCTCAATAGTCAGTTTAAGTATTTCTTTTTCATTTGAAACTTCTTCTTGTTCTTCCATAATTGGGATATCTTGGGATTCAGGATTAAGTCCTACTAAAATAGAAAGATGTTCATTAAACATTTTTGCACTTTCACAAATGGCTTCGCTGGGCCCTAAACTCCCATCTGTCCAAAGTTCAAAATATAACCTTTCAAAACTATCCAATTGACCTACACGAGTGTTCTCAACTAAATAACTGGCGCGTGAAACCGGTGTATAGATTGAATCTATTGGTATGACTCCTACTTGAAGGCCACCACGTTTGTTTTGCTCTGCAGGAACATAACCACGTCCACGTTTTGCAGTTAGGCGCATTCTAAAATGTACATCTTCTTTAAGGGTAGCAAGATGTAAGTCGGGAATTAAGATTTCTACATCACTATCATGAGAAATATCAGCGGCTGTTATTGTACCATTACTATGTACATCAATCATCAATTCTTTCTCATCGTCAGAGAAAATATTCATAGATAATTTTTTTATGTTCAAAATGATGGTTGCTACATCTTCTTCTATCCCATCAATAGATGAAAATTCATTGTGTACCCCATCTATTTGTATGGAAGTGACAGCGGCACCGGGGAGCGAAGATAAAAGGATGCGACGTAATGAGTTGCCAAGTGTCGTTCCAAATCCTCGAATAAGTGGTTCAACTACAAACTTTCCATACTTGCCATCCTCACTAATCATAACCTTTTCAATTCTTGGTACTTCAATTTTTAACATCCGAATTATACACTCCTTTTAGTCATTAACACAAAAACAACCTATTATATTTTGTTAATATACTCCAAGTACTATGAGGAATGCTAGTTGAACGGATAAAAAATGTATTTAACGATAGTTTTTATTGATCAGCAGCAGGAAAGTTTAAGAGACCGTTAGTTAAGAGTGGCTATGATGGCCGCCCTATTTTTTACCCTCAAATAGTACTGTAAATTGATTTTGTGACAATCTCTTTAGGAGGTGTATTTATGGAAAAGAGGCAGAACAATTAACTTATTAAAATACAATGGACTCCTGTTTTTAGGAGTCCATTGTAGGGAGTAATTTTCCTTGGAGCCTCTTCTTAATATTGCTAAAAGGTTATAAAGAACATTGCTTTAAGATACTAAAGGGAGGAAAATGTAGCTATTTTCAACTTTTAAAAGAACACCATTTGAATCTGGTAGGCGTTAATAGTTTTTGAACAATGCTTCGAGTAAATCACCTGAATCCCACAGTCTAATCGAAAAGCAACTTCTTCATGTTTCTTACGGTTAAATTCACCCCAACTAGCCACTAAACCTTGTAGACTTCTCAATTATTATTGTTCCCGGAATATTCCTCTATTAAAAATAAGCGGTTTATATTTTTTAAAAAGACAGAAATAATTCTGTCTCTTTTATTGTAGCCGACAAAACTGTCGATTAAAAACGCAGTTATAATTGGGGAATTTGTTTCCACAATCAACACATGTGGAGTGCTCTTCACTACTTGTGAGGAAGGATAAATAATAGATGTAACAGTGAGTAAAGAGCCTCTCTATATAGAAAGGCTCTGATTTTTTGCGGGTGTTTAAACAAATACCGATGGAGAAAACAAGAAATTTAATATGTTTTCCAATCTTATATCGATATAAGATTGGTGACACAATCTACCTATAAAAAATGTGATGAAAATTTCTGAAGTAAAAGTTTTTTGATTTCACTTGGTGATTTATTTGCTATTTCGTCAAGAAAGGGATCAGATAAAATTTTCCTTCTAGAACTACTGGAAAATCCTAGACCTAAGAGTTTTTCAATATCATCTGGATGGAGATAAAAATTCAACTTAATACATGTGTAATTTTCTTCCCCTAATAAAGTAGCAATTCTATTGGAAAAAGTAATTATAGAGTTATAATCTAGATCTTTAAGGAGATGAAGCTCATTAATATTAATATTTTCAACAATTGTTACATCAACGTAATGTCTTAAGTTCTCTACAAAAAAACTAGTTTTCTCAACTGTAGAATTAGTAACAATGACAATTCTTTTGCTATTTCTTCCAATAATTTTATTTTCCATAATGAATTTTCTAAATATTAAAGTCAGTGTTGAAATCTGTTGTCTTGTAAATTGAATATCAATTTTGCTTTCAATCACTGGTATAGCTCTACTAACAATGCCAAACAGCTTAGGCAACTCCCTATGGGTATCATCTAACTTATTGTCATAGAAGTGATAATCATGTTTATTTCGAATGATGCTTTTGTAAATGTACTTGTAAACCTCATTAAAGACAGGCTCGCTACTATAAAATGTTGTAATTATATTTTTTTGGATTTCAGCTATGAAAGTTATGATTACTTCTTTAAGTTGGTTATCTATAGGTGGTGGAGTATAGGACGTATAATCTAGGGATGAGATTAGATAATCTAAGAATAAATTCTCATCTTTCTCATCATGGTCTTTTATTTTTAATAAATGATATGTCCGTACCTTTAGCTGGAGTTTCTCATCTGCTTTTAATAAAATACCGCTTTTTATTCTATATAGGCTTAGAATTAGGTAGATATAAAAAAACTTTTTAGATGGATAAGACACTCTCATTTCATTTATTTCAATGAAATCCTCCAATAATTCCGTTGCCTGACGTATTTCAATTTTCGTCTTTTCTGAAAAAATCATTGTAATCATTTTTTGTAAGGGATTGTTTGCTTTTCGGTTGATAAGTTTACCGAAATAATCCATTTCTAGCATAGAAGCTAAAATAGATGTAGTTAAAATACGGAAGTTTATTTCGTCTCCAACTATTTCGATACCCCTCTTGGGAATAATTTCCATGTCTAAATTTCTTAATTTTAGATACTCAGTAAGAGCTCTATTGTCTTTTTTCTTTGTAGTTAAACTAATACCGATTTCCTCGTACAGTCTAGTCGTATTTAAAGATTTATTTAAAAAACACAAAACAATAATTGTAAAAATACGTTCACTTTGTGAAGAGAAATATTCATCTAGTGATAGATTATTCATGAAATTAATATAGTCATTGTATGTTAGTGTACTTAAAACCGTGGTTCCTAATATTTTTATCTGTTTTTCAGTTGGGAGATACAAGTTAATATTAACTATATGTCTTTTTAAGCTATTTGCACTTCTGCCAAAAAGCTGATCGGAATCTGTAAGATCTAATTTACCTTTTTCTTGAAGAAAACTTATTATTTTTAAGTCAAGCTTATTAATACTCATATAATCAAAACTCCTTTGTAGTATAAAAAGGAAATCTATTTTTATTATAGACTAAATCATTAAATACAAAAGATGTATATATCTAAACACAAGTATTAAAGCATTTTTGGTTGAAATTACATAGGAGTTCTAGATGGATTTTTATTTGGTTAAATTTGTTATGAAATTGGGGCAACTTTTTGAACCGGTTTCAACTCGTAAAGTTACCTTGAAGAAAGCGCTTAATGAAAATAAAATTAAAACAAGGAGAGGAAGAAGGGAGAGCAAGAATGGAAAAGAATTAAAAATAAAATGATAAAGATAATCCAAAGAGAAGGCTGAAGCCGACTATACACCTGGGAAATCGTTAAACAACACTGGTCACTAAACGAGGAGGTTAATTATGAAACAAAAAATGAAAGATGGAATGCAGACCTTTGGCAGGTCACTATTACTACCAATTGCAGTGATGGCGCCTATAGGTTTGATTATGGGATTATCAGGAGCATTAGCTCAAACCTACATGATTGATAAGTTTCCTTTTTTAGGAAATGAAGTACTTCAAACGATTATCAAAAATCTAAGAACCATAACGGGAGTGGTTTTTGATAATATCCCTTTACTTTTCGCCATGGGTGTAGCATATGGAATGTCTAAAAAGGAGAAAGGAATAGCCGTTTTTTCATCTGTCTTAGGGTATTTGACTTTATTGATCGTTATGAATGTTTGGCTTACTGTAACCGGTAAATTGGCTACTGAACATTTACCTGAAGTAGGACAAGGAATGATTCTGGGAATTCAGACGCTCAAAACAGAAGCGGTAGGAGGGATCATCGCTGGTCTTGTAGCGGCCAAGTTAACCGATAGGTTTTATAAGTTGGAACTTCCATTAGCATTTGCTTTCTTCAGTGGGAAAAAATCAGTTCCTATCCTTACATTTTTGGCCATGATTCCAATTGGACTAGTTATTCCTTTCATTTGGGGCGCTCTAACTAAATTCTTGATCAGTATTTCTTTTATCTTTATGAACAAATATATTGGGGTTGGATTATATTGGTTCATCGAAAAACTTCTGATTCCTTTTGGTCTTCACCACGTACTAAACGAAATGCTAAGATTTACAGCAGTTGGAGGAACGTATGTAATTGATGGTCAAGTATACACAGGAATACTTAATGCCGTAAACCAGATATTATTCAAATTAGGGCCAAACCATGAGAGTTGGAGTTTAATGCCAGCGCTTACAAGCTATATGGGTTCAGGCCAAATGCTAGGCACATTGTTTAGAATTCCTGCTATAGGTTTAGCCATGTATCATACCGCCTATAAGGGTAATAAGCAAATAGCTAAAGGAACGATTATAACAGTGGTTTTAACAGCGTTCTTAGGAAATGTTACTGAACCAATGGAATTTTCATTCCTATTCATTGCACCACCATTATATTTTGTCTATGCATTGCTTAGTGGAATCACAGCTCTCCCACTCAATTTTTTAGATGTATCAACAAGTTATATTAGAGGAACGATATTCGATTTTGGAGTATTTGGCTTACTTTATGAACATACAAATTGGATTAACCTAGTTTTATTAGGTATCGTCAACTTCGTAATTTTTTACTTTGTATTTAGATTTGCGATTCTTAAATTTAATTTAAAAACGCCTGGAAGAGAAGATGATGTTCGAAATAATACACTTTTAAAAGAAAAGAAATACAATGAAATTGCCGCAATTGTTGTAGAAGCACTTGGGGGAAAAGGTAATATTAAGAATATTGATAACTGTATAACAAGACTAAGAATCGATTTGAGAGATCAGAGTGCAGTTGATATAGAAAAATTAAAGGATTCAGGGGCTTCGGGGATGTTTTTTCCGCAAAAGAATCATATTCATATTGTATTTGGGCCACACGTTGAATTTGTTAAAAATGCGTTAGTAGAAGAAGCAGCTTAGTCCTATGATTGTCAAAACCCAACATAGATAATCAAATGAAAATGGGCAACTATATAGGAGTGGAATGATGAGAGCACTATACGATTCGAAAAGTAAATCGATGAATGATAGAGGAATAAAATATCTGTTAACCAATGAAGCTAAATATCAAGCTTGGCTTGATGTAGAAGCAGCTCTTGCTAAGGCTCAAGCAGCATTTGGTATTATTCCGAGTGGTGCGGCAAAAAATATTGGGTTAGCCTGTAAATTAGAAAATTTGGACTTGGAACAAATGGAGATCATTCAGCAAAAGATAGGCCATGGATTTGTTCCTTTTTTGAAAGTTTTGGTTAAAGCATGTGATAAAGAAAGTGGAAAATATATTCACTATGGAGTAACAACTCAAAATATTCAACAAACCGCTCAACTACTTCTAATGAAAAGAATACACGATAAGTTCTTAGAGGTAGTTGGCGAAATTCTACAAAATTTAGCTAAATTGGCTGAAGAAAATAAAGATACCATTTTACCTGGTAGAACCCATGGCAAACATGCTATTCCCATAACATATGGATATAAGGTATCTGTTTGGATAAGTGAGCTGCTAGCCTCTGTTGAAAGAATGGAGGAAGTACAAAAAAGGGTATTTAATGTCATGATGGGCGGGGCTGTAGGAGCTTTTAACTCATCAGGAAAAGTAGGACGAAAAGTGCAGGATCGAGTGGCTGAATTATTAAATATGTATTCCATGGATATCCCTTCTAGAAATATAAGTACCCATAAAGTGGAATATATCATGAACCTCTCTTTACTAGCGAGCACCTTCCATAAAATAGCGGAAGAAGTTTACTATACTTCAATTGAAGAGTTTGGTGAAGTGTCCGAAAAATTCCAATCGGGTACAGTAGGCAGCAGTACAATGCCTCATAAGATCAATCCGAAATTATCGAAAGGAATTATTGCGAATTCTCAAAAGCTATATTCATTAGTGTCAATGGGCCTCTATTCATGCCCAAGACCATTTGAAGGTGATAGTACTTCTTATATGCTATTTGATGCGACCTTAGAAGAAGCTCTTTCTTTAACAACAGAGATCCTTTTAAGAGGAGAGGAATTAACGAGAACGTTGACTATTAATAAGGAAAATATGTACAAAAATGTATTGCTAAATAATGGTCTTGATAATAGCGAATATGTCATGATGGAAATAGCAAGGAAATTAGGGAAAGATGAAGCCCATTCTTTGGTGTACCAGTTAGTTATGAAATCCTATTTAGAAGGAAGGAACTACTTTGACGTACTGAGCGAAAATCCAATAATAGCAGATGCCTTTACAGAGGAACAAATCAGGGAGATGCTTGATCCTAAGAATTATATTGGTCTTTCAACACAATTAGCGGAAGAATTTTCTCTTAAGGCAATAAATGCAAGCAAATCTATACAGGAAAAGAATTATTCTAGTTGTTTGGTTGCTAGTAATAAATAGTGATTAGAGGTTATAAACATGTTTAAAAAATTATTTAAAAAAGAAGTAAGAAACGAAGAAATTTTTGCACAGGTTTCAGGAGAACTAGTTAAGTTAGAAAATGTTCCAGATCCCGTTTTTAGTCAAAAAATTATGGGTGAAGGTATTGCGATTAAACCTTCAAATGGTCAAGTTGTCGCACCTGTAGATGGTGAAATTACGTTAATCGCTGATACGAAACATGCTTTTGGAATTAGAACCGAATTAGGGGAAGAAATTCTTGTTCATATTGGGTTAGAAACTGTTTCACTTAAGGGTGAGGGTTTTCATGTCCTTGTCAAAACTGGAGACAAAGTGGTTAGAGGTCAAACCATTGTTGACGCGGATCTAGACTTTATAAAAAAAAGTGGATGTAACACTATTATACCGATGGTTGTAACCAACAGTGCAGAAGGCAAATTTAAGTTCGACTGGGAAGATTCAAAGCAAGTAATAGCTGGAGATACAAAAGTATTTACAACCAAATTGAAATAGACATTGTAAAACTGACCCAGATAAAATTGTGGAGGTAGTTAAATTATTAGAGCCGACCTTTGGAGGAGTCAATTTAGAAGATATCGCTGCACCGCAATGCTTTGAAATAGAAGAGCGTTTACGAAAAGCTTGCGATATTCCTATTTTCCATGATGACCAGCACGGTACGGCTATTGTGACTACTGCTGGATTAATAAAAGCTCTTAAACTGGCAGATAAAAACATAGAGGATATTCGTGTCGTGGTAAACGGTGCTGGTGCCGCTGGCGTGGTCATTGTTAAGCTGCTGCTCCATAAAAGAGGCTAAAGAAGCGGGGCACTCGTAGTAGGGACAGGACGCTCTGATTTCCCAAATCAGGTTAATAACGTCCTCGCATTTTCTGGTATCTTCCGCGGGGCTCTAGATGTTAATGCGAAAGAAATCAACGATGAAATGAAACTGGCTGCCGTTTATACCATTGCTGGATTAATTTCGGATGAAGAGCTTCACGCAGATTATGTGGTTCCAGATCCATTTGATCGCAGGGTAGCAGCGCATGAAGCAGCAGCTGTTGCGAATGCTGCCATGGAAACTGGTGTTACTCAGAAATATGTCAGTGTAGAAGAAATCAAGGAACGTCTTTTAGGTTTAGCAAAGGAAAAACAACCTGTTCTTGTCTAAGTTTCGGGCTACTGAGAAAAATATTTGCTAGTTATATAGAGTTTATTAATAAAATTACGACGGTTGCACATTGCATCCGTTTTTTTCTTACTCATATTGTGAAATTCAGTTACCTTCTAGTTTTACCATAACTATAATTTATTTTTTATCATTAAAAAAGAAGGTGGGGAAAAATTTGAAACTGATCGCACTTGATTTGGATGGTACGCTGCTGTCCCCTGAAAAACATATTTCACAAGAAAATATCCAGGCGATTCGGACAGTACAGAGCCGCGGACATTTCGTGATGATCTGCTCCGGACGTGCTCCGG
Organism: Bacillus sp. ISL-46; assembly: GCF_018613205.1. Classification (NCBI taxonomy): domain Bacteria; kingdom Bacillati; phylum Bacillota; class Bacilli; order Caryophanales; family Bacillaceae; genus Bacillus; species Bacillus sp. ISL-46. The sequence goes on from NZ_JAGGQR010000014.1 coordinate 28,713, forward strand.
AGGATATTAAACAAATTCTTAACAAATATGATCTTACATGTCCCCTTGCAGGAAGCAATGGGACCATTGTAGAAGCAGAAAATACACTATTGAATAGTATTTCGATGGATCTAGGTGATGTGAAATTTATCGCACAGAGATTAGATGATGAGAAGTTGCCGTATTGTCTCTATACAAATAAAGGAATATTCGTTCCAATTGATTGGTCAAATCGGGTAATTCAAAGTATTGAAGATTTAACTAATCATGACTTTAATCGTTTTATTAAAAAACCACTGCAGTCTAATCTTAATTATTTTACAAATTATAAGGATTTATTACTAAATAATAGATTAACTGTTAACAAGTTTTTTATTCTGACGTTTCATATTCAAAGAAGAAAAGAATTAATTTCATCACTGCATCATGTTTCGAACATTGCGGTAACATCTTCCAGTCCTTTCAATGTAGAAATTATGCATAAGGATGGCCATAAAGGAATTGGACTGAAAAGAATGGCCGAATATTATAATATTCCTATGGTCGATACAGTGGCTATAGGAGACAATTTTAATGACATTCCAATGCTAGAATGTGCTGGGCTATCTATTGCGATGGACAACGCAGATATTCAGGTGAAAAAAATGTGTGATACCGTAACATTGTCAAATTCAGAAAATGGTGTGGCTCATGCTTTAAATTTGTATGTACTATAATATTTTAATCTTTTAAGTATTAAAATATTTTATTAAGTATGTTAGTTCGGATTAACTTCGAAAAAAATGCTATAAGTTTGGGACGCTGAAAGAGGTAATTGAGCCAATGCTACAAAGAGAATTACTTTATCGTGGAATCATTTCAGAGGGAAGAGATTATCAAACTAGAATAATTTTCCGGTTGCTATTCCTATTTGGAAAATCGCTCCTGCTCTTATTTGTGGGAATTCTATTGTATGGAAACCAGCAGATAATGCCGTTTTTACAGCCAGCCTATTGATGAAGGTATTTGAAGGAGCCGGGCTGCCTGCGGGTGTCCTGAATCTTGTTATTGCCAGGGGCCGAGTTAGAGGGAACACACTTATGGAAGAGGGAGATATTGATGCAGTCAGCTTCACGGGGTCTACTTCAACAGGAATGCAGATTGCTTCTGCTAGTGCAAAAAGAAATATTAAGTATCAAACAGAAATGGGCGGAAAAAATGCAGCTATCGTTCTAAAGGACGCGGACCTTGAAAAAGCTATTCCAATGATTATAAGCGGAGCTTTTCGTTCGGCTGGGCAAAAATGGACTGCAACAAGCAGAATCATTGTCGAAAAGGCTATTTACAACAATTTTATAAATCAATTACGTGCGGCAGTAAATAATTTAACCGTTAAAGATGCGTTGGATGCTGACGCTTATTTAGGGCCAGTTGCTTCAAAATCACAATTCGATACAATCTCAGAATACGTTGCTTTGGCTCGTAATGAAGGTGAGATCATCGCAGAAGGAATTGTAGAACAATTAAACGAAGGATACCTATATCCGCCCTCTAGTTTTAGGAAAAGTGGAGGCCTCCCACAGTCTATTTACAGAGGAGATTTTCGGACCTGTGGCAGTGGTAGTGGAAGTGGAAAATTTCGAAGAAGCAGTCCGTCTTTGCAATCAATCAGAATACGGATTGAGTGCCTCTATCTTTACAAATGACATGGAGAAAGCCATGCGCTTTTTAGAGGATGCCGAAGTCGCTATGGTGCGAGTAAATCAGGAGACTGCAGGAGTAGAGTATCAAGCACCTTTTGGTGGCATGAAATCTTCCAGCTCGCATACAAGAGAACAGGGACAAGCTGCATTGGACTTTTACTCTCAAGTGAAAACTTGTTCCATTAAATATGCTTATATATGCTTTTTAAGCTAAGACGTTTTTAAAATGTGCTCTAAAAGCCCTGTAAGTCCGTGTTTCTTAAACTCGGTACTGCAGGTCTTTTTTATTCTTCTTGTTTTCAAAAAGAAAGCCCGGTTTCTCATCGAATTCAAGAAACCGGGCTTTCTGGCAATGTTTGAAACCAAACGGTTATTAACCTATTGAAGATTTAAAAAGCATTTTCACGAATGGTTTCCACCGATTGAATGGCCTTCATGCGCGTAGGCGGTGAATTTCTGAAGATTTATTAAACAATTCCTGATTCAAAATAATCTGGCTTGTTATATCAGTTTCCGAGACGATCGGTCCTATGATTTCACTGTTTAAATAAACTGGGATGGAATTGATTAGCACAAAAAGAACCGAACAGGCCTGATTGTTTATGCAACACTCTTTTACCTTCTTTTAAGGTTTTAAGGATAACTAATTTATCATTATCAAAAAACTTCTAGTTTTTCTCTCCTAAACAACCTGAATCCATATAAATACAGGACTTAGGCTACATTAATTGCTTTTTTATTACTGTCTACTTGACAGGGGTCACTTCAAATAATGGCGTTTTTTTAAGTCTTAGAGGACATCATTCAATCGCTTCATCTGTTTTGTCTTAATGTTCTGGTGGAGCAATAACCGGGTCATTGGGGGCATTTGAGTTTGTTGAAACATGAGCGGTTGCTCCCGGTGATTCAACACTGGTTGCGCCTGGGCGTTCAACACCGCCTGAAATGGAGCCTGCAAAAGATGGTATACCTTCCCCGCCTTCAGTCGGTTGAACTGCTGTTTTTAAACCTGTTATATTTTTCATGTTTGGCATGTTTTCACCTCCTTTAAAATAGTTTGCACTTTTAAATTATTTTCTATTAGGGGTGCGTCAGGAAAATGCGGATTTACAACGATTAGATTTTGATACAAGTCTTATGAGACATCACGGAGCCTAATTTAGAGGTGATTTGATTTTGTATCAATAGGTTCTACTCTATTGAGATTGTGAAGGTTTCTACATAAAGTAACGGGGCAGGTTAGTGAAATAAAGAAGGGTTTAGTTTTTGCTAAGCCTTTTCTTTTGCTGTACGCGCATATCAAATAGCAATAAAAAACATAGAAAATGCAAATATAATAAATTTGATGTAGTTACTTAAAAAACGAAAATCAATATATATATGGAATCGATTGCATTAGGGGCTTTGCTCAAGTAAACTTATTTTAAGAATGAACAATGTAATTGATAAGGTGGTTTAATTAGCAAATGGCTACAATTTCAGATGTTGCAAAGTTATCGGGACAATCGAAAACGACTGTGTCCAGGGTTATAAATAATCATCCATATGTTTCCGAGGAGAAGAGGGAATTGGTCTTAAAGGCAATGGAAGAGCTGGGCTATACACCGAACCCAACCGCAAGGAGACTAAGAGGCCAGCTAACTACAACTATAGGGGTCATTGTTCCAAGAATCGTGAATCCTTTCTTTTCCTATCTCGTGAATTCTATCGAAAATGCAGCCTACCAAAAGGGATATCAGGTATTAATAGCCCAAAGTAATGAGGACAAAGAAAAGGAACTGGCCTTTTTAAATCTGTTAAAAAACAAGCAGGTAGATGGGATCATAATGACCTCAATTGAAAATGATTGGGAAATTATAGAACCATATACTAAGTATGGTTCCATCTTGCTGTGCAATGATTACGTCAATCAGGAAGTGGCCCCGATGATCCGCCTGGACCAAACAAGAGGGGCTTATTTAGGAATAAAACACTTGGTTGAAAAGGGCCATCAAAAGATCGCTTATTGTACGGGTGGATTATTCGATGCACAGGGGAGAGGGAGAGACCGAAATCTTGGCTTCCAAAAAGCAATGCAGGAAGCAAATATAAAGATTAATCCAAGATGGATCTTTGTGGACCAACATACGATAGAAGATGGGAAAAAAGTCTTGAAGCAAATTCTTGAGATGGTTGACCGTCCAACGGCCATATTTACAGGAAGTGATGAGGTAGCTGCTGGAATCATCATTGAAGCGAAGGAGCATAGTCTATCCATCCCTCAAGATCTTGCTGTTGTTGGTTTTGACGACCAACCAATTGCAGAAATTTTGGATCCGAAACTTACGACTATTCGTCAGCCTATGGATCAGATGGGGGAAAAGTCGGTTGAAGTCATGATTGAGTTGTTAGAAAATCCCCTAATGCAGATAAAAACTTATGAGCTGCCGATTGATTTAATTGTCCGCCAATCGACGTAAGCGTAGTTCCATGATTAAAAGTGAAATGTGGTATCGATTTCGCTTTTTTTGTGTTGGTAAGAAGCATTGTTGGAAAGAGATTGTTTGGTAATAGCGAACAAGAAAGCGTTGACAGGTTAAAGAACTGAAAATATAATAAAAATAGAATCGGTTCCTAAAATTTCTTTGTGAATTTATGGAATCGATACCATGTGGTTTTTTATTAATACTACGCATTTAAACTATTAATACAGCGTTTTATTTTTTTGCTAAGTATGGAATCGATACCACATGAAAAAGTAGAGGAACTCATCTACAACAGGAGGGCAACATGGAGAAAAAATCGTGGCAAAAAGAAGTAATTTATCAAATTTATCCAAAGAGTTTTTATGACTCCAATAATGACGGAATAGGGGATATAAAAGGAATAACCCAAAAATTAGATTATCTCCTGTCACTCGGGATTACAATGATATGGATATGTCCAATTTATCAATCTCCGATGGCTGATAATGGATATGATATTTCAGATTATTATCAATTAAATCCTGAATTCGGGGATCTGAATGATCTGGAAGAATTAATTGATAGGGCAAAAGAAAAAGGGATTAAGATAGTCCTTGATTTGGTCATCAATCATACGTCCGATGAACATCCATGGTTCCAAGACTTATTGGAGAACCCAAAGAACAGTAAATATAGGGATTATTACATTTTGAAGCCAGGAAAGAATGGGAAGCCCCCTACAAATTGGCGTTCTGTTTTTGGTGGAAGTGTATGGGAGCCCTTGAAAGGTACAGAAGAGTATTATTTTCATTCTTTCCATGTGAAACAACCTGACTTAAATTGGGAAAACAAGGAGGTTCGGGAAGAATTATATAAAATGGTCAATTACTGGCTGGAAAAAGGTATTGCTGGATTTAGAGTCGATGCTATTACATTTATTAAAAAAGATCAAAGCTATGATAACATCCCTTCTGATGGAGTAGACGGGCTAGGCAAATGTACAAAGAAAACGCGGAATCGCCCCGGAATTGAAGTTTTCTTACATGAGTTAAATAAAGAAACCTTCTCTAAATATAATTGTGTAACGATTGGTGAAGCCCCAGGCGTTCCTTATGAACAATACGGTGATTATATTGGGGACAATGGATATTTTTCCATGATTTTTGATTTTAAATACGCAGACCTTGATGTTGCTTCTGGAAGTGAGTGGTTTAAGAGGATTGACTGGAATGTCTTGGATTTAAAGAAATTAATCTTTACTAGTCAAAATGAAATCCAAAAAGTCGGCTGGGGAGCCAATTTTTTAGAGAATCATGACCAGAATCGTTCCATAAGCAAGTATATAAAAGAAGAAGCGAATCGAAATTTCTATTCAGCGACCATGTTGGGTGCTATGTATTTCAATTTAAGAGGGACACCTTTTATCTACCAAGGCCAGGAAATTGGCATGACAAATTTTAAACGAAAAAGCATTGAGGAATTTGACGATATTTCAAGTATTGATCAGTACTATCGTTCAATGGACGAAGGCTTTAGTGCAGAAGAAGCATTGCACTTTATTAACCTGCGAAGCCGTGATAATTCTAGAACACCATTCCATTGGAGTGCACAGGAATATGGCGGATTTTCAAAAGTCAAACCATGGTTGGGAATGAATGAAAATTACAAAACGATTAATGTGGAACAACAAGAACAAGATCCAAATTCCATTCTGAATTTTTATAAAAAAATGATTCAAGTTAGACAATCAAAAGAATCTCTTATTTATGGAAAGATTAAACCTATATTAGAAGAACATCCAACCATTATTGCATATAAACGAAATTTTAATGCGGAAGAAGTTGTTTGTTATTTCAACTTTTCACCTGAACCTGAGAAAGTTGAATTGGAACCTTATCAATACGATGTCCTCCTTAATAATTATAAAGAAGAAGACGCAACGATAACGGAGCAAGAATATACATTAAAGCCATATCAGGCACTAGTACTCTTAAAGAAGGAAGTGAACTAGCATGGGTGAAAATAAATATGAACGTATAGGAAATGAAATAGTTAAGGTTATCGGTATGGATAATATTGAATCGTATACTCATTGTGCCACAAGATTGCGCATTTCCGTTAAAGATCGTGAAATGATTAATGATGAAGCGATCGAGAGAATCGATGAAGTCAAGGGTGTTTTTTATAATGCTGGTCAATACCAGATCATTTTGGGTACGGGAACGGTAAATAAAGTCTATGCCGCACTAAAAGGGAATCAACCTGATCAGATGGTTGAGCAACCCAATAAGGAAGCCTCTTCTTCCCATAAGGAAAAGGGAATAAGAAGGGCTGTCCGGACATTAGCTGATATTTTTATCCCTATTATCCCAATTATTGCAGCAACAGGCTTATTTCTTGGTCTAAAAGGTGTATTGTTCAGTGACGCCTTTTTAGGTCTAATTGACATGAGCTCAAAAGATATTCCTGGAAATCTAAAGACTCTTACATCTGTTCTCACGGATACTGCATTTGCCTTTTTACCAGCTTTAATTTGCTGGTCTGCATTTAGGAATTTTGGTGGTATGCCTATAATCGGTTTTGTCCTTGGATTAATGCTCGTTTCTCCTGCCCTTCCAAATGCTTATGCGGTAGCAGATGTCAATAGTGGAGTAGAACCATTAATGGCTTTTGGTTTTATTCCGGTTGTGGGTTATCAAGGTAAAGTATTGACAGCACTTGTGGTTGGTATTCTTGGTGCAAAACTTGAGAAAAAGCTACGAGCCATCATGCCGAATGCATTAGATTTAATTTTTACTCCTTTCTTTGTTTTATTAACGATGATGATTACTGGTTTACTCATCATCGGTCCTTTGTTGCATTTTGTGGAATCAGGATTAGTAACGGTTATTACTAAACTTATTAGTGCTCCTCTTGGTATTGGGGGACTGTTAATTGGTTTCCTATATCCGTTAGCAGTAATGACGGGAATGCATCATTTGTTTATTGCAATTGAAACAACATTGCTTGCCAACACTGGGTTTAATCCACTTATTACTCTATGTGCGATGTATGGATTTGCCAATGCAGGGGTTTGTTTAGGGATTACCTTAAAAGCAAAAAAGAAAACGGTCAAGGTAACAGGGATGAGTGCAACTCTAACCCAATTACTTGGTGTTAGTGAACCAGCCTTGTTTGGTGTCGTTATGAGATATAGTATGAAACCACTTTATGTGATGATTGCTTGTTCAGCGGTGGGGGGTGCGATTCTTTCGTTCTTGAATATTAAAGCAAATTCATATGGTTTGGCTGTCGTCCTTTCTCCTTTAATGTACATTTATGAGTGGAACCAGCTTGCTGTGTACGTTGTAGTTTCAATATTGATTTTTGTAGCTGCCTTTATTATTACTTACCTTTTTGCGGTACCAAAAGCAGTTATGGAAAATGACCAAGATCAGAGTAAAAGTAGAGCTAGTTGATTGGTGCTATTTAGATGAATTTATTCGGTTAATACGAGTTGCACTTTAGCAGCTCGTATTTTTCATAAAAATTAGTTTCGGAGGAAAAGTAGCTATGGCATGGACAATAGAAGAACGTTATCGAACGTATGACAGTATGACCGAAGGAGAACGAAAAAAGCTTGAAGCTTCAGTATCGGACAGTATATGGCGGCAAAAATATCACATTCAACCGAAATATGGACTGTTAAATGATCCTAATGGATTTGTATGGTATAACGGACGATATAATTTGTTTTATCAATGGTTTCCTTTTGGAGCTGTTCATGGGATGAAGCATTGGTTCCAGACAGAATCCATTGACCTGATAAACTGGGACAATAAAGGGGTGGCGTTAAAACCCGAATATGAATATGAAAGTCACGGTATATATTCTGGAAGTGGGTTTGTGCATAATCAACTTCTTTATTTGTTCTACACTGCAAATAAACGAGATGAACAATGGAATCGTCACGCCTCTCAATGCTTAGCAATCATGAATGTAACAGGAAGAATTGTCAAACAGCCTGAACCAATTATTAAAAGGCAGCCAGAAGGATACACTGACCATTTTAGAGATCCAAAGGTTTGGATGGCGGATGATAAGTTTTTTATGATTGTTGGGGCACAACGAAAAAATTTGACGGGTTGTGCACTCCTTTACCAATCGAGTGATTTAAAACAGTGGACTTGGATTGGAGAGGTCAAAACAAAAGAAAGAGATTTTGGCTTTATGTGGGAATGTCCTGACTACTTTGAGTTACAAAATCAGGGAGTTCTTTTATTTAGTCCTCAGGGGCTCGAGCCTAAAGGTGACGCTTATCAAAATATATATCAAACAGGATTTTTTATTGGTAATCCTTTAGATACCGCAAATGGTACTTTTGAACATGGTGATTTTCAAGAATTGGACGCTGGGTTTGATTTCTATGCTCCTCAAACAACCTTATCCCCGGACGGAAGACGTATTCTTGTTGGCTGGATGGGATTACCCGAAATTGAGTATCCTACTGATTCCGAAGGATGGGCCCATTGTTTAACCCTACCAAGAGAGTTATCGATTAAAGAGGGGAAGATTATTCAAAAACCAGTAGTTGAACTTGATTTGCTTCGTGAAGGGAAAATAGAAGCTAATAAAATATTGAATAATGAATCTATGACTTTCGAAGGCTTTGAGGGGGATATTTACGAACTATTAGCAGAATTCTCCTCAAGTACAGCTGAGGAATTTGGTATTGAGATCCGTGTTGGGGAAAATGAAAAAACAGTCATTAAATATCACTCTGTTGAGAAAAAAATTATTTTCGACCGTACCCACTCCGGGAAGGCCTTTGGTGAGGAGTTTGGTTCGATTAGGAAATGTAGTATGGAATCTAAAACCATATCGTTCCGAGTCTTTGTTGACGTTTCTTCAGTCGAAATATTTGTAAATAATGGGGAGAAGGTTTTCACTGGGAGGATTTTTCCTAGCAAAGAAAGTAGAGGAATGCGCTTTTTTTCCCTTGGAGGTCAAACAAATGTGCAAGCGGTAAAATGGGAACTTGGAACACCAGTCCTCCTCCCCACAAACAGGCTGACCTGTAGCTAAGTTGACCAATCTGTTATTGGGGAAGAAAGCATTATACCTATTTTTGCTCTGTCCATCTCTCTATGGAAGAGAAAGTCATTGTAAAAGAATAGTGGTACTTTATATCCCCGGCATCTGGCTTGCTGGGGTTATTTGTAAAAAACGGTATTATCAAAAGATAACACAACCACTAGTGAAATAGTCCTGTTTTTTAATCTTCTTCACAAATATTCAACAGTTTTGTTTATTTTGTTCAATAAGCAACAAATAGTGTTCATTTAACGATTGAAAGAAGCTTATTTCTTTTAATATCATATACATATGTTGATTAATCAATTGGTGATGATTTTTTAATCTTCATCCTATATAGCCAAAATCCAGTAACTAAAGGAGGAATATACAAAGTTAATGAGTTAGATAGATATGGAATTCACACTTTGGATTGGGAGGATACCCTGCATAGACAAAATTTTGATACGAACCACGATTGGATTTTAGGTTTCTTATTATGGAGAAAATAAGCGTGAAAAGTTGATATGCTAAACGGAAACAAATCAGCTTGATTCGTATCCGCCAAGGTCATTATTGCGGCTTAAGGTAACGAACCCGTTCGTTTGTTCCCGTCCAAGTTCACTTTGCAGTTAATCTATTACATCCTGGACAGCATTCTACTCGTTTAACTTTTCTAACTTTGAACTAGATTCGGAAGGAGAAAATAATGAAAAAGCTACTTAACGTATTGATTTTGTCACTTACCTTGCTCGTTTCTTTAAACGTGTATACAGGTAAGCCAATGGCAGCAGAAACGAACGAAACTTCCCTAACGATCACTCGAAGCGGTTCGCAGGATTCCTACAAAGGACCGGCTGAATACTTTACCGGGAATGTAACGGTTGAGCCTTTATTTTCTGAAAACGATTCTGCACCTTATTCAGGAGCATATGTTACGTTCCAGCCAGGAGCACGAACCGCATGGCATACCCATCCGACAGGGCAGAGATTGGTTATTACAGAAGGCGTTGGCTGGGTACAGGTATGGGGTGGCCCGATTCAGGAAGTCAAGGAAGGCGATGTAATATGGTTTCCGCCTGGAGTCAAACATTGGCATGGAGCCTCACCAACAAACACTATGACACATTTGGCTCTTACAGGAGTGCTAGATGGCAAAAATGCAGAATGGTTAGAAAAGGTTACTGACGAACAATACGGTATTGATAATGAAAAGCAGAAAGATCAAAAACAAAAAAATGAAAAACAAAAAGATGAAACACAAGACTTAGATGCCAAACAACAAAAAATAGTGACCATTGCAGCATTTACCGCAAATGGTGATTTGGCACAATTAGAAGATGAACTGAACGCAGGTTTGGATGCCGGTTTAACAGTCAATGAGATCAAGGAAGTTCTCGTACAGATGTATGCTTATGCGGGATTCCCACGCAGCCTTAATGGTATCAACACGTTAATGGCTGCCCTAGAAGACCGGGAATCGAAAGGTATCAAGGATAATATTGGTAAGGAAGCAAGTCCGTTACCTGCCGACAAAAGCAGCATCGAACTTGGAACCGAAATTCAGACACGCTTAGCTGGAACACCGGTTACAGGGCCGACCTATACATTCGCCCCTGTCATCGATCAGTTTCTGAAAGGACACTTGTTCGGAGACATCTTCGGGCGCGACATCCTGAATTTCCAGACTAGGGAACTAGCAACCATTGCGGCCCTGGCTAATATGGAAGGTGTTAATTCCCAACTGCAAGCGCATTTTAACATCGGGTTTAATACGGGATTGACCGAGGGCCAGATGAGAGGCTTGATATCCGTTCTTGAAGCAGAAGTTGGCAAGAAAGAAGCCAAAAATGCCAATGAGATTTTAGAAAAGGTTTTAAGCAGTAGAGCAAAATAAGGCTATTAGGTTGAATTAGTCACTTCAATAGAGATCCCCATTTTCATTAGAAGTTTGACAGTTCTTTGCAGGGTATCCTCCCAATCCAGAGTATTACTTAATATGTTTAAAGTAAACTTCGAATCCTAGAAAATATCAGAGATACCAGTCTCATATTCGCGGAGAGGTCAGTTATTTATTCATGTTCGATAGAGGTAGGAGAAAAACAAGATGATAAAAGTGTTTTCCTTATCCAGGGTCCTTGTCTTAGTGATGGCCTTCATCCTGGCTGCTTGCGGAGCTATTGACAATAATAAAAATAATGAAAATATTACCGAAGGAGATGTTACTGTGAGAAATCAAGAACTTGTGAAAATAAAACTGACTTTTAATAACGAGGAAGTAATTGTGAACATGTATGAAAATCCTACTAGCAAGGATTTTTTAACTTTGCTCCCATTAACATTAACATTAGAAGATTATGCAGCAACCGAAAAAATAAGTTATCTAGATAGAAAATTATCTACAAAAGATGCACCATCAGGCACTAATGGTTCAGTTGGAGATTTCACTTATTACTCCCCATGGGGAAATTTAGCGATCTTTTATAAAGATTTTGGACATGCAAATGGACATATTTCAATAGGGAAAATTGAGTCTGGAGTAGAAAAGCTAAAAAGTATTAATGGTAAATTTACCGTTACAATCGAAAAAATGGAGTAAACTCGCAAATACAGGTACAAAAAAGGTGGTATCAATTTGAGAAGTGTAATAATTCTTGGCGCGAATTATTACTTAACGAGACCGACGTTCAGTTAACGCTTTATCTACGTAACTCAAGGAGAATAAGAGTGGTTGATTCAAATCGGGAACGTGTAATTGAAGGTGATGTCAACGATCTGGAAAAGTTGAAAAAAGCTATGGCTGGATATGATGTTGTTTATGCTAACTTAACAGGTTCCGACTTGGAGCGGCAAGCCAAAAGTATTGTGGAGGCTATGGGGCAACAGGTGTTAAACGATTGATTTTTGTCAGTGCTGCTGGTATCTATGATGAAATACCAGGGAAGTTCGGCGAATGGAATAAACGTACCCTGGGTAGCATCCTTGATCCCTATCGAAAGTCGGCTAAAATTATTGAAGCCTCAGGCATCGACTATACGATTTTGAGACCCGTATGGCTAGCGAACAAAGATGAGATTGATTATGAGACCACTCAGAGAGACGAACCTTTTAAAGGAACAGAAGTATCACGGAAGAGTGTTGCGGACTTGGTGCTTAAATTGGTTGTTTCTCCAGAATTAGAAGTTGGCCGCAGCTTGGGAGTGAACAAACCAAATACGGATGGGGATAAGCCTGCGTTTTATTAATAATAACTAACAGGTATACAAGCCGTCACAACTTGGTCACAGATTAGATGTTTTTATATTTAATTAAATAAAATTAAATGATATATGACTTTATAAAAAGTGCATTAAATCAATACTTTACGGCATTATATAAAACTAAATGGAATCAAAAAAGATACCTTCCCTTTAACTTCAAAACTGTTGTGTAGTGTGTTTCATCGCCGCTGTTTGATTCTTAGGCTAGCCGCTATCTTAAGGGGTTTTGAGAACTTTCAAGAATAAGGGGATTGTTTAGACACTGTTGATGTGTTACGAAAGGAAAAACTAAAAGATATAAGGTATATTAAAACTAGTGGATTAGACATTAATACTAGTGTTTAGATTAGAAAAAAACTAGTGACATTTCTTAATAAAACTAATTTGAAGTGGATTTGGTGAGGATTAAACTGTTTTAGGTGGTCAGGAAGATAATCAAAAAAAGGACGTCCAGTCTTCAAAACTGCTTGAGACCTGCGTGCCAGGTCTGGTGGGTTCGATTCCCACGCAGTCCCGCCAAAATAACATTTTCAATCATTTACATAACTTCTCACTCCACAGTCTTTTTCTCATTTTGAACGAAACTGTATGGACACCGTGAAATTAAGAATGTGTTATGTTCCAGGCCTTCAAATAATGATATTTGGAGGTTTTTTATGTTTGAGAAACAAATCAAAAAGGGTAGAAGAAAGTACTTTTGAGAACGGTAAGTGAAAACTAGAGACAATTTATTGTCACTTATTATAAATTGTCGTTTTTATAATCTTTATGTTTCAGAGAAGTTGCGATTGTCTTAATGTGTATGGAGAAACTCTTGTGTTTATACCAGGTAATTCGTCAATTTCTCTTAAACTAGTTCACCAAGTTTCTGCTTCAACTTTCCGTCCGTAATAAGAAAGGAAATAATACACTTGAAGATAGATAATTAATGAAAAAAGAGAAAACACCGCTATACAATACGCGATGTTTTCAGAAAGGATATTTCTTGCTGGAATGTGTTTAATAACTGCATTTTACATATTGGATCTGCGAATCTAGTCTGTTATTGTTTTGACTGTAGCGCCAACCATTGGAGAAGAGTTACATCTTTGCCGTTTACTTTTACGGGAGAACCATCGTAATCTAGTACACATTCGTCTTTGAGCATGTAAATCCAGGTACCATGGCCGAAGAATTCAAAGGGGGTGCCTTCCGAATCCTTAAAAATGCCTGAGATATCTACAACCTTATCGAAGTATGATAAGTGAACATTGGGTGCACCGGCATTGAGAAGACGCTCGTATGTTGGAATTACTGTAGTCTCAGGATTAACAATTGTATCATTTTTTGCATGTGTGAACCAGATTGGAGTATTCTTGATACCTTCAATATTTTGATCCGTGATCACCTTGTCATAGAGGGCTTCGCAAACAGGATATGCTGCTGCGAAGAAGCCTGGGTAATCGATTATCATACGCATCGTCATGAAGCCGCCGTTGGAACAGCCACCGATGTAGATACGATTTGTATCTATGTCTGAATGACATTCGACAAACTCATCAATGAGCGCTTTCAATGCCGTCACGTACTTTGATTGACCGCTCTCAGTATACAATCCGTAGCCATCGTCCATCCACATGGTGGGGACTTGTGGAGCAAGGACATAAGCACCGCCAAATATACTCTGTACTTTTTTGCTAGACAGGTTTACAACATTGTTTCCGGTATAAGCGATTTCCGTTTCATTTCCGCCTTCGCCTCCACCATGCAGCCAAATGATCAAAGGACGTTTTCCTCTGCCCATATTTGGTGAATAATAGCCGAAACGCAGACGCATCTCTGCATATGATGACTGGCTGTTTACCCAACCTTTGACTTGCTCCATTTTGCCGCCGCTGAAATGATCATAGACAAGCCCTGAAATAGAAACATTATCGGTTTGTATTTCTTTCACCTGTGTTATACGAAAATCGCAGAACACATATACATTATGTCCCTGTTCTAGAAACGCAGTTTCTGAGTTTAAACGGTCGATTGCCTCACATTCAAGTTCCAGTGTGGCGTGACTGCCGATTTCGGTTTTGTTCCCTTCACCGTCTGATGTATACGCTTTTGTAACACGACAATATCCTTTTGAAGGATGAATCTCTTTCGAATTCCAATCCTTTCTGAGTTGAACCACTTCGCCGGTTTTTTTGCTTCGTCTCTCGACATAAACGTTAAAAGTATCATCCGACAATATCTCTGATTTAACAGATTCGGACAGCGGAAGAATGATTTTCGTTATGTACGGGCCATAGTCAGTTACTTCGGTCACAGTCATGTAAGAAGGATTCATTTTTATATCTCCTTTTGTAAAATCACTTAAATATATTGAACATGATGCCTATTATGGAAGGTTTAGTTTCCTTTGCTAAACTTGTTTATAAAATATTTAGAAAATTCTTAATATATATTATCGTATCACTTATAAAAAGTGGATGTCAACGCTTTATATACTAAACAAAACTAAAATAGGTAAAAAAATTTAGGGAAAATGTAAACTAAGCAATGTTATAAAACCATCGATTAATGAATGGAAAAGTTTGCTTGTGAAAATGGAAGATATCACAAGATTCGCAGGAGTTTCCAAATCATTTTGTGCTACACAATGAAATATAACGTATCAGCACCCCAAATTTGTAGAGTTAACTTTAGAGGATAATCCTGCAATAATATACTATAAGCCATTTAATTCTAAGATGTATAATTCCATGAGAATACCTTGAAAGGAGTTCTCCTATGAATATTACATCTTTTTTAATCTACTGTTTTATTGTTACTTTTACATCAGGACCTACTAATATCGTCATATTATCGACAGTGCATAGTTTTGGTGCAAAAAAGACAATGGAGAATATACGTATGGAGCAACGATTGCTTTTGGTATATTACTTGTTATTTCTGCTATGTTGAATAATGTCCTTATAGAGATAGTACCTAAAATTTTAATTGTTATGCAGATCATCGGAAGCTTATATATGTTCTATCTCGCTTATCAAATTTGCAAAAGGGATTCATCAAAACCAGCTGTAAACGAAACTGGTACCTTTAGGTCAGGCTTCCTAATGCAGTTTTTAAATCCAAAGGTGGTATTATGGATGGCAATATTTTTAGCCTATTCTGCAGTGATGATATGGATGTAGATAAAGGGGTGAATGAGATGGACAAATTTATCTATAAAAAATCAGCAGGTATTACTGCGTTGTCAGCAAGTATTACTAATTTTACGTATAAAAAGCATTCTCACCTGGAGTATGCAATAGGGGTAACATTGCGTGGTATTCAACAATATAACCTGGATGGCAATTTACAATTATCTTATCAAAATGGTGTTATGCTTTTAGAGGTTATGGAGAAAAAGGATATAGTACGTTTTTCAACACCTATTGTCTATGATTATAAACTTGAACAAAGAATATTAAGTCTTTCTAATGCCATATTAAGCGAAAAAGATGAGGCTTTGTGCAGTGAATTACTCGTATCCCTCACAGACAGCCTTATGCAAACAAATCTTTCTACAGACTATAAGAAAGATAACGCTCTAATTAGAAAAGCAAAGGATATAATTCATAGTAACCTAGAAAACGTGCTTAAACTTGACGAGATGTGTAAAGAGCTTAATTTATCTAAGTTCCAGTTTATAAGATTATTTAATGTTCATACTGGAATTTCACCATACCAATACATTCTTAACTGCAAGATAGAACGTGCAAAGCAGTTAATAGAAAAAAATGGAGATATTTATTCAGCAGTAGCTGAATATGGTTTTGTTGATTTATCTCATTTAAATAAACACTTTAAAAGCGTATATGGAACAACCGCATTTGAATATATGTCACATCTAAATTGAGAAGAAGCTTTTGTTTAGTCATTGAAATATAAGGAGGGATAGCCTATGAAAAAATCCAATACAATTTTCTTTGAAAGAAAATTTCCAAGTGCAAATATGATCCTTATCAAGGATCAGCTCCCGATCCTTATTGATACTGGTTTTGGGAGTGATGCGAAAGTAACAGAGCAATTAATTAAAGAAGCCGGCGTTTCACCAGAAGAATTACACCTTATTGTGAACAGCACTACCATAGTGACCATGTAGGAGGCAATTTTCATCTTCAAAAAATTATGGTGTACCGATTGCTGCTCATAAATGGGACGCCGATTTAATAAATTCTTGTGACCCTGAAGCCTGTAGTTCAGAATGGTTAAATCAGCCTGTAGAACCTTATCGAGTCAATCTAAAGTTGTCAGATAACGATGAGATTAATATAGAAGAAATTAAAATACTTAATTTTAAGACCTTCTTTTTGATCAATGTTTTTTTCTAATACTACAATTTTGCAACAAAAACCCATGGTGTAAAAGTAACGTATCTAGTCCCTCTATAGATTAATATGCAATTGTTTATTTTTGTTTGTTTTTTCCTGTCATTCCTTTATTTTCTAACCTATAAAGAAACTTAAACGGAAGATTATGATTTTACACCGATAAAAATACAGCCAACTCCGATGAAAATCCAGACTATTTTGGCCAATGAAATATTCCCCGTCAATCCCAGAACACCGATTGTAGTCGTTAAGATGAGAATAATAGGGCCAACGAGTGCTAGAGAACTATTAACTAAAAGGGCCTTTTCAACTGAATTAAACTTAATCATGAGTATAGCCGCAAGTATTTCAATACTTCCTGAAAGTACTCTTAATAAGGCCATTCCCAAAACGGCTATTTCAATAAAAATAAACATATTCTCCTCCTATAGTAATACTGTTCATCCCTCCGTATATGTTTACTATATGAATGGAGGGACAAGAACTTAACGAAATGCATATCCATGGGAACGTCAAAAAAGACAAGATGAAGCTAAACCCAGAGTGCATAAATCACTTGGTATCCAAAATAGATACCAAACACGATTAATGAAACTCCGGAAACAATAGAGATAGGCGATTAGACTCTTAATGTTTAGAAGTTTTCGAAAAACCGGAAGTAAGTGCTGCAACAAATACATCCCAAAAAGAAAGACCAAGAAAGATCATACTACTAAACTAATCAATATGCTTATTCTCAAAAAGATCACTCCCGATTGATGAACTAACTTGTACATTTTATGAGAAATATTTAGACTCATGCCAAAAAACGAATAACGGCAACCAAAACGCCATACATGAACTGAGGTAATATAAATTTTTCCCTTAAGAGTTTGTGGGCAATCTCTTACCATTGAAATCTTGTAACTGGAGAAAGCTATAAAAAATCTCATAACCTTACTGTAAAAAAAAAATATCTTTAATTCGAGATATTTTACTTGACGATAATTCATTCGGAAGATATTATAGGTTACATAAAATAACTAAACGTATTTAAAGTTCCTTGGTGTATAAATGTTGTATAAAAATATTTAATTGAAAAATGGATAGGGGTGAAACAAATGATAGAAGTGACTGTGAAATTAAATTATAAAGGAAAATATTATTTAACGAATGTAATAGTTAAAAAGGACACACCAGAAGAACAAATTTTGCATTTTGCACAAGAGCAAATTAAGAAACAATGGTTAAATTAAAAAATGAATCTCCAGATCTTTAAGTGAAAGGGGCAAATGGCCTTGAATGAAAAAAAAGAAGTCGGAGAAAAAGCTGTAGATTATGTGAAAGAAGGAATGGTGGTTGGACTTGGAACTGGCTCCACTGTATTTTATACCATTTCTAAGCTTGGGAAATTAGTTCAACAAGGATTTTCTATTAAAGGAATACCTACGTCCAAACAAACGGAAAAATTAGCAATAGATGTAGGAATCCCACTTGTTTCATTAAACGAAATTGATCATATTGATCTAGCCATAGATGGTGCGGATGAAGTGAATCGAGATTTAGACCTTATTAAAGGAGGAGGCGGAGCCCTTTTAAGAGAGAAAATAATCGCGAAAGCTGCTAAAACTCTTATTGTCGTTACAGACTCCCATAAAAATGTAGATACATTAGGAACTTTTCCACTGCCGATAGAAGTGGTCCCATTTGGATATGAGATGACCATGAAGTACATTCGTGAGCTTGGAGGCAATCCAAAGCTGCGGGAAAAGGATGGGAATCCTTTTCTTACCGATAACGGTAACTATATTATAGACAGCAGTTTTCAAGAGATTAAGCTTCCAAAAGAATTAGAGAAAAATCTGAACCTTATACCTGGTGTGGTTGATAATGGATTATTTGTTGGACTTGCTGATGCTGTTATTACTATTATTGATAAAAAACTTGTAACGAAAGTCCGAAGATTGATATAAGAGAAAATAGATACGAACATGGGGGAAGCATGATGGAATCAATGACCTTTGTCTTATTTGGAGCAACAGGGGATTTACAAAGAGAAAAATTTTCCCTGCTCTATACAATTTATATGTTGATCAAAAATTACCGAAGTCCATTTCAATTATTGGACTCGGACGAGGGGAACTTTCTCAAACTGATTTTCAAGAAAAAGTGAAAGATTCTATCTTGAATTTTTCACGACGCCTAGAACATGAGTCTGCTAATATGGGGGAATTTTTAGATTACTTCCGCTACAGTACATTGGATGTAAATTGTGAAGAAGATTATCAAACATTACTTCAGTTAGTGCAGCAGCGTGAAAAGCAACTACATTTGGAAGGAAATCGCATGTTTTATCTTTCGGTTGCTCCAGATTTTTTTGAAACGATTGCCTTGAACATAAATAGTAGTGGACTTGGTCAGACAACGGGCTGGAAACGGTTGATCATTGAAAAGCCATTTGGCCATGATCTTCAATCTGCACGTGACTTGAATGAACAACTAAGTCGTACCTTTGAGGAAGAAGAAATCTACCGAATCGACCATTACTTAGGAAAACCGATGGTTCAAAACCTTGAAGCCTTAGTATATGCCAACCCCATTCTACAGACGGTTTGGAATAAAGAACATATTGCAAATGTCCAAATTACAGCGAGTGAAACGGTTGGGGTAGAGAAAAGAGCGGGTTATTACGATCAAGCTGGTGCAATTCGTGACATGGTTCAAAACCACATGCTGCAAATTCTAATGATGACAGCTATGGATATGCCTAAAAAAATTAATGCAGCAGAAATTAGACATGAGAAGCGGATGGTCATGGAGTCTCTTCGTCCCTTAAAAGAAAAAGATGTTCAATACGATATTGTCCGCGGCCAATACATTTCAGGAGAGGTAAACAGTCAAAAAGTTCCAAGCTACTTAGAAGAGCCAGGGGTAAATCCTTATTCCAAGACAGATACATTTGTTGCTGCCCGTTTGTGGATCGATCATCCATCATGGACTGGGGTTCCCTTTTACATCCGTACAGGAAAAAGAATGAAGGAAAAATCAACCCGGATTGTAATTGAATTTGAAAATAAGGAAAACCAACAATATAAAAATAATCAAATTAATCAAATTAATCCTAACTTATTAATTATTGAGATCAATCCTAATGAAAATATTTCCTTACAAATAAACTGCAAAAACCCATTGAATAATGGAAAGGTTACCCCAATTAGGATTAATTTTTCTAATGATCAAATAGGATTAGGAGTGCCTGAAGCGTACGAAAGACTAATATATGATTCTTTTAACGGGGATTCTACCTTCTTTGCTCATTGGAAAGAAGTTGAATTGTCATGGGAATGGGTACAGCCGATTCTTAATGTATTTGAGAATAACCTAGTACCGCTTCATGAATATCAGTCAGGTTCCTACGGTCCCGCTGCTTCTGATTCCTTGCTCTTGGAAAATGGCTTTAAATGGTGGCTGGATGAAAAACTTCAAGAAAGCAAGGAAAAGGTACTACTCAACTAAGAATAGCTTGGAGGAAATAAAAACGATGTCACCAGGCATATCCAGAAGTTTTACAACTGATGATGTAGTACGTATTGAGAAAAATGTCTTAAATCCTTCTAAGTAGAAGGCCGTTAAATTAAGGAAATTAAACATATTATTTACAACATTGGAGGAGAACATAATGAAGGTAGGACTTATTGGTTTAGGAAAAATGGGATTAAACTTAGGGCGAAATTTAATGGATCACCATCACGAAGTGGTAGCATTTGATGTTAATCCAAGTGCAGTAGAAAATATGAAGCAATATGGAGCAACTGGTGTTTCAAGTTATAAAGAACTCATACAGTCCTTGGATCATCCAAGAATTGTATGGATTATGGTCCCGCATGCAGTGGTTGATTCCGTTATCGGTGAAATTTTACCCTATTTGGAAAAAGGAGATATTGTCGTTGAAGCAGGTAATTCTCACTATAAGGAATCGATTGAACGCTACAATGAATTAAAGGAAATAGGCGTGAGATTTATGGATGCGGGTACTTCAGGCGGTATGGAAGGGGCTCGAAATGGAGCTTGTTATATGATTGGCGGGGATCCTGAAGCTTGGGAAGTGGTCCAACCCCTTTTCAAAGATACAGCTGTAGAGAATGGTTTCTTATATGCAGGCAAAGCAGGCAGCGGGCATTTCTTAAAGATGGTTCATAATGGAATTGAATATGCCATGATGGCTGCCATTGGAGAAGGCTTTGAGGTCCTGGAAAAAAGTGAATTTGATTTTGATTACGAAAAGGTCGCAAGAGTTTGGAATAATGGTTCCGTTATTCGTTCATGGCTGATGGAATTAACAGAAAATGCATTCTCAAAATATCCAAATTTGGATGAAATTAAAGGGATTATGCATTCCTCAGGTGAAGGGAAATGGACAGTAGAGGCAGCATTAGACCTTAAAACAGCAACACCAGTCATTGCCATGTCATTATTAATGCGATATCGCTCCCTTGAAGATGATACCTTTACAGGAAAAGTTGTAGCCGCACTAAGAAATGAATTTGGCGGACATACTGTCGAAAAAAACTAAAAACATTATTTAATAAAAATCGGAGGAATATATTATAAAATTTTTTATCGATACTGCAAACCTTAAATGGCGCGATAAGAATATTGCGATTAAAGTCCTTGCTAGGCTTGGAAATAACGCCCTACACATTATTTAAATTAAAAATTTTCCGGGATTATTTGGAGAAAAAGTATGGTAAAGCAGAAGCGAAAAAACGTATTTATGCCACAACGGATCGTGCTAAAGGAGCTTTAAAAACACTTGCCGATGAAGAAGGCTATGAAACCTTTGTCATACCTGATGATGTTGGCGGTAGATACTCTGTGTTAACCGCAGTAGGATTATTACCAATCGCAACTGCAGGCTTAGATATTGATAAAATGATGCAGCAGCTGCTGCGGAAAAGTATAGTAATCCTAACTTGGCAGAAAACCAAAGTTATCAATATGCTGCAGTTAGAAATGCTCTTTATCGTAAAGGAAAATCAATTGAACTTTTGGTAAACTTTGAACCATCTCTTCATTATGTATCAGAATGGTGGAAACAGTTATTTGGTGAAAGTGAAGGTAAAGACCAAAAAGGTCTCTATCCTGCTTCTGTCGATTTCACCACGGATCTTCATTCGATGGGACAATATGTCCAAGAAGGGCGCCGAGACCTTATTGAGACAGTTGTATCTGTAAAAGAACCTAAACTAGATATCACTCTTGGGAAAGAAGAGACCGATCAGGATGGATTGAATTATCTAGCTGGGAAAACAATGGACTATGTTAACAAGAATGCAGCACAAGGTACAGTATTAGCCCATGTCGATGGAGGAGTTCCTAACCTATCTGTCGAGCTGGATCAATTAAATGAATATACCTTCGTGGAAATGGTTTATTTCTTTGAGAAAGCTTGTGGAATCAGCGGATTATTAATGGGGGTAAATCCTTTTGATCAGCCAGGTGTTGAAGCTTATAAAAAGAACATGTTTGCACTCCTTGGAAAGCCAGGATATGAAGCAGAAAGAGAAGAGTTACAAAACCGGATTTCTAAATAAACTTTTGTTAGCACCCTTGTCATAGATAAGGGTGTTTATAATTTTTTTGTAAGTGACCATACAAAAAAAGGGAGTGAAGCCATTTATGAGGCTTCTCTCCCTATCAATTCTAAGCTATATTTTCCATTCTAATCATGAATTTTATATCTTCATCAATGACATTTAATAATCTCTCTAGCACAGCCAGTTTAGCCTTTACTTCCTTGATTTCAAATCCAGTAACGACATTTAATTTTTTTAGGTTATTGATCATTTCTGAGACCAATTGTTTAAAAGTTTGTGAATCAACCAATAAATAATGAATTAATTCAATAGCTGCTTCTTTTTCTTGTTTATTTTTGATGGCAAAAATACTTTCGACATCAGGCTCTAATACGAAAAGAGATTGTAAATCTTCCGATATTCTTATACTAACGTAGCTTTTTTTAGTTCCATAATATTCATTATCCCTAATCCGAATTAGATCCAGTCCAATCATAAATTCATAAAAGGGAGTGTTCTTATCAAAAGAACGAAACCCGCTAATGTTAATATTTGCTTTTTCATCTATATAAATTTCTTTTTCTAATCTAGTTGTAATTACTTTTGATTCTAACATATTCATTTTAATTACCTCACTTCAAAAAATTTTTATACTTAAAGTAACATGGATACTTTAAGTAACCCAAATACATTATAGTAGACATGACAGAATAAATCAATTAAAGTTGCATGAGATTTTATTGGAATATGCAGCCAGGGGATAGCATTTGGAAGGTTAAAATGCATTTTTAATATTTGTTGTTGACAAATGAGGAAGATGATTTATAATTTAAGTATCTCTAATTCAAGATATTTAAATTCAAGATAAGATAAGAAGCTAATTAATATATGTCGAACTGACTAACTAAACATTAAGGGGGTGTTAAAGTGGTAACTTTATTTATTACACCAAGTTGTATTTCATGTCGAAGAGCAAAGGCGTGGTTTGAGGTGAATCAAATTCCTTACAAAGAAAGAAACATCCTTTCTGAAAAGCTTACAGTAGATGAGATTAAGAATATCCTTCACTTCACAGAGGATGGCACCGATGAAATTATCTCAACTAAGTCAAAAGCTTTCCAGAAGCTAAATATTAATATCGACTCTCTTTTACTCCGAGAATTGTATACGCTTATTGAAGAGAATCCTGGGCTATTAAGAAAACCATTAATCCTTGATGAAAAAAATTACAAGTAGGGTTTAATGAAGAAGAGTTACGGTGTTTCTTGCCACGTAAAATGCGTGTATTCCAACTTGATGAAGTCCATAGCTTTATTGAAGACGCTCTATAAAGTCCGTGATTCGGCTGGGGTTATTTGGAGAAAAACAGTTATAGATTAAATTATAAACAAGTATTGACAATATCTCGAATTCTAGATATATTAATTAAGGATATTTAACTAGGAGGTGTGAATATGGAAAGGAAATGTACTAACCATCCATTTTTGCTACTAATGCAAACCTCAAAGGGCATTCAGGAACGAATAAGAGACGAAATGTCCAAAAATAATCTTAGTATTACCGAGTTTTCTGTTTTAGAGGTACTTTTCTACAAAGGGAAACAAACAATTCAGCAGATTGGAAATAGAATCCTGACCTCTAGCGGCTCGATGACGTATGTTATTGATAAACTTGAACAAAAAGGAATCATAAAAAGGAATGACTGTAGAGAAGACCGGCGGGTTATTCATGTAACCTTAACAGCTGAAGGAATGGAAATGATGGAAAACATCATGCCGAAGTATCAAGATATGATTAATTCTATTTTTGAAGATTTAACAGATGATGAGTCCGAGTTGATGGTCCATTGTTTAAAGAAAGTTAGTAACAAAGTGTAATAATAAATTTTTTAAATTAATATCTCGAAGTCGAGATAAGTGAAAATAGGAGGAAAATAAAATGATGAGTATTGGATTATTAATTATAAGGTTAGTCGTTGGTGTGTCATTCATGGCTCACGGCGCACAGAAATTATTTGGCTGGTTTGGTGGTTATGGCTTAAAGGGTACAGGAGGCTGGATGGAGTCGCTCGGTTTGAAACCAGGTGTGATGTTGGCCCTCATGGCAGGATTAGCAGAATTAATTGGGGGATTAATGTTTACATTAGGACTTCTTACTCCCCTTGCAGGGATCATGATTGCAGCTACAATGGTAATGGCAATTGTAAAGGTTCATGCTCCTAATGGATATTGGGCAACACAAAATGGATACGAATATAATTTGACGTTGATAGCGGTAGTAATTGGTCTAGCATTAATTGGACCTGGAAAATATGCATTGGATGCTTTTTTATTTTAAAATATCTCGAATTAGAGAATCTTGATTTATAATTATTATCAATAATTTAATCCATTTTAGGCATTATACATTAAAAAGGAGTGTTTCAAAATGAGTAAGAAAACAATGGGTATTCATCATATCACTGCAATTGTAGGACATCCACAGGAGAATGTTGATTTTTATGCAGGTGTTTTAGGATTACGCCTAGTGAAACAAACGGTAAACTTTGATGATCCTGGCACGTATCACCTTTATTTCGGTGATGAAGGAGGAAAACCTGGAACAATCATCACATTTTTCCCATGGGCAGGGGCTCATCAAGGAACCATTGGTGATGGTCAAGTAGGAGTTACTTCATATGTTGTTCCTAAAGGTGCATTGAAATTTTGGGAAAACAGATTAGAAAAGTTCAAAGTCTCTTTTACTAAAATGGAAAGATTCGGTGAGGAATATTTGGAATTTGATGATCCACATGGCCTTCACCTTGAAATTGTTGAAAGAGAAGAAGGAGAAGTTAATAATTGGAACTTTAGCGGGGTAACTCCAGAGGTTGCCATCAAAGGGTTTGGCGGAGCTACTCTATTATCAACACAGCCCAATAAAACGGCAGATTTGTTAGAAAATGTTATGGGACTTGAATTCGTAGGTAAAGAAGGAGATTTCGCCCGTTATCGTTCTTCAGCTGAGATCGGAAATGTCATTGACCTGAAATTTACTCCGATTGGACGAGGAAGAATGGGTGTGGGGACCGTACATCACATCGCTTGGCGGGCTAGTGATGACCAGGATCAATTGGAATGGCAAAAGTATGTTGCAGGAAATGGATATGGCGTAACTCCAGTACAAGATCGAAACTATTTTAATGCCATTTATTTCAGAGAACACGGAGAAATCTTATTTGAAATTGCAACAGATCCTCCAGGCTTCGCTCATGATGAGTCACAAGAAACCATGGGAGAAAAATTGATGTTGCCTGCACAGTATGAACCCAAAAGAGAACAAATTGAACGCAGATTACTTCCATTTGAAGTAAGAGAACTAGACTGATTATACGAAAAGGAATGATTTCTTTGCTTTCAATTGATCCAGCCTTAATGTCTGAAAGAGAAAATTATAAGTTTCTAATAGGAAGCATCATACCTAGACCGATTGCTTTCGTGACAACCATTTCAAAAGATGGCGTTTTAAATGGTGCACCATTTAGTTATTTTAATATCGTCTCATCCAATCCGCCGATGATTTCATTATCTATTCAACGTTCAGAGGGGAGTCAAAAGGATACAGCCAGAAACATCATCGACTCCAAGCAATTTGTGGTCCATATTGTTGACGAACATAATGTTGAAAAAATAAATAAGACGGCTGCAAGTCTTCCTTCTGATCAAAGTGAAGTTAAGTTAGCAAACTTGACTTCAGTGGATAGTGTAAAAATTTCGGTACCAGGTGTGAAAGAAGCAAAAATTCGAATGGAATGTTCATTAGAGCATTCTTTAGAATTGGGAAGTTCGGATAGTCCTGGATGTGATTTTATTATAGGAAGAGTGGTTCAATTTCATATTGAAGATGAAATTTATGAAAATGGAAGAATTGATGCTAGAGGTTTAGCTGCGGTAAGTCGATTAGCAGGGAATAATTACGCCAAAATCGGTGAGATTTTTGAAATAGAAAGGCCTAAATAACTTCTTAAAATCCCATTTATGAAGTGGAGAGTAAAAAATGCAGAAAACAGCAGGCATTCATCATATATCAGCGATGGTAAACGATGCACAAAGGAATATTGACTTTTATGCAGGTGTACTTGGGTTAAGGCTTGTTAAAAAAACAATCAATTTTGATCGTCCAGAAGTGTATCATCTTTATTTTGGGAATGAAACAGGAGAACCAGGAACAGTAATTACGTTTTTCCCATGGGCAAAACA
This sequence comes from Bacillus sp. ISL-46, assembly GCF_018613205.1. Taxonomy (NCBI): domain Bacteria; kingdom Bacillati; phylum Bacillota; class Bacilli; order Caryophanales; family Bacillaceae; genus Bacillus; species Bacillus sp. ISL-46. The sequence continues at coordinate 55,269 of NZ_JAGGQR010000014.1, forward strand.
GCTAAAAGGTCGAATTGGTACAGGTCAGGTTGGAGTCACTAGCTACATTATTCCAACAGGTACAATAAAATTCTGGGAGAAGCGTTTCCAACAATTCAGAATTGAATTTACTTCAGCCAATCGCTTTGGTGAGAAATATTTGAAATTTAACGATCCAGACGGACTCCAGCTTGAACTGATAGAAAGAGATGAAGGTCCAATAAATACTTGGAACTTTGGGGGAATTCAAGCTGAGAATGCGATAAGAGGGTTTGGCGGCGCTGTTCTGTTTTCTGCACAGCCACATAAAACGACGGAAGTGCTGGAAAATACTTTAGGAATGGAATGTATTGGGCAGGAAAATGAATTCCTAAGATTTAAATCTGAAGGACATTTTGGAAATACGATTGATATTCAGTTAAACCCATCAGTCAGGGGACTGATGGGAGCAGGAACAGTTCATCATATAGCATGGAGAGCAAAGGATGAAGAGGATTTACTCAGATGGAGATCTCTTCTTCAAGACAAAGGATACTATCCAACAGAAATTCGAGATCGAAACTATTTCAAAGCAGTGTATTTTCATGAAGAAGGGGGTATCCTCTTCGAAATAGCTACCGACCCACCAGGCTTTTCAGTGGATGAACCAGTCGCTGAACTTGGGGAAAAACTTATGTTGCCATCTTGGCTAGAGTCAAAAAGAGAAGAATTAGAAGAAATCTTACCGCCTGTAGAGGTTCGAGTTCTGGAGGGAGATAAATAATGAAACATATATTCAATAAGGGGCAAAATCAAACAAAACCCACGTTGTTATTGCTTCATGGTACAGGAGGCAATGAATTAGACCTGCTGCCACTTGCAGGAATGATTGATGTTGAGGCAAATGTACTAAGCGTTCGTGGGAATGTATTAGAAAATAGAATGCCTCGATTTTTTCGCAGATTAGCAGAAGGGGTATTTGATGAGGAAGATCTTATTTTTCGAACAAAAGAGTTAAACGAGTTTCTAGATGAGGCCTCCGAAAAGTATGATTTTGATCGAGATAATATTCTTGCGATAGGTTACTCAAATGGAGCTAATATTGCTGCGAGTTTATTATTTCACCATCAAAATGCTTTAAAGGGTGCGATTCTTCATCATCCCATGGTGCCGCGAAAAGGAATTGAACTACCTGATTTAACAGGGAAATCAGTATTTATTGCAGCTGGTACCAATGATCCTATCTGCTCGCCATTAGAATCTGCTGAATTACAATCTTTATTAGAAAAGGCAAATGCGAATGTAGAAATTCATTGGGAGAATAGAGGTCATCAATTAACCTCTCAAGAAGTTGAAGCCTCAGCTCAATGGTATCAAAAAGGTATAATCAAATAATAATTTTATGGAGGAGAAAAAAATGTTGGTAAAAAACGAAATCGGAGCACTGATATTACGAGTAACATTAGGGGCATTATTTTTAATACATGGAATCGTAAAGTTTCAAGGTGGAATTGAAAATATTGTAGGTTGGTTTGAAAGTATCGGGTTGCCGGGATTTATGGCATATGGCGTTGCACTCGTTGAAATCGTTGGCGGCGTCGCATTAATCATTGGATTGGCTACAAGACTAGTCTCCGCTTTGTTGGGACTATTAATGATTGGGGCAATACTAAAAGTAAAACTTTCTGTTGGTTTATTAGGAAATGGTCAAATGGCAGGATATGAGTTGGATTTAGCATTTTTAGCAATGGCAGTTTATCTTGCATTCAATGGAAGCAAGCTATTATCAGTTAGTGGCATGATTTTTCAAAAGGATTCAATTGAGTTAAAAAAAGCTGCTTAATATTGAATATTTGGAGCAGGAAGAAACCCATATGGAACATGTGTTACTGTTGGTCAAGATGGAAAAATGATTGAAGATGTACAGGCGGCTGTTAAACACCAAGCGAAACGTACAGTTACTGTTGCAGAGTGGGTAAAAAAGGCGAACCAATTAAATATTATTCAATTTAAAAAGCTAATCGGAACCTTTCGATTAGTTTTTTTATTACTTAGAAAATACTTTTATACTCGAAGGAATAGTAAATACTACCAAAGGAAATAATAGGTAGGAAATTATTTTTACCCTGCTTGATTTGATGGGGTTTTACAGAACATTGTAAGGCGGGAGCATATCAAATTTTGATTCACATCGGAGGATGTTTTTATGGAAAAGAAACTGTTGAATTTACTTACTGCTTTGTGTGTGGTCTCCTTCCCATTTTTATTTAAAGGATCTAAAATGCGAGAGAATCTTGTTATTTTTTTCTCAAAAGGAGTCATTGCAACTCTAATTGATGTTTTTGTGGTTGGTACCAAAAGACTTGAATATCCAGTACGTCCCTTTCCAAAAATTTTTAAGACAAACATCATTTATGACCTATTGTTTTTCCCGCTTTTAAGTGTTATATGGGTGAAACTAACTTATAACGATCATTTAGGCAAAATACTTTTTAAAAGTTTACTTTTTAGTGTTCCCATGAGTATCGGTCAATGGTACTTTGAAAAGAATTCCAAGTTATTCAAATGGGAAAAATGGACAATATTTCATACCTTTACCAGTGTAAATTTTACTTTGTTTACTATAAGAGGTTTCGTTGGATTATTAAAAAAATTAGATAAGGTAAAGAGTGCATAAGTTTTTAGAGCGAATTCAAAGGTTTTGCTGTAGGCATGTATAAAGACTTTTCAGAACAAATGGAGTTTGTTGATCTGATTAAAAAATATCAAGCATAAGGAAATTCAGGAAAGAAATAGTTGGAGCGTATAGCAGAAGAAATCCTGTTATATATTCCAACTTTTTGTTTTGAATGAAAGAAATAAAGCTCGATATTCATGACTAAGAAATTCAGAAAAGGAGTGACAGAAATGATTCAAATTTATCCTGCAGGTACACGATACACAGTAAAAAATGAATGGCTGGCGAGTAATTTAAGTTTTTCTTTTGGTGAGTATTATGACACTTCCAATATCCGATTTGGTCCACTGCGTGTCTTTAACGACGACATTGTCCAAGGTGATCGCGGCTTTGGAATTCATCCGCATCGGGAAGCGGAAATTGTTTCTATCGTATTAAAGGGGCAGCTAAAACATGAAGACAACTTGGGGAACTCTGGAATTATCAGCTATGGAAATATACAGCGAATAAGTGCTGGAACGGGAGTGCTTCATTCTGAATTCAATGCTTCCAATGATGAAGAAGTCCGATTTTTACAGCTATGGTTTTCACCAAATGAAAAAAAGTTAACTCCATCCTATGAAGATATCTCATATGACGTTGAACAATTACAAAATAACTTATTACCTGTAATATCCCATACTGCCTCCGAGCGGGTGGCAGGAATTCATCAAGATTTAACCCTTTATTTATCAAAGTTGGATGGTAATATGACATTGAACTTTCAACAGGAAGAAGGCAGGAAGATTTACATCTTTACTATAGAAGGAGAAATTTCAATTAATAAGGATTCCATTTTACAATCCCAGGATGCGGCACGGATCACAGACATCCATGAAATTACGATTCAGGCAAATCAAGATAGTTTCTTTTTATTAATTGATTTACCTGGGGGTGAATTTTAATGTTAATGATTCGTCACTCTATAGGCAGCCGATTGCTTTGTCAAACTACTAATTACCGTATTGAAAAGCAAGACGATCGTTGGCTGATCTCCTTATCTGTTGATGAAGAAACTGCTTCGACTGTTTTAGATTTTCAGGATGAGTTAAATATATTTGAAGCAAAGGAAAATGAAAAGACTTGGTATTACTCCTCTGATTCACAAATTAATTTTCAACCTAATGAAAAACAATTGGTGATCCTTGCTGATCATAAAACTGTCTATCCGACTTAATGATTAACTCTATTAAGTTGAGTAAATTTAAAAAGTCTGATGGGATTTACAAGCTCCTTTATTTTTATTAGAAAGAAAGGATGTCTACAATGACAAACAATTTATATGAAAAAGGAGATTTAAAAAATCTTAGTAAACTTAAAGAATTAGCACCAGAACAGCTTGAAGCTTTTTCGGATTTTAATACGGCGGTCATGACAGATGGTGCACTGAGTAAAAAGGAAAAAGAAATCATAGCGGTTGCAATTGCCCATGTAACGGAATGCCCTTATTGTATTGATTTATATACACGACGTGCAAAAGCTGAAGGAGCATTACTTGAAGAATTAGTAGAAGCGATCTTTGTTGTAGCAGGAGTAGAAGCAGGTGGGGTAGTAACCCATAGTACTCATATACATAATGCGATGGATGCCAGAAGCAGAGGATTCACTTTATAGACGTTCAAATCTAAAAAACCTTGGTAAATTAAATAAATTTGCTCCTGAAGGCTTTAAAGGTTATTCAACGTTTAGTAGAACAGCAATGAAGAAAGGCAATTTGAGTGGAAAGTTTAAAGAGATTATTGCTGTGGCAGTTGCTCATGCTACGCAATGCCCATATTGTATAGATGTCCATTCGAAAAATGCCATGAAGCTTGGATGTACAAATGAAGAGCTTGCAGAAGCAGTAATGGTTACTTCAGCATTACTTGCAGGAGGAGCTTATGCACATATCGCTAATTTGATACAAAGCTATGGTGATTAACAAAAAGGTAGGATAAAAAAGGCCGACTCTCATTCCTGATTAATGGAAGGTGTGAAGTGACCCCGTAAAGTTAGACACATTATTTCGTTAGGCAGCTTGTTGGGCATGAGCTCGGTATTGAACTGGGCTCATGCCTTTTAATTTTGCCTTGATTCGTTTGTGATTATAGTATTTTATATACTTTTCTAGTTCTTGCTTAAAGTGTTCCACACTCTCAAATTCTTTTAGATAAAGAAATTCGGATTTCATAATGCCAAAGAAATTTTCCATAACGGCGTTATCGTAACAGTTCCCTTTGCGTGACATACTTTGTGTAATGCCACGTTTACAGAGGGCATGACGGTATTGTTTCATTTGATAATGCCAGCCTTGATCAGAATGAATAAGGAGTTTATCCTCGTCTGTTAAACGTTCAAAAGCTTGATCTAACATTGTTGAAACAAGCGAATAGGTTGGTCTTGAACCAATGGTATATGTAATGATTTCCCCGTTAAATAAATCCAACATCGGCGATAAATATAGCTTCTCTCCAAATAATTTAAATTCCGTAATATCTGTAACCCATTTCACATTTGGTTTTTCAGCTTGGAAATTGCGATCTAAAAGATTAGGGGCAATCTTCCCAACCTTTCCTTTGTAAGAGCGATATTTTTTCATACGGACAATACATTTTAATCCTAGTTCTTGCATGATACGCTGAACTTTTTTATGGTTTATTTTGTGATAGACGTCCCTTGTTCGTTCATATAATTCAGTGGCGCCGCATGGATAAGTGGACGAAGGACACTGCTTCGTTTGCAGGTGCTGCATTCAAACAGATGTTTAATGGTCTCTATAAAGAAAACAAACTCTTAAAGGGAGAATTGGTGATTGGCGGAAGTAAGGTAGATTTAAAGAATATTAACTGCCCGCTTTTCGTCTTCTCTTGCTCACGTGACACACTTATATTAGAGAAGCAAAGTCTTCCGGTGATGAACCTTGTTTCAAGTAAGGATAAAACCTATGAGGTTTATGAAGGTGGACATGTTTCACTGGTCTTGACTGGGGTGTTCGCTAAAATCTGGGATCAGTGGCTTTCGGCTCGATCACAGGAAAATCGGAAGGGTTGAAGGGGATTTAATAATTAATGAAAGCTTTATATAGAATAGAAGAGTCATCAGGAGAAAGTGTAAAATATTTATTATTCAGTTAATGGCAAATGCATGATAAAACCTAAATGAGAAATGGTTGTCTCTGAACCCCATAACCGCACTGTGATTCCTCCACTCGTGCGGTTTTTTTCTTAGTTTGGCCTTTCATTGGCAAGATTTACATAGATATTTATCAGAAAATTCGAATGTAAGGACATCTCTTTTAATAAAGTAAATGTAAACGGGTGTAAAAAGGCTTTCAGCCGAAAAGTTTCATATTGAGGTAAGTAAAGGAACCATGTTCTTTTTTAAATAAAAGGGAGGGGTAAAATGCTGCATATTGTAGCCTGTATCAAGCAAGTACCTGACACCAAAATTATCAAGATGAACCCAAAAACAAACACGATGGATCGCAGGACGGCGCCTGCGATATTGAACCCGTATGATGCCCATGCTGTTGAAGAGGCGGTTCGTCTAAAGAATAGGTATGGGGGAATCGTATCTGTTGTTACAATGGGGCCGCCTCCAGCGGTTACCGCAATTAAAAAGTGTATTGAAATAGGCGCCGATGAGGGCTATTTAATCACGGACCGCCGGTTTGCGGGAGCGGATACATTGGCAACGAGCTATGCTGTGACAAAGGCGATTGAAAAGATAGGAAAACAACAGCCCGTAGATTTGATCATTTGCGGAAAAATGTCCATTGATGGAGATACCGGGCAAGTTGGACCCGGTATTGCACGAAGGCTCGATATTCCACCGCTGACTTCTGTGAACAAAGTAGTGGAAATTAATCAAGAAGATGGATATGCCATTGTCCATCGCAAGTTGGAGGACGGTTATGAAGTCGTCCGATCCACATTGCCGTGTTTGTTTTCCGTTGAAAAAACAATCAATGAAGTGCCGTATTCTCCGTTTCCAAACATGATAAAAGCTGCCAGGTATAAACCTCATATCTGGTCTGTTGATGACCTGGAAGAGGTTGATGTGAAGCAGCTTGGTTTGAAGGGATCTCCTACGATTGTCTCCAAAGTTTGGGCTCCACAAAAGCCGGCAGGTGGAACGTTCCTTGAAGGCAACCCAATGGCACAAGTAGAGCAGCTGGTCTCTGTCATGCTTGAAAAGAAAGAATTGTTTGAATCAAAGGAGGAAATGTAATTGGATTTCCAAGATTATAAAGGTGTTTGGGTGTTCATTGAACAAAAAGATGGAGTGGTTGCTTCCGTATCCCTTGAACTATTGGGTGCCGGCAGAAAGTTGGCAGACAAACGGGGAGTGGAATTGGCCGGTATTCTAATAGGAGAAAATGTTAAACATTTAACGAAGACCGTTTTTGAATACGGTGCAGATACAGTGTATGTATATGATCAACCCATCTTTAAACATTACAGGACCGAATCCTACATGAAGGCGCTGTTGGAATGCACGGAAAAATATAAACCAGAAATTATCCTCTACGGTGCCACCTCAACAGGAAAGGACCTGGCAAGTGCGGTAGCCACCGATATGCCGACAGGTTTAACGGCGGATACGACGGAGCTGGATGTTGAAGAGGAAACAGGGTTACTATTAGCGAGCAGGCCGGCTTTTGGCGGAAATATTATGGCGACCATTTTATGTAAAAAATATCGGCCCCAAATGGCGACAGTACGCGCCAAAGTCATGAAAGCGCTGACCCCTCAATCAGGGAGAACAGGCAAGATGGTTGAAGAAACAATATCCCTAAAAGAAGAAGATATTCGGACAAAAGTCTTGGAAATTGTAAAGGAAACTGTAAAGAAAGTAAGAATCGACGAAGCGGACATCATTGTTGCAGGCGGAAAAGGATTAGGGAGCTTCGAGGGATTTCAGTTAATACACCAATTGGCGGAGACTCTTGGAGGAGCGGTTGGTGCCAGCAGGGATGTGGTGGAAGCGGGTTGGATCGACCACGCTCATCAAGTAGGGCAAACCGGTGTGACGGTAACGCCAAAAATTTATTTTGCAATTGGAATTTCCGGTGCGATTCAACATATTGTGGGAATGAAAAATTCCGGTTTAATTATTGCCATTAATAAGGACAAAGAGGCCCCCATTTTTCAGACCTGTCATTATGGAATTGTAGGCGATGCCTTTGAAATCGTTCCTATTCTAATCGAACAGTTTAAAAAGGCTTTATCCAGAGAAAAGGTAAGCAATACCAGCGAAGGTTGATGGAATGATACCAGGGCGAGAAACATAAAATAGAAATTCTCAAAAAGGTTGGAGACGTAAGTTCCCACAATAAATTAATTGTTACTCACAATAACTCTATAATAAAGCCTCACGGTGAATTTTCACTCATGAGGCTTTTTCCTATATATGCCTATAATTGAAGCCTAATGAAATCTGGAATAGATGGATAAATAATTTAGCTTATTGGAAAGATAAATTAATTAAAAGGGTACAAGATGGTTAAACAATATCAGTAAACAGGAGATTTAAATGGAAGATACACTTATACCCATTCTGAGAACAGGTGTCAGCTTTTTGCTTTTAATACTTGTTACTTTGGTTATTGGAAAGCATATTAACTCTCATAAAAACCACTATAGCTTTGCCTTATCCGTTACAATTGGTTCCTTTATAGCGAACATGGGGTTTGATACGAATTTAAAGTTCAAAGAAATTCTAATTTCATTTCTTGTATTAGTTTTAATGTTTTATTTGTTCATGGTGTTATCTTCTAGGAATCGAAGTTTTAGAAAATGGTTATCTGGTAGACCAACCCTACTAATAGAAAAAGGAAAATTACTAGACAATAATATGAAAAAGGTAAAGTTCTCGATTGACGACCTTAATCAGCTTTTAAGGGAAAAGGAAATCTTTAATATATTTGAAGTGGAATACGCATTACTAGAAGTGAGCGGGGAATTATCCATTCTAAAAAAGATACCGTTTCAAAATGTAATAAAAAAAGATTTAAATTTGCCCAATTCATCAGAGTCGCTGCCAGTTGAACTAATTATGGACGGGAAAATCATCGAAAAGAACGCTTCCGGCATCTATAACCGTGAGTGGATTGAAGCTGAATTCAAAAGAAGAAATTTACGAATAGAAGAAATTTATTATGCTGTAGTCAATAGCGGTGGTTACCTTTTTGTAGACAAATATAAAGATAAAATAAATTCACCTACAGATGTTGAATAATTTGGAAAGGCTAATTGATAATAAGGTTTGAAAATAGGAAGGCAACCATTCGGTTTATACGAACAAAAAATCCCCGGAATTTGTCAAAAGGGGATTTTTTGTTTGCATAGGAAAAGCACAGTTAGTTAACAACTTCCAAAAAGGCCAAACTGGTATAATCGCTTTTTTATGTTGATTTCCTATCATCCTTACTTAAATGAAAAAGCATATACATCTGCTTAGCAAGAAATTGCGGTGTATAAGGCATGTCCTTACGCAACCAAGCTACGATCGTGCCGATAAGAGCTGAAGAACCATGCCAAATCGCAATATCCCTTTGGATATCGGTAGTAGCGAGCAAGGAGTCTATCTCCATTCTCTCTGTTATTGATTTCGTAAGGATTTTTAATAACCGCTCTGTAAAGATTGGCGTCCGTGTAGAACTAAGAACCACTTTATAGAATTTAGCATTCTCGGCTATATGCTCAAGCAGGTTCACAAGCTTCAATGAATCAATTTCTTCAGCAGATTTCATGTTTGTTGTCGTACTCAGCATAATGCACTCAATATCCTCGGCCATTTCCTGTGCCATTTTCTCCATCAAGTCTTGTATATCATGATAATGCAGATAAAACGTAACACGGTTGATGGTTGCGCGTTCCGCAATCCGATTAACCGTTATTTTATTAATTTCCATCTCCTGCAGCAAATCTATAAAAGCGTCCTTGATTAATTGGCGCGTACGAAGTATACGAGGATCTACTCGTGGAGTTGCATTATCCTTCATGTTTAATCACCCTTCCCATTTGAAAATTTACAATTATTTTAGTTGTGTCTATTATTTTCAGCATTAACAACAAAACTGAAAAGAATGATAACTAATCTACACTTCTCAAGAAATTGTCTGTTGTCAGAACCAACGATCTTATTATAATGTAATTTATACAATGTTAATTATTAAACACATTGTAAAAAAAGTCTATATTCTAGTTAGAAAGGATAGGAGAGAATTGAATAATAAACCTAAAACTGTCACAAATTCGATAAAAAAAGGTCCTATTATGTTCATTATGATCTTAGGTGCTTTCATTGCAACATTAAACCAAACACTCATGAGCGTCGCTACGCCAGAATTAATGGTTGAATTTAAAATCACAGCTGCAACAGCACAGTGGTTAACGACAGGTTACATGCTGGTAAACGGTGTCTTGATTCCCATTACCGCTTACTTTATGCAGCGATTTACCACCCGTCAGCTTTTTCAAGCGTCCATGTTTATCTTTCTAGCTGGGACCATCGTTTCTGCTATTGCAACGGGATTTCCTTTATTATTGACCGGACGCATGATTCAGGCGGCTGGTGCAGGAATCATCATGCCGCTGCTTACGAATGTCATTCTGACCATCTTTCCTCCCAACAAACGAGGAGCAGCCATGGGGATGGTCGGGCTTGCGATTATTTTCGCCCCAGCCATTGGTCCTACCATAGCCGGCTATATTATTGAAAACTACAAATGGGAAACAATGTTTTACGGAATGATTCCATTTGCTGTCCTTGTTATTGTACTTGGATTCATTTATCTCCGAAATGTATCCGATCCAATCAAGACCAAACTTGATATCCTAAGTGTCGCCCTCTCTACCATTGGTTTCGGAGCCTTGCTTTATGGTTTCAGCCGTGCTGGAAGCCTTGGATGGTCAGACATCGAGGTACTAAGTACGATGGGTGTTGGAATCTTGGCCCTTGCACTCTTTTCATGGAAGCAGATGAAATCGCAAAATCCGCTGCTTGACTTACGTGCATTCAAGTATAATATGTTCTCTTTAACAACCATTATCAATATCGCGGTTACGATGGTGATGTACGCAGATATGATGCTGCTTCCGCTTTACCTACAGAATATCCGTGGTTACACAGCCATTGAATCCGGTCTTCTTCTTCTACCGGGTGCGCTAGTAATGGGCTTTCTTATGCCTGTTACCGGCAAGCTGTTCGATCGCTTTGGCGCGAAATGGCTAACGGTTATCGGAATGATAATTACCATTCTGACAACGATGGGCTTTACCAACTTGACAGATTCGACAAGCTATACCTTTTTGGTTCTGATGTCAACAGGGCGTCGCATTGGGATGGCCTTGATGATGATGCCTTTACAGACCGCTGGTTTGAATCAATTGCCACAAAAGTTAAGTGCTCACGGAACAGCCATAAGCAATACCATTCGGCAAGTGGCGGGTGCTGTCGGTACGTCGCTTCTTGTTACCGTTATGTCGGACAGAACGAAATCACATCTGCAGGATATGATTCCCACTGCAGCTGCTAAGGGCTTGACCCAAGGGCAGCTTATTAAGGAATCGACCATACAGGGGATTAATGACGCCTACCTTGTCATCATCGGAATCGGCATCATCGGATTACTTCTTTCCTTCTTTATCAAGAAGGTTAAACAAGCATCCGAAATAGAGCCCAAAGCAACTTTGGGAAAGGTACCACAAAGAAGCTTGGAAACTACCTAACTTAACCAACATCCATTGTATGGAGAAGTTTAATAGAGAATAGAAAATTATAAACAATTGGAGGAATTGATATGAGACTTCAAAATAAGGTTGCCGTAGTAACCGGTGCTGCTTCTGGGATGGGAAAAGCCATTGCGATTCTTTATGCGAAAGAAGGAGCAAAAGTAGTAGTTTCTGATATCAACATTGACGCCGCAACTATTACAGTAGATGAAATAAAGTCTAATGGTGGGGAAGCAATAGCGGTTATGGCCAATGTTGCGAAAGAAGAAGATATACAAAATCTGATTAACACAGCAGTTAATACTTTTGGAACATTAGACATCTTAGTCAATAATGCAGGAGTAATGGATAACTTTGAACCTGCTGGTGAAATAGAAGATGAGAAATGGGAGAGAGTTTTTGCGATTAATACTACGAGTGTCATGCGTGCAACACGTAAAGCCTTACCTTTCTTTTTAGAAAAACAATATGGGGTTATTATTAATGTCGCTTCAGCTGGTGGACTTCAAGGAGCTAGAGCAGGAGCCGCTTATACAGCATCTAAGCATGCTGTTGTTGGTTTTACAAAAAATACTGGATTTATGTACGCAACAAAAGGTATTCGTTGCAACGCAATTGCGCCAGGTGGAGTTGAAACAAACATCAGTTCATCCATAACGGGTGTTAACGAATTTGGTATGGGGCGCATTCAAGCAGGATTAGGAATAAATCCACGTGTAGGTAAACCAGAAGAAATTGCAAATATAGCTCTTTTTCTTGCTTCTGATGAATCAAGCTTTGTTAATGGAACAGTTATAACGGGGGATGCAGGTTGGACCGCTTATTAATTTAGTACATTAATAATGTGTTAAAACCGTCGAGATTTATCTTGACGGTTTTTGTTTTTTTAGTTTATGAAACATTGTTCTTAAACTAAACCAGCAAATAATTTGTCAACATTTTTAATAAAAAGATTAATAACCTCATGAATTGAACCACTAAAAGATAGAAAGGAGGGAGGGGTATATCTACTCGCATCACTTCGTCTCAACAGTGAGTAAGGTAGCTCCTCTTCTTTTAATAACATATTGGGTCGATATTAAATGAATAATCGCGTAGCATCCTCTTACAAATCAAGGCATAGAAAAATTCACCGATGATTGGAAAAAAACTCTTAAGAACTAAAACCAAAGGTCACTCTTTAATAAAAATGGGAAAAAGATTGGAGATTCTTTTTCCCTAGCGCAATAAAAATGCTAATTATTAATTTAGGGAATAATTTTATATTTTCAAAGGTAACAAATCCACAAAATTCGTAAATGAAGTGTGGATTTTTTCTATATTGTCAGTAACTAATCAAATAACAGAGTGGAAAGAAGAGCCAAAGTACATGCTCCTCCAATGAAATCCTATCAAAACAAATTATAAGTAAAATTTTAACAATATCAATATATTATTTTGTTTAATATTTTTGTATAATACATAACAAGAGTCTATATATCGGGATAAAATGCGTATAACTGTTGGGAAAGCCCAGTAAATGTCACTGATAACATCTTTTTGAAAGGGTATTCATCATTGGAAATAAATTTTTTACTTCAAATTAACAGGAGGGATAGATCATTTATTGGTTTTTTAGAAACAAATCTTTATATTTTAAGCTTATTTGTATATTTATAACAATTATCTTACTATCTATAACCATCTCAACAGCATTACCGGCTCATCAATATTCAAAGCAGATTGAACAGCAAGCGAATGATCATACGAGGAAAGATATTGAGCAAGTGAAAAAAAATATTGAGTCACATATTAAGGAATTAGAAAATATTACAGAGTATTTAAGCAGGACCGAAAATGTAAGCGATTTTTTGCTCGTACAAAAGTCCGCTGCTGGTCTGCAATCTAAAATAAAAACGCAGATGAAAATGTATACGGATACACACCCAGAGATTGCTGGGGTTTTAATAGTTAACAAGTCCGACTTGTTAATAAGTAATGAAATGTCCAGAACGACAAGGGATCCTCTAACCAATGCGAGTTGGTATAAGCAAGCAGCTAATGCTCCTTCTGTAATTCATTTGGTAAGCAGGCCAATCGGCAGGAACCTCACCACAAGTCCAAAATACAGCGCGGATGAAGTGCTGTCAGTTACCAAAGCGGTCATAAATGAAAAAACAGGTGAAGTTTTGGGAGTTATTCTGATAGATTGGAAGCTTGATACAATTAATAATGAAATCAGGAACATGGGCTTTGGTGCGCATGGATTTGTATACGTTATAGATGAACAGTCTCGTATAGTGTATACCCCAGTTAATAAAATCGTTTATCGTATAAAGGATTCTTGGTTCAATAATAGAAAATCAGGAAGTTTTATTAAAAACATTCAAGATACTGATTTCCAGGTGATGTATGACTACTCTGAATATACTAGATGGAAGATTGTTGGAGTTTTCTCAATTAATGAAACCCTTGCTTTTATAAAGGATATGAGATGGACTGCTGGAATTATTGCAATGGTTGTGTTGATTCTGGCAATTTTTGCGGCCGCTTTTTTCACATCGTCGATTACAAGGCCTCTCAGTCAACTTAGCTCACTAATGAAAAAGGCAGCACAAGGAGACTTGGACAATAAATTTGAAAGTAAAAATGAAGATGAAATTAAGCAGCTTGGAGAAAGTTTTAATAGCATGATTGAATCGATTAAAAACCTTCTCAATCTCATTAATTTGATAGAGAAACGAAAGCGTGAGGCAGAGTTAAAGGTTCTGCAAGAGCAAATTAAGCCTCATTTTCTTTACAACACATTTGATACCATTAAGTGGATGGCCATGGAATATCAAGCAAAGGACATTATGGACGTGATTGATGCGTTGACAAAACTTTTTCGGATTGGGTTGAGTAAGGGAAAAGAAAGTATAAAGGTATCAGAAGAGATTGAGCACATAAAAAGTTATCTGATTATTCAGATGACTAGATATGAGGATAAGTTTGATTATGTTATCGATGTACAGGAGGAGGCTAAAGAACTTTTTGTTCTCAAACTCATCTTGCAGCCTTTAGTAGAAAACTCGATTTATCATGCGATTAAAACCAAGAGAGGTCGAGGAAAAATATTAATTCAAGTAAAGATCATTGATAACAAGCTATTTCTAAGTGTAACGGATGATGGAAATGGAATGAATCCAGAAATGATAACAAAATTAAATCAACGTCTGCAAAAAACAGGGATGATTGGCGGTGCAGATTCGGGTGGATATGGCATGTTGAATGTAAATGAAAGAATTAAGCTCTCTTTTGGAAATGACTATGGTTTAATCGTTCACAGCATAGAAAATAATGGTACAACGGTAGATATTTGGCACCCAATCGTCCGAGAGGGGTTAGGCTGATAGGTTTTTCTTTCATTTTAATAGGGGGAATGGAAATGTTGAAATTACTTATTGCTGATGATGAACCTAAAATCATTAGAGGGTTGAAAAAATCTCTGAATTGGGATGAATGGAATATACAAATTGCAGGTGAAGCTCAAGATGGGGAGACTGCATTTGAATTGGCCCTGGAGGTTAAGCCTGATATTCTTTTTTTGGATATCAATATGCCTTTCCTTAATGGATTGCAATTGATTGGAAAACTGAAAAAGGAGCTGCCTTCTTCCATTATTATCATAATCAGTGGACATGATGAATTTTCTTACGCACAGGAGGCCCTTCGATTAAATGTATTTGAATACTTACTAAAACCAGTTAATCCTGATGACCTGAAAAGAACTGTTACCAAAGCGGTCAACCATTTGAATGAATCTAGAAGAAGTAATCAATTGGTCCAATGGATGAATGAGCAATTGGAAGAGAATGTCGATTTGGTTAGAAACAGCTTTCTCTGCAAGTGGGTTAAAGGGCAGTTAAATGAAGAGGAAATTCATAAGCAGCTCCACTATTTTAGTCTTGATTGGGAAAAAGTTGGGATTTTTGTAATTAAGCCAAACAGGAAAGCTGTAGAAGGAAATATCGGAGATGCTTGGGAAATGGACCTATTGTTTTTTAGCATGCAAAACATTATCGATGAATTACTCGATGCTTTCGAGCCACGTGTTGTTTTCCGGGATGAAAGCAATCATATCGTAGCAATGATACCTACGGAAGAGTTAGAGCCACTGGATCTGTTATGTGACCAATTTGAAGAGGTTATCGAAAAGTTGACAGGTAAAAAAATAATGATAGCCAAAAAAGTTGTAGAAAAGCCACCAACCGAAATCCCAGATGTTTATAGTAATTTCATCAAAGAGCTTAACGAACAATCTATGATTATGCCTGTGGTTATTTTGGCTAAAAGATATATTGAGAGACATTACTACAAACAAGATTTAACCCTCCAGGAAGTAGCTCAAGAAGTTAATGTTAGTCCAAGTTATTTAAGCCGGCTTTTAAAAGAAGAATTAGGTTCTTCCTTTATCGATTACTTAACCCAAGTCAGGATTCAATATGCGATTAAATTTATGGAAAACCCATCATACAAAATTTATGAAATTGCGGATAAAGTCGGTTATAACACTCAGCATTATTTTAGTACAGCTTTTAAAAAGGTAATGGGTGTATCTCCTTCTAATTATGTTAAGGAGGTAGGGCATTAGTGAAAGCCGGGTTTCGGATTAAGAAAAGATATTGGATGACAATTTTAGTCTTAATAATCCTTGGATGGTTTGGCTATAAAGCAGCGCATGCTTCTCACAAGTCGAATGAAGGGACAAAATTTGTTATAGGTGTGTCCCAGGCAAATTTAACTGAACCTTGGCGAGTAGCTATGAATAATGAAATTAAAAGTGAATCAGATCGATATAAAGATTTGCATGTGATTTATACTGATGCAGCTCATAGTATTGATAAACAGAAGCAAGATATTAATAAATTACTTGATTTTGGGATTGACTTGTTGATTATCTCCACTAATGATTCCAAAAGTTTAACACCTATAATCGCTAAGGTGCATAAAAAAATACCGGTTATCGTCTTAGGTCGAGCAATCGACGGGTATGATTATAGCTTATTTATTGGACCAGCCAATGAGGTCATTGGCAGAAACGCCGGGCAATTGGTGGCAGATCTGGCTGGAGATAAAAAAGTAAATTTAGTAGAAATACAAGGACTCTCCCAATCACCTCCAGTGATCGAAAGAAGTAAGGGCTTCAATGAAATAATCGAAAATCATCCTAATATTCACCAGGTGGATACAATAGTTGCAGATTGGAATCGAGATAAAGCCGAAGATGAGGTAATAGAGAGGCTAAAAAAGAACCGCAAAATCAATTTCGTCTTCGCACATAGTGATGCAATGGCTCTTGGGGTACATAGGGCATTAGAAAAAAAGGGAATTCAAGGAGTTAATATCATTGGTGTGGATGGACTAGAAGGTGATGATGGAGGACTTGATTTGGTTAGACGTAACATTTTGAAGGGGACCTTCGCCTATAGGACTGGTGGCAATGAATCAATTCAGTATGCGATGGATCTTTTACAAGGCAAATCTGGTATTCCCAAAAAAATACTTTTGCGTGTGAATAAAATTACGAAAGAAAATGTGGACCAATACGTACAAACAAAACAAAATACATTGGATGAACCTAAAAAACTAAAAAAACATATTGTTTTAGGATTTGTACAAGTGGGCAAAGAGAGCAGCTGGAGAGCGGCAAATTCCTCCTCGATTAAAAAAGCTGCCCAAGACTTTGACATTGATCTTAAATTTAAAAATGCGAATCAAAGTATAGATAATCAAATTAAAGCTATTCGAAACTTTATTAAGGAGCGGGTAGACGTTATTGCATTTTCGCCGGTTGTCCAAACCGGGTATGAAGAGGTTTTAAGGGAGGCTAAACGGGCCGGAATTCCTGTTATCTTGACGGATCGTGAATTGGACTTTAATGATGATTCACTTTGGCTGACTTCTATTGGCTCCGATTTTCAAGAGGAGGGTAGGAGAGCTGCGAGATGGCTTTTAGGATTTACCAAAGGAGTAAAGAAGGATATTAATATTGTAGAATTGCAGGGAACACAGGGGTCTTCACCAGCGGTTTATCGGAAAAAGGGATTTGAAGAACTGCTAAAAAATAATACAAACTATCACATCATCGCTTCCCAATCAGCTGATTTTACAAAAGAGGCAGGTAAACGTGTCATGAAAGAGATGTTGGAAAGGTATGGGGATAAGATTCAGGTCGTTTACTCCCATAATGATGACATGGCACTGGGAGCGATTGAGGCAATTGAAGAGGCTGGGAAAAGACCCGGGAAAGATATTTTGATTATATCAGTAGATGCAACCAAAGAAGCATTTAATGCCCTATTTTCAGGTAAATTAAATTTGACGGTGGAGTGTAATCCATTATTAGGACCTGAATTAATGAAAGTGATATTAGATTATCAAGAAGGAAAAGAGATTCCAGTCAAAATCGTTACAAAGGAAGGGATTTTTAGTCAAGACAACGCCAAACGGGAATTCATTAATCGGGCATATTAATTCTTGAACTAAACAAAGAACTCGAAAAATAACAAAAAAAGATATAAATCAAAAACAGGGGTAAAATAGTACAGAAGATTATAAAATTTTAAATTTTTCTATAAATACAGTTACAACTTTTCTAATTAGAATTAATTTAACGGAAGAGGGAACGTAGATTAGATATCATTAGGCGGATGTTTGATCTCCAATGAGAGCTGAGTAGATATTTTGTTAGGTATACAATAACACAATTATGCAAACGCTTATTAAGTTTATTCAAAAGTTACCATCCAACTATGTAAATCAAGCGCAGAAAGAAGAATTGATCATGTTTATTACTTACATGAACAATAATAAGCTTCATTAAAGCATCTAGTGAATAGACCTTGAAACCACGTTAAAAGTGGTTTTAAGGTCTATTTTTCTTTTTTGTATACTTAGTTAAACTAGTAAGCAAAGTTTCTATTGATAAAATTTTGCTATAAAAATAATGTGTTGTATTTTATAAAATATCGTAGATTTTTATAAAGATTGTCTACAACTGATTTGATATACTCTCACATATGAAAGCGTTTAAATATTATTTTTTAAGGAGGTATTACACAACCCTATGAAAAAAGTAGTTTCGAAAATTATGTTATCAACACTACTATTATCATCCTTTTCAACTGCAGCCTATGCGGATAACCCTATCATTAAGGATAAGTTCACCGGAGACCCGGCTGCGCTCGTTCAGGGTGACAAGGTTTATCTCTATGCAGGACACGATGAAGCGAGTGCGGGTGGAAATTTTTATTTTATGCCAGAATGGGTCATTTATTCTTCAACTGATATGGAGAATTGGAAACAAGAAGGATCACTTAGCGTCAAGGATACCTTCTCATGGGCAAGGGAAGATGCCGCATGGGCGAGTCAAGTAATCGAGAGAGACGGTACCTTTTATTGGTATGTAGCCACTAATAATAAGGACGGTAGTGGATATTGTATTGGTGTAGCTACCTCTCAAAGTCCAACTGAAGGGTTTAAGGACGTACTTGGAAAGCCATTGATTACCAATCAAATGACGACCTCCAACATTTCATGGGATGATATTGATCCTACAGTATTGGTGGATGATGACGGACAGGGGTACCTATACTGGGGAAATTCGTATCCATACTATGCAAAGCTCAAACCGAACATGATCGAGCTAGACGGGGATATTCAAAAGGTTGCCATCAATAACTTGAAAGGTGGTTTCACAGAAGCTCCGTGGATTCATAAACGGAATGGCAAATATTATTTATCATTTGCTCATAATTGGCCAGAAGGACTAGCTTACGCAATGAGTGAGAGCCCTACAGGTCCATGGGAATATAAGGGAATGCTTATGGATCCGTTCACCTCAGACCCTAATGATAAAAACAATAGTAATACTAGTCATCAATCCATTATTGATTTCAAAGGAAAGTCGTACATTATTTATCATACCGCTGCTTTGCCAACTGGAAGTTCATACAGACGCTCAGTCTCAATCGATCGATTATACTACAATCCCGACGGCACAATAAAAAAAGTTGTCCCTACTTCCACAGGCTTGGATGGTGAAGGACAAAAGCTGCAGTCGTACAGTTTCCTAGACCGCTATATTAGGCACTATAACAATGATGCACGGATTGATCCTTTAGACGTATTAAATATTTCAAATTTTGATGCCAGATGGCAGATAGTCCCTGGACTAGCGAATTCAGGAGAGGAGTATGTTTCCATTCAGTCTGTGAATAAGCCAGGATTCTATTTAAGACATAGTAATAATGACCTCGCACTTGTAAAAAATGACGGTACAGATTTATTCAAAGCTGATGCCACATTTAAAAAGGTGCCTGGTTTATCGGATCCAAACTGGGCTTCCTTTCAGTCATATAACTTCCCGAATTTATATATTAAGCAAAAGGATTACTTATTGAAATTAGACCAAGTGAATACCGAAGTGGATAAAGAGAATGCAACTTTTAAGATGTCAGAAGCAAATGTAAAGGATGTCAAACTGAATATTGATAGTCTTACACTGCAACAAAATAATGAAAGCAGTTTGTCTGCTGTTGTATTACCAAGTAGTGTACTTAATCAAAAAGTGACTTTTACATCCAGTGATCCTAATGTCATATCCATTTCTAATTCTACTTATAATCCTGAAGATGGAAAGACAACCGTTACAATTGCTGCGAAATCTCCGGGTAAGGCTGATATTATTGCCACAACCGACGAAGGACAATTCGCTGATTCGGCTACAATTACTGTAGAAAAACAGATGCCTACAACTATAAAGGATTTAAAAATATCTGCGAATAATAGAAAAGTTCTAATCGAAGGCTATTTGACCCAGAAAAAAGGGACGGATGTAGCCGTTAGAGTTACAGCCCCAAATGGTAAATTGGATTATCTTGATCAAATTACCACGGAAGACGACGGTGAATTCAGTTATGTCTTTACACTTTCGAATCATGCAGAAGGTAAATATGATGTCAGTCTCGGTGCTGCAGACTTAAGTGAAATAGTGAATACCAGCTTCCAATATAAGCCCGGACCACAAAATCAATGAATATCTTGAAATACTTAACTAGGTATCTAAGCACTAGTTTAGGAGAAACAATCTAATAATCTAAAAAGTCAATCTTATGTAAGAATCATAAGGAGGGATTAAATATGAAGTTAAAAAAAACAATTCATTGTGCACTTGCAGTCACACTTTTGTCGGTTCCAACAACGATTATTCCTTCGTGGGCTGCTACAATAACACCAGAAACAACAAGTGCTGTTGACCAGGCAACTGGGAGTGCTTCACTAACGGAGGAAGGTCTCACAACTAGGTATAAATTCGATCAATTAAACGGGACATCCATAACTGATGCCTCTGGTCATGGCAAAGATGCCACCGTTATGAACGGGGCTTCCTTGGCTACAGTGGCAGGCAGGACCGGTATTGATCTTGAGCATACGAAAAGCCAATATGTCCAGTTGCCAAAAGGTATTATGAGTACTCTGGATGATTTCACCATCTCCACATGGGTATATCTGGATTCAAAAACAGGAAATTGGACTCGAATTTTTGATTTTGGAACCGGAGCTAATGCAGGGAAAATTTTCCTTACAGAAAACCTGTATTTGGATTTAGTTGGACGAGTGGCAGATGCCACTCCGAGTGCCCCGAAGGTCGGTGAATGGACGCATATCGCTATCAGCAAATCAGGAACAGCTTACACAATCTATGTTAATGGCAAGGTTGGTGCGACAGGAACTACAACCAAGAAACCATCTGATTTTGGAGAAACCGCCTATAACTATATTGGAAAATCGAATTGGCCTGATCCTTATTTAGACGGTAAAGTGAGTGATTTCCGCATCTATAATAGAGGATTGAGTGGAGAAGAAATCCAGCAGGTTGTCTCTGAATCTATGACGGATCAAGAAGCCGTTGGGAAAATTGCAGGAACATTGAGCGTCGGTGATACTTCAAAAGTAATTCAAGATTTAAAATTACCTGTGACTGCTGACAATGGGGTATCGATCTCTTGGAAATCGGATTCTCCTTCTGTTATTTCCGATACCGGTGTAGTGACAAGACCTGCAAAAGACCAAAAGGATGCAAATGTATCCTTAACAGCAACAATTAGCCGGAATGGATACTCAGAAACGAAAAACTTTACGGTCACTGTGCTGGCTGACAGCATCGTGTCTATAGAGGCGGTAAATCTTAGAACATTGGTAGATTTCCCACCTAAGCTTCCTAGGAAGGTAACAGTACACCATTACGATGGTCATACCGAGCAACTTGATGTAGATTGGAACTCTATTTCAAATGATGATTTCTCACAGACTGGGAAACTTGAAGTCAAGGGCTCTGTCTATGGTACCAAAATTCAGCCTGTTGCCAATATAAGTATTACTAAGATTGCTAAAGTTGACGAGGTAAACGTTAAGACAAAACAGGGCACCGCGCCACAGCTTCCATCTACTGTAGATGTACATTATAGTGACGGATCTACTGGAACACTTAATGTGGATTGGGCAGAAGTGAACAAACAAGATTATACCAAAACCGGAACCTTTACCGTTAAAGGGGAGGCAACAACCTATGAATATACTGACCCATTGATTGAGCAAAGAGCAGATCCTCACATTTTTAAACATACTGATGGCTATTATTATTTCACAGCATCGGTTCCTGAATATAACCGCATTGTTTTGCGGAGAGCAAAAACTCTTCAGGGCCTTGCCACAGCAGAGGAAAAAGTAATTTGGACCAAACACGCTACAGGGGATATGGGAGCGCATATTTGGGCCCCTGAAATCCATTTTATCGATGGAAAATGGTACATTTACTTTGCAGCAGGAGCAGCGGAAGATATTTGGAAAATCCGTCCATATGTTCTCGAGTGCGGAGATGCGAACCCACTTACAGGAACATGGACAGAAAAAGGCATGATGCAAAAACCAGCAGGCAGTACGGCCTTCACCAATTTTTCCTTAGATTCCACCACATTCGAGAACAATGGCAAACGTTATTTCGCCTGGGCACAGAAGGATGGCGGAAATTCGAATCTTTATATCGCGGAAATGAGTAATCCATGGACAATTACAGGGAAACCGGTTATGATCTCAACTCCGGATTACGCTTGGGAAAGACAGGGATTTTGGGTAAATGAGGCACCGAGTGTATTAAAGCGGAATGGAAAAATATTCATGACTTTTTCTGCAAGCGCCACCGATGCTAACTATTGCTTGGGGTTATTGACCGCTTCGGATACTAGTGATTTATTAGACCCTAAGTCATGGAAGAAATCGCCAGAACCAGTGTTAAAAAGCGATGAAACAACGGGCCTTTACGGACCGGGACATAATGCCTTTACTGTAGCGGAAGATGGGAAAACGGATATCCTGGTTTATCATGCCCGCTCCTACAAGGATATTCAAGGGGATCCCCTGTATGATCCAAACCGGCATACTAGGGTGAAGAGAATAACTTGGAATGCTGATGGTACACCGAATTTCTCAAGTGTTCCTGTAGATGGAGCCGTACCTGGACCTGCTATTTCAGTAAAGGCGAATGTGACTGTCGATGACAATGCGGAATTTTCGGTCGTCACTGATTTTAGTTCAAAACAACTACAACCGAAGGAAAAATTAAGTGCTAAAGTTCAGGTTACGAGCAACAAGAGCACTGCTCAGTCTATTTTAGTGACAATGGCTCTGTACGACAGTGATTATCAACTGGTGGACATCCAGTCTCAGACCCAAAGCATCGCAGCTGGTTCTAAGTCATCTTTCTCTTTGAGCATGAAGATGCCTTCCAAAGTGGATGGTCACAAAGTGAAGGTCTTTGTGTGGGAAGGAAAAGAAATTGAATCCTCTTCACTAAAGCCTGTATCGTCACCAAAAGTTTTGCAATAATAAAAAAATCAGGGCTAAGCTAAGCTAGTCCTGATTTTCAGGCAATCGAACATGGAATCGCTTATGTTTCTGAAGATCGAAAGGTTAACGGGTTAATCTTAATGGATGATATTAAACAAAACATTAGTAATCTAAAAATATATTAATAAAAAAAGAAATGCCAAGTCAGCCAAGTGTTTTATTAAAAAGCCTTGGCTTCTTTGCATGTATCCTCTCCCCGGGCGATCACAGATAATAAGGATCCAAATTACCTTTGAACATTATGCTTCATCAAAAAATAGCCAATTATTATAAACAATCCATGTTTTTTATAAATACAGCTTTTGTTTTTTTATTAAGAGCAAGTGGTTCAATATCAAACTTGTCATTACACCTACAAGTATGGCCATGTACAAGGACGGGATATTGGACTTCAGGATACTTATTCTGTCGATACGCTTATTAATATAACTTGCAATGCCATCGATGATTTGTCTGGTATTGCTTCTAAAGAATGCCCAAGTGTTGAAGGACCAGCCTATACCTTCGAGTTAGGGGCTCATAAAATCACTGCCCCAGCCACTGATAAAGCAGGAAATACCGCCAAAGTCGACATCGAATTTACTATAACTGTTGATTTTGATAGTTTAAGCCGATTGACCCAATCTTTTGTAAGTAAGGATGGGGTGGCGCATTCACTTGTAGCGAAACTCCAATCAGCAAAAGAAGGAGCCGTTAAAGGTAACAAACAGACCGTGGACGGTAAATTGAAGGCGTATGAAAATGAGCTGTCTGCCCAAATAGGGAAAACTATTACTGAAGAACAGGCAAATATTTTTATTTCTTTGTCGGATATGCTCTACTTAAAATAAGCCAGGCTGATCATTAAATAGACCCCAAAAACTACTAAATAGTAGGTTTTAGGGTCTATTTTTTTATTTTTAAAAAAATAATCACTTAAATATTATATTTTCTAATGTAAAAAAGAAAGCGGAATATTATAAAAAAACGCATTTCATTGAAAATACATCACTAGAGTAATTATTTATAATAAAATAAGATTCAAATTAATTAAGGGGGAAGTCACATGAAAAAATTTAAAAAATTATTTACTGCATTAATTTCAACAGCAACTGCGATCTCATTAATGACAGGATGTGCTGCCGGGAACAACCAACAGGCGAGTAGTGGTTCAAGTGGTGGGAAAGATGGGAAGATTGTCGTTGGTTTTTCACAAGTAGGAGCTGAAAGCGAGTGGAGAACAGCTAATACTAAGTCAGTCAAAGAAAGTGCAGAAAAAGACCCGCAAATTGAATTAAAGTTCTCAGATGCCCAGCAAAAACAGGAAAACCAAATTAAAGCAATCCGTTCTTTTATTGCTCAGAAGGTGGATGTAATCGCTTTCTCGCCTGTTGTTCAAACAGGTTTTGATACAGTTCTTCAAGAAGCGAAAACAGCAGGTATTCCTGTTATATTAACTGACCGTGCTGTAGATGCCGATCCATCCCTTTATAAAACGATGATTGGATCAGATTTCGTTGAGGAAGGCAAGAAAGCGGCACAATGGATGTTGGACAATGTAAAAACGGATAAGCCGGTAAATATCGTTGAGCTCCAAGGGACGGTAGGTTCTGCTCCTGCCATTGACCGAAAAGCTGGTTTTGAAGAAGTAATCAAAGATCATACCAATTATAAAATTATTAAATCTCAAACAGGTGACTTTACCCGTACTAAGGGTAAAGAAGTAATGGAAGCATTCTTAAAGTCTAATGGAAAAAATATCAATGTTGTATATTCTCACAATGACGATATGGCAATCGGTGCAATTCAAGCGATCGAAGAATATGGCTTAACTCCAGGAAAAGATATCAAAATCATTTCTGTTGATGGTGTAAAAGGTGCTTTTGAGGCGATGATGGCTGGCAAGTTAAATGCCTCTATTGAATGTAACCCATTATTAGGAGAACAGTTGATGCAAGCCATTAAGGATGTTAAAGCAGGTAAAGAATTACCAAAGTGGATTAAGACAGAAGAAGGCATCTTTGATACAACTAATGCAGCAAAGGAATTCCCTAATCGACAATATTAAAAGCTTTTTTAGATATAGGAGCTCTCTTATTAGGGAACTCCTATATTACTCATAAAATAAACAAAAGGAGCATTAAAACAATGTTCATACAAGAGAAACCAATTCTATACATGGAAGGTGTCACAAAGTCCTTTCCTGGAGTGAAGGCTTTGTCTGACGTTAACTTTACTCTTCGTAAAGGAGAAGTTCATGCTCTCATGGGTGAAAACGGTGCAGGTAAATCGACGTTAATTAAAGTGCTAACCGGAGTCCACAATTTAGATGGAGGTACCATCCTTTTCGACGGACAGAACATTGAGCCGAAATCTCCCCTAGATGCCCAAAATATTGGAATCAGCACGGTTTACCAGGAAGTGAATTTATGCCCTAATTTGACAGTAGCAGAAAATATATTTATTGGCAGAACACCGAAAAAAGGCGGCAGAATCGATTGGAAGTTAATGAATCAAGAATCACAAGAAATCCTGAAGCGAGTAAATCTCGATATTGATCCGACTAAATTACTCTCTTCTTACTCTGTTGCCATTCAACAAATGATTGCGATTGCTCGCGCAGTTGATATTTCAGCAGGGGTATTAATCTTGGATGAACCGACCGCGAGTTTGGATGAAAACGAAGTAAAACAGTTGTTTAAGATCATGCGTAAGCTGCGTGATGAAGGAATGGGAATCGTATTTGTCACACATTTCTTAGATCAAGTCTATGAAATTACGGATCGTATCACAGTCCTTCGGAACGGTAAACTCATTGGCGAGTACAAAACAAGTGAATTATCTAGGATAGAATTAGTAACTAAAATGGTTGGTAGAGAAATCGATGAAAAGGAACACAGCAAACAAAACAAAAGTATAGTTTCTTCATTAAAGAAAAAGGAAGAACATTTCTTAAAAGCTGTCAGTCTAGGAAAAAAAGGTACGATAGAGCCATTTGATCTGGAAATGAAAAAAGGGGAAGTACTTGGTCTTGCTGGTTTACTTGGTTCCGGCAGGTCTGAAATTGCTAGATTGATATTTGGAATTGATAAAGCGGACGATGGTGTCATTTATATAGATGAAAAAAAGATTTCGGCCATGTATCCTAAAAAAGCTATACAACAAGGGATGGGATTTTGTCCGGAAGATCGTAAAAAAGAGGGCATCATTGGAGAATTAACTATCAGGGAAAACATGATTCTTGCTCTTCAGGCTAAAAGAGGCATATTCAATTATATCTCTAGAAAAGAACAAGAGGAAATTGCTAATAAATATATTAAAATGCTGCGAATAGCTACCCCATCTATGGAACAACAAATCAGAAATCTAAGTGGAGGTAATCAACAAAAAGTGATTCTTGGCAGATGGCTGGCAACCAATCCGAAATTGCTTATACTAGATGAACCTACTCGTGGAATTGATGTAGGAACTCGGACGGAAATTCAAAAATTAATACGAACACTTGCTAATGATGGTATGACGGTTTTGCTTATTTCCTCCGAATTGGAAGAATTAGTAGCTTGTTGCGATCGGGTAATTGTTTTGCGTGACCGTTCTCCGATTGGACAGCTTCGCGGAGAGAATATATCAGAAAGTATTATTATGAAAACTATAGCAGGAGCTGGCGCAAATGTTTCTTAATCAATGGAATAAACTGAGGCATTCAAAGGTATTTTGGCCTTTAATGGCCCTCTTAGCATTACTTATATTTAATTATTTTTATATACCAGGTTTTTTTAACATCGAAATCAAGAATGGTCATTTATTTGGAACCATAATTGACATATTAAATCGGGCGGCTCCGCTTATTATTGTATCTATTGGTATGACTTTAGTTATTGCAACAGCTGGTGTGGATATCTCGGTTGGAGCTGTTGTGGCGATATCAGGTGCAATGGCAGCTTACCTGATCGGAGGAACTCTGGTTGTTAACAATGGAGTTCAAGAGTATGTAAGTGATACGCCTATGGCGCTAGCCATCCTTGCTGCCCTTGGTGCTTCCGTCCTTTGCGGAATGTGGAATGGCGCATTGGTATCTAAAATAGGTGTTCAACCAATGGTAGCCACCCTTATCCTTATGACAGTTGGACGGGGAATTGCGCAGCTGTTCAGTGAAGGACAAATTATCACTGTCTACTATAAACCGTTTAGCTTTTTTGGTGGTGGATACTTTTTAGGAATACCGTTTGCTATTTTTGTTGCCGCTGTATTGGGGTTACTAGTTTACTTGCTTATGAGAAAAACCGCAATGGGATTGTTTTTAGAGTCGGTAGGAGGAAACATGGAATCCAGCCGATTTACTGGGATTAATTCGAAGAAGATCATCTTCTGTGCTTATGTAATCTGTGGTTTGTGCGCAGGGATCGCAGGAATCTTGATTAGTTCGAATGTGAAGAGTGCAGATGGAAATAACGCTGGATTATGGATGGAGTTAGATGCAATATTAGCTGTCGTCATTGGTGGTACTTCAATGAACGGTGGAAGGTTTTTCCTATCAGGTACCATTATCGGTGCTCTTTTCCTTCAAATGTTAAAAACAACTATTTATTCCACTGGAGTTCCTCCTGAAAGTATACTCGTGGTGGAAGCAATTGTAGTAATTATTGTATCGCTTGTACAATCGGAAAAATTCAGAAGCTTATTTATCTTAAAAATGGGCAGCAAGCGTAAGAAGGGAGTAATTCAATCTAATGAGAAACATGCTGCGAGTTAGTCAATTAAATATCAAGTTAATTTCGACCATCATTCTATTTCTTTCCTTATTTAGTGTAGGTTCTTTTCGTTATACGGGCTTTTTATCATCGCAAGTCTTTCTGAATCTATTTATCGACAATGCTTTTTTAATCATCATTGCTACAGGATTAGTGTTTGTAATATTATCTGGTGGAATCGATTTGTCAGTAGGATCGGTTGTTGCGCTAACCACTATGGTGTCCGCAAGTATGCTTCAGAAAGGTGCAAACCCGGTTATTGTTATGGTTGTAGTTCTTTTAATGGGAATCATATTTGGATTTGCACAAGGATACATCATTCAGCGTTTTCAATTGCATCCATGGATTGTTACATTAGCAGGTTTGTTTTTGGCCAGAGGACTTTGTTATTTTATTAGCATCGAATCTATTACTATCACAGATCCATTATTTACCAAGATATCTCACTATAAGATTATGCTGGGTGGCCAATATTTTATTTCCATTAGTGTATTGATTAGTATTGTGTTTGTATTGGCAGCCATGTATGTGGCTAAATATACAGAGTTTGGTCGGACTGTTTACGCCATTGGTGGAAACGAACAATCGGCTATGCTTATGGGACTGCCTGTTGTAAGAACGAAAATTCTCATATACGCTATCAGTGGCTTTAGTTCTGCCCTCGGAGGCTTGGTTTTCACCTTCTACATGTTGTCTGGATATGGGCTTCACGCATTAGGTCTAGAAATGGATGCCATTGCAGCATGTGTCATAGGTGGAATTCTTTTAACCGGCGGGTATGGATATGTTGTTGGTCCAATGTTTGGCGTGCTGAGTATGGGAGTAATTCAAACCATTATCATGTTTGAAGGTACACTCAGTTCATGGTGGACAAGAATTGTAATTGGAGTTTTATTGTTTGTTTTTATCGTACTTCAACGCATAATCGTCATTCAGAGTGAAAGAAACAAAACGATTATTAAAAGAAAAGAAAGAAAAGAAAGAAAAGCACTCGCTACCTGAATCAACGATAGAGGAAATCTGAAGTGAATTTACTATAATAAAACCATTTTGATCAGGAGGGGAAACATGAACAAGAGGAAAAGGCTTTCAACTTTTTTATTAACCTTCATGCTCTTTAATACCGTATCAGGAATAGTTCCGAAATCCACATTTGCTGAGGAACCAAAAGAAGTAAAGTTAATTCTTGATTATGATATGAACAATATTGAAGGTACAACAGTGAAAGATAGCACTGGGAATTTTGATGGAAAGCTGGTGAATTTCCAAAACGCTGACCTTATTAAGGGGACAGATGCAGGAGTTATAAGCTTTAAAGGCGGTTCTACTAGTTCATATATTGAAATGCCTAAAGGTGTCTTAAATAATTTGGATAGTATCACCGTTTCTTCTTTGGTGAATTGGAAGGGTGTTAATGAAGCCGAATGGTTATATGCGTTAGGTCAGGACAGTAACAAATATTTGTTTACGACGCCGAAGCGTAACTCGGGTGACCGCTCTTCAAGAGCAGGACTCGGGATAACAAGCTGGATGAATGAAGCAGGTGTAAATGCGACAAATGGGCCATTAAAGTCAAGTGAATGGAAGTTGATAACTACTGTTATGTCAGGTGTAGAAAAAACGATAAAGCTGTACATTGATGGGGTTGAAGTGGGTACTGGTTCTACGAACGGTTATACATTAGCACAAATCAACAATGTTAATGGAAGAAGTGGTTTTATCGGGCGTTCATTTTATTCTTCTGACCCGTATTTTGGAGGAATGATCGCAGATTTTAAAGTGTTTGATGGAGCTTTGACAGCAACAGAAATAAGTAAACTAAAAGAAGAAGCTGATAAAAAAATTGCAGCCATGGATGGACTACTGCTAAATCACGCTGCTGAAAAATTAGATTACTCCATTTTTATCAATCAGAACCAAAACAAAGACGAAATTAATTCGGATTTATCTTTCCCTAAAAATGGGGCATTTGGAACATCCATCACTTGGGAATCACAAAATCAAAACATTATTACAAATGATGGTAAAGTTAATAGACCTTCTTATGAAAATGGTGACCAATCGGTAGGAATTATAGCTACTATATTGGAAGGTACAAAGACTTTGACAAAAGAATTTACCGTTACTGTATTAAAGAAACCTCAAGATTCAGTGACCGTTCGAATGGATGCAGAAGATTTGAAAGTTCATAACATTAATGATGTTCGCGGCAATCTAACTTTACCGAAATCGGGAGCTAATGGTTCTACGATCACATGGAAATCAACTGACCCTTCCATCATTACACCAACTGGAGAAGTGAAACGTCCTGGAAATGGTGTAGGAGATAAAATGGTTAAATTGACAGCAACTCTCACATTACACAAGGAATCAATCACAAAAGCATTTTTAGCTAAAGTGAAAGAAATGCCGAAAAAGGAGAACTATGAAGGATACGTCTTCAGTTATTTTACAGGAGAAGGTTATTCGAATGGTGAACAAATTTATTTTGCCTTAAGTGAAGGAAACAATCCACTTAAATGGCAGGAGTTAAACAATGGGGCGCCAGCAATCACTTCTAATTTGGGTGAAAAAGGACTTAGAGATCCATTTATCATTCGTGCCCCTGAAGGAGATAAGTTCTATTTAATTTCCACAGATTTAAAAATTAATGGAGATTGGAATTGGGACAGATCCCAAAGGACAGGCAGCCGCTCTATAATGGTGTGGGAATCTACTGATTTAATTAATTGGTCAGAGCAAAGAATGGTAGAAGTATCTCCAAAAGAGGCTGGAAATACATGGGCTCCGGAAGTTACGTATGATGACACGACTGGTGAGTATATTGTGTTCTGGGCTTCCAAATTGTATGACAATGAAGCGCATAGCGGCTCTACTTACAACAAAATGATGTATAGCAAAACAAGAGATTTCCATACGTTTACGGAACCAAAAGTTTATATGGATTATGGATATTCAGTTATTGATACCACCATCATTAAGGATGACGGAAAAATCTATCGTTTTACAAAAGATGAAAGAAACAACACGACATCTTCACCAAACGGTAAATTTGTTTTTGGAGAAGTTGGGGATTCGGTTCTTGATCCTACTTTTGATCTTATTAAAGAAGGGATTGGAAAAGGATCAATCGGTGCAGGTGAAGGACCTACCATCTTTAAATCGAATACGGAAGAAAAGTGGTACATGTTTATTGATGAATTTGGCGGTAGAGGGTATGTTCCTTTTGAAACAACCAATTTACAGTCAGGTGAGTGGAAGATGTCAACAAACTATAGTTTACCAGCACGCCCTCGCCATGGGACCGTAATGCCGATTACAAAACGGGAACATGAAGCATTACTTGCAAATGTTCCAACAGTCAAGAAGCAAGAGCCCGTTCAACAAGTACCACGCGTTACTGTGGATAAGGAAAAATTGGAGTTAGCAGAAGGAAAAGCTGCACAGTTGACTGCAACAGTAACACCTGAGAGTGTTGTCAATAAAGATGTTCTATGGTCCAGTAATAATGAAGAAGTAGCAGTAGTGGATGGAACGGGTAAAGTTACTGCGAAAAAAGAAGGTACTGCAAAGATTAGTGTAACAACAGTCGATGGTGGTAATATGGCTGTTAGTGAGGTCATCGTAGAGAAACAGAAGGACTTAACACGTCCAGAAGGACATTTTACGATTAATACTGGTGCGGAATTTACAAAAGATCCGAATGTTACTCTATTGCTTGAAGCAAAAGATGATTTAAGCGGAGTGAACCAGGTTCGCTTTTCCACGAATGCTAAGGACTGGACAGAGTGGGAAGCGTATAAGACAGCAAAAGAATTCACCTTGCCTTCAGGAGATGGGGAGAAAACAGTATATGTTGAATTTAACGACCATGCTGGAAATGTAAGTGAAACGTATCAACAAAAAATAATACTTGATACGACTGCTCCTTTGATTCAATTTATCGGTAATGAAGGTACGTATCCTGTTGATGCGAAGATAGCGATTTCCTGCAGTACATCGGATGAAGTGTCAGGGGTTGATTCCGCTAATTGCCCTAGTACTGAAGGATATGCGTATAACTTCGGCATTGGTGTTCATACAATCTCGGCTTCGGCTACTGACAAGGCGGGGAATACAGCAGTAGCTGAAAATAAGTTTACCGTAACTGTTGATTTTGATAGTTTAAGCCGATTGACCCAATCTTTTGTAAGTAAGGATGGGGTGTCGCATTCACTTGTTGCAAAACTCCAGTCGGCAAAAGAAGCGGCCGCTAAAGTTCACAAACAGGCCGTAGACGGTAAACTTAAGGCGTACGTAAATGAATTGTCAGCCCAAAGCGGGAAAGCAATTACTGAACAACAGGCAAATATTTTGATTGATTTGACGGATAATCTCATATTTAAATGAAAATACATCAGTTAGGAATTTTTTTATAGTGAACATGTAGTTAAATACGTTATGAATTAATGTTTCCGAGTACCCATAAACAGGAAAACCAAATTAAATCAAGACATAATGAAAGGAGAAAAAGGAGGTACGGTACGTGTTACTGTTTAAATTGGTACAAACCGAAAAGAAAATAATGGAATACCAGCAGGCGATGTATGACTTAGCAAAAGTAAGTGGACTAAATGATCCGCATGTATTATCTATAAGTCAAAAGTTAGATAAAGAAATTCTGTTTTTTCAAAAAAATTCAATAAATATACCCAAAGTACCAGTAGTCAGGTTTTAACAATTAGTAGGAAGGATTCTGTAAAATTACAGGGTTTAATAACTTTAATAATTATATATACTCATATACTGATTATTTAGTGATAGGATGACTCAGAAGGTAAAGTATTCTATTAGTGTTGATTACGGAACACAATCAGGAAGAGTTAATGTGTAGTTAAAAAATTTTAATATAAATCCATAGTGATATTACCCCCTTTTAAGTTGACAGTGTAAAAACCATGCAAAGTGCTTGGGTGTTACACTTTTAATTGGAGGGGATTTTTTTATGGCAAAAAAACAATGTGTGTTAATTTTATGATAATCGGTAAATAATTTACCGAAATTATTTAATTGTGTCAATTCAGTAATACCACTACATATGATATTGTTTTTTTCAGCATTCTCGCAGTCTTGATAATCAATAAAGTGGCTAGAATTACTTGTTTTTCTAAGAACTTTTCCTTTTTCATTGGCTGTGTTAAACTAGTTTGTTGATTTCCGCTCCAATCAACAAGGTTACAATATCAACAATGACCTTTAACACAGCCTTTTCATTAAACTGATAAAATGTTCTCGAACCCCAGCTCACAGCTTTTAAAATTCCTTCTTTTCCATCACGAAGTATACCTCCAATGTGGTCATTCGTGCGAAATACTTCTTGGGACTCCATCGTGTTCGGATTCACCTTATAAATCATCGACCTGCTATTTGGGCGATATTCTGCAACAGGAACCCAAGTTGATTTACCATCAAAAGTAATTCCTCCAGGATGATACACATCCCCTTCACCAAGTTTTATATCTTTATTGCTTGTTACCCAATGGTACTAGTTACCTATAAAGAATAACTGGAAGGTTTATCTGCACAATCAGTTCTACATCATCACCGAGTCTTATCAAAGGCATCTGCCTTAACAGTCCGTATCCAAGTCCTGGTGAAATCAGATGGCAGAAAAATACGAATACCTTGGAGCACTTGCTCAAATATCTGAGCTTATTTATTTCTCTAAATATGAAGAATAGGCTAATATTCAGTAATAGTATTGAACACATATTAAAAACACGTTATAAAAGCAATCATAAGGTATTTAATTAGTGGGCAATACGAACATGTTCCCAGGAACTTAAATCGAGCAATCACGAATTAATTAAGCCCTAATCAAGCTTTCTTTTTTATTGTCAATGTCGAAATTTACTGCTGAAATAAATAGAAAATTGATTAATAGAGGAGAATTACATAAAGAACACTAATGCATTTATTCACTAATCTAAATTTATAAACAACTTTAGACAAATAAAAGAGAAGAATATATAATCATTATGAGGAAAAAACATGAAAAGAGGAGAAATAATGGATATAAAGCGTCAAAATGTCGATTTTGGTAATTCGGTCTTTCAAACCCTTGTGGACGGTTATTATTTTGAGATTCCTACAAATGTAGTAGAAATAACGAGGGAAAAGGCAGACGGCCACTTTCCGTCTACTTTCCATGATCCCCAATCCCTTCTTCAAAGTTTACTCATTTCAACTACGATAGACGGTGTAGAGAAATATTATCTGGTGGGCGAATCAGCGGAAAAACAAGTATTAGGAAACAGTCATATCAACAAACTTCATGATAAAACGGAATCTGAGATTCCCTATGTGATGTTCCTAGCGTCAGCAGCTTATTACAATGTATTAAAAGGAAACGGCATTGAAGATAAACGAGTGAACATTAATTATTTTTCAACCATGCTTCCAATTTGGTTGCTTAAGAAAACGAACAAGTTCAGTGATATGCAAAATAAAATGGCAAGCCGATTTGAAGGGGAGCACAAAGTAACGATTTTAACACCGGGATTTGAAAGAGTTGTATCCATTCACGTCGAAACAAGCAAATGCCGGATTGAAAGTGAAGTTGCTCGTTGGGCAATTAAAAAAGATTTTGATTTACAAGATCGTGAGGAAGCAAATTCATTTCAAAACTTTGAAACTCTAATTGTGGATTTAGGCGGAGGGACTGTTGATCTTGCATTGCTTCAATCAGGACTTCAAGCTCCTAAAAGCAGGGAATCATTGAATTGCTTCGCTGACATTTCGTATCTAAAACACATTGAGAAATTAAGAAGTGAAAAGTTACTCGAGTACTTTGATAATGTTCGTTCACTAGAAGAATTCATTATCAATAACATTGAAAAAACCAAAATGGAGCAAAGGGATGGAAATAGCGGTAAAAAGGTTGATCTCACAGAGCAAATCCATGAGTCATTAAGGGAGTACACGCAAATTTTAATAACGAAAATTGAAAACACATTCCCATCACCTAAAGATAAGGTCTATAAATATGTTTATATTGGTGGAATAGCCAGCATCCTTAAACGATTCATCCAAGAATCGATCAATATAAGGTATGGAGACGAAATTAGAGAGCAAAATCATCTATTCCTTCAAGATACAAGAAAGTTAAATTTATATGGTCTAGAAATAATAAGCAGGCATGAAACAAACTTAGTTTTCGCTTAAGAAGAGGAGGAGAATGTATGAACAACAAAGATCATCTTCTTGGTGAAAAGTTCATTGGCGGATTAAACAATATGTATTCACATCTAGGTGCACAGATGGTTTCACCATTTTACGTACTATCGAACTTTTTTCTAACTGCTGTTAATCACCAAACGGATGAGGTCAGATTAATGAATAAGGAATCAGGAAGTAAATACGAACGTGTATTGCTTACTTTAGAAACTTTGAAAATCTCTCCAAAGGTGTATTCAATACTTGAGCAAAAAGCACAAGCAAATGAGCTGGAGGAATATATTACAAATCTTGTTGAGCATGATTTAGATAAATTGGAAAAAGAAGAAGAGGCAATAACCTTATTTGATACACTTCGTGAAGAGATTTTAGGTGAGATTAACTTACTTAAACAAAAATTCGCATCCCGTCTTGTTGAAGATCCTAATGAGATGGGGTCCGGCCAAGAAACCGAGTTGCGGGATTTTGTTGCGAAACTGGGTGAGCAAAAATTAGACAAGGAAGAATTCCAAACGATGTTAAACTCCCTCCGCAGCGAGTTTTTAGACGAGATTAACTCACTTAAAAAGGAACTTCCCTTCCGTCCGGTTATTCATGCCAATCTAAATAAGTATAATCCTGCTTTGGAACCTGCGGAAGAAGTAAAAGATATTAAAGAAGGACAAATGCTCGAAAGTGATCAAGTAAAAGGGACTATTAAAGAAGTCATAGATATGGATTTTTAAATAGGCTCACTGATCATATTATAAAAAAGTCCAAGAGATTTCTCTTGGACTTTTGGCGTAAACAGAAGAAGGAACCAATTTCAATTTCTGTACTCCACTAATTAGTTTACAAATCCTAAAATCTTTGTTAATCTGACCGTTGTTCCAGCCAATCTCCTATTGTTGGATAAGTGACTTTTGTTGCTTTAGAGCCAAATGCTACAGATACGTGTCCGGTTGGAAGAGAAATATACGTTTTATCTTTGCTGGATATTACTTTCATTAACGCTTCCACCTGGTGCGGCAGGGCAATATGATCTCTTTCAGCAGACAGGTTGAGTACATTAGCGGTGATGTTGCTTAAGTTGACCTTTCGTCCGCGAATTTCGAGTTCCCCTTTAATCAGCTTATTTTGCTGGTAAAAATCCCGGATCCACTGACGGAAGGCTTCACCAGGAAAGGCAATTCCGTCACCTACCCATTTTTGCATTAGTTTCCAGCTTTTAATAAATTCTTCGTTGTTGGCGCGATCCACCAGACTAACATACGGTCCGTAAAAATTGGTCATTGGCTTTAACATTTTGTTTCCAAAATCGATCATTTCGGGTGGAATAACACCCAATGTATCGACAACCTTGTCGATGTCAAAATACCGCTTATCAAGGAAAGAACCAATTAAGCCTGTGTCTTCAAAATCAAATGGGCTTGTCATAAAGATGACGTTGCGAATTGGCAATTCAGGATGAAGAGCAGTA
Organism: Bacillus sp. ISL-46; assembly: GCF_018613205.1. NCBI lineage: Bacteria > Bacillati > Bacillota > Bacilli > Caryophanales > Bacillaceae > Bacillus > Bacillus sp. ISL-46. The sequence goes on from NZ_JAGGQR010000014.1 coordinate 91,992, forward strand.
AAAATGGAAGTCATAGTGCCTCCCATACAGTAACCTAGGAGTGAAACTTCATCCGCCTGGGAAGTCCGTAATACTTTACGAACCGCACGTGGAATGTAGTCCATAATGTAGTCTTCCAGTTTCATATTTCTATCTTCCTTGCCAGGTGTTCCCCAGTCAAGAAGATACACATCAAAACCGCGGTTAACTAAATATTCAACCAAACTGAATCCTCTTGTTAAATCCAGGATATACGGTTTATTAATTAATGCATAAACCATTAGAAGTGGAATTTTATGTTTTATTGGCTGATCGGATGTGTAGCGGTATAATGTCGCTTTGTTTTTTGTCCAAATGACTTCTTTTGGTGTTGGCCCCACTTCTGGTTCGGCATCCTTCGTTAATACTTCAGCTGCTCTTTTTATTTTTGCATAATAATTTTGGTATTGCTCCGGCATTGCAGCAGAAATCTGTTCTTCTATAGTTGGGATCCTCATGATTCCTCACACCTTTCAAAGTAATGCGAATCGTATGGTGTATCCTAACGATAGGGAATGATCTCGCTACATATACAGCCCGCCGTTAATATTTAACTGCTGCCCAGTGATATAATCACCATCTTTACATAGGTAAATAACTCCTTTTGCGATTTCATCTGGCTGACCAAATCGGCGTTGCGGAACCTTAGCGACTATTGATTCGCGAATATTTTCCGGAATGGCTTTAACCATCTCTGTGTCTATAAAACCCGGGGCTATCGCATTAACCGTTACACCGCTTTTTGCAAGCTCCAGAGCAAGAGATTTTGTGTAACCAATCATTCCGGCTTTTGCTGCAGCATAATTGGTCTGCCCAAAGCCGCCAGCCTGGCCGATAATAGACGATATGTTGATGATGCGGCCCGCATCTGATTCAAGCAAATGCTGCAAAGCAAAGGAGGTTGTATTGTAAACGCTGTTTAAATTCACGTCAATAACTGTTCTCCAGTCTTCTTCACTAAGTTTTTTAAAGGACTTGTCTCTTGTGATCCCTGCATTATTAACAAGGATATCTAGTCTGCCAAAATGGTTAACAGCTTCTTTTATTAATTTTTCAGCTTCTGCTAACTTTGAAACATCTGCCTGCACAGCATAAGCTTCGCTGCCGATTTCGTTTATTTCTGCGACCACCTTTTCTGCCAGCTCATTGCGGCTGTTATAGTTGATGACTACTTTTACGCCGTTCCTTGCTAATTCCATGGAAATCGCTGCACCGATTCCTCTGCTCCCACCAGTGACAATCGCAACTTTGTTATTTAAATCTGCCATTTACACCAACCCCTTTATATAAGTTGTTGTATTAAATGTTGAAGAATTTTACAGGCTGTTTTGCTCATCCTTGTTACTTGCTGCTCTTTTGTTATTGGCACCTAATTTGTTCTTTGCTGTTCTCTTGTTTTTTGCATCCGCGGTGCTCTTTGTCATTTCTTTGTTATTGGCAGCCGTGGTAATCATTGCTGCTTTCTTGTTATCGTCAGCCGCGTTGACCTTTGCAGCTTTTTTATTATTTCCTTCAATTAGAGAATTTACTTGAGTAAGGATTTGGTTAAGTTTAGCGTCTAGACTTTTTAGTTCTTTTCCAAAATCTTTAATTTCGGATTGCAGTTCTGCATGGTTTAGTTGTTTAGCTCTCGTTTCTTCCAAAAGATCTTCTAAGTCATCAACTTTTGTATCCACATTGACGATAAGGGACGAGATTTTTGCAATGTCCGTACGGGTTGGGACATTCATCTGCTCCAAATATCGTTCTGTTGTTTCATTTAACATTTTCTGGAACAGAAGATTCATATCCAAAAGCTGCCCCATGGCCTGAGATGGAAATTGTTCTTTCATTTTTTCATCGATTAGGGTACTGGAGTGGTTAAAATAGTTTTTCCACATTTCAAACATGTCTAAGTTTTGAGTCATTTACTTTGTCTCCTCCACTATTTCCATTTTTGCTAACACTTATGGTACCCAATTAATTCTAAATAAAGTTAGGGTAAATATGTGAAGAAAAAGTATATACTTTAAACAATAACTATTTGACAAGCTTCTCATATAGGTGTAAATTACATATAGTGTTATTTATTAATTAGGAGGTTTTTTATAATGGAATTAAACAATGAGTTCGTTACTAATTTTGGTGAATCTCTATTAAACATTTGGACAAACAGTTTGGACAAGGTGACCGATTCTCAAAAAGAAATAGAAAATCTTTTGCTTCAAGCATTTACAACACAAAAAGAATCATTGGAGAAAATTGCTGAAGGAATGGACTTTATCCAAGAACAACAGAAAAAATTAATTGCTGATGTTCGTGATTATGTAAAGCAAAATGTTGATACAGTTTACGGTGAACAAGCAAGCCAAACTTTCGAAAAGTGGTATGCTCAACTAGATGAAATAAATAACCGTGTTCAACAGTTAACCTCCACTCCATACAAAGAAAGTTTAAATTTATTAAATCAGTCACAAGAGCAGTTCCAACAATCGATTAAAAATAGTATCGAACAGCAAAGAAAGATTCGTGAAGAGGCTGTAAATCAATTTAAAACTGCACAAAAAGGATTTATGGATTTATTTGAATCCAACACAAAAATGGCATTTAATTTGTTTAAGTAGAACAGCGAATTTTCGCTGTTTTTTTTACAATGTACATATAATATATTATATCCTACCACTAAAGGGACAATCTGTAACGAAAACGGTTTCCTAAAAAGCTCATCTAATGTTTTCCCCACAACCACAGTATTTTCCAAATTCCAACAACTTTTTTAATTGCCTTTTGCATATTTCGTTTAGGATAAAGCAAGGATATCAATTGGAAAGAAAAAATTTCTGGTTACCCTGTACTCTTAATTACTTTTAAGAATTTAACAGATATTTCCGTAAAATTGAAATATTTAAGGAGAGAACTCAACATGAATCAAACCGAAGTGGTTATCGTCAGTGCTGTAAGAACAGCAATTGGAAGCTTTAGTGGAAGTTTAAAAAGTGTTCCGGCAACAACATTAGGTGGAATAGTTATCAAAGGAGCCATTGAAAAAGCTGGGATCAATGTTACTCAAGTGGATGAAGTCATTATGGGGAATGTCTTACAAGCAGGACTTGGGCAAAACCCAGCAAGACAAGCTGCCATTGCTGCTGGTTTGCCTCATGAGGTATCCGCCCTAACGATTAATAAGGTATGCGGTTCAGGACTGAAAGCGGTTCATCTAGCAACACAAGCTATTCTTGCAGGGGATGCCGAAGTGGTTGTTGCCGGAGGAATGGAAAATATGAGCCAGTCTCCTTTCTTGCTTAGAGGGGCTCGCGATGGATTCAAGTTGGGAGATCAGAAATTGGTGGACAGCATGATTCACGATGGACTATGGTGTGCCTTCAATAATTATCATATGGGTATTACAGCTGAAAACCTTTCTGCAAAATATGAAATTTCTCGTGAAGAACAAGATGAATTCTCTTCATGGAGCCAGCAAAAGGCTCAAGTTGCGATCGAATCTAATCGCTTTGCAGATGAAATTGTTCCTGTTGAAGTGCCGGGCCGTAAAGGACAAGTAACAGTATTCGCTCAAGACGAATTTCCTCGTGCTGGAACAACTGCAGAAGGGTTGGGAAAGCTTCGCCCAGCCTTTAACAAAGAAGGATCCGTCACAGCTGGAAATGCTTCTGGAATAAACGATGGGGCAGCAGCATTTGTTATCATGAGTCGTAAAAAAGCAGATGAATTAGGAATTAAACCGTTAGTTACCGTAAAAGCGAATGCAGGTGGGGGCGTGGATCCAAGCATTATGGGAATCGGCCCGGTTACAGCTGTAAAAAAGGTTTTAAAAAAGGCTTCTTTAACATTACAAGATATGGATTTAATTGAAGCGAACGAAGCTTTTGCCGCTCAATCAATTGCAGTGGATCGCGAACTTCACTTTGATAAAGAAAAATTAAATGTAAATGGCGGCGCAATTGCGTTAGGTCATCCAATTGGTGCCAGCGGAGCACGCATTTTAGTTACTCTCATTCACGAAATGCTAAAACGTGATAGCCGCATGGGATTAGCAACACTTTGTATTGGCGGAGGCCAAGGAGTAGCCACCATTGTGGAACGTAATTAAAATATAATTCAACAATTTGATTTTTTTCAATGCTGGCCTCCAAATATCCTTATCTTGCTCTCATATTTTGGAATATTTAATACTTCTATCATTCTGGGAAAAGATACTAGTCAGATGAAGTTAAATGATATTATTCAAGACTTGGTTCATGTTATTGAAAAAAAAATGAAGGCGTAAATAGTTATCATGGATAAGAACTAGAATAATGCTTTATTTTGGAAGGTAAAGACTGTATTTCGTTCTGCTATTAATTCTATTAAATAAGAGAAATTTTTTTGTTTTACCCAAAAAGTTAGACAGGAATTTTCTATTATAGCCCCCCCTAACACAAAACTATAATTCTATAGGGTGTGGTTTGGGCGGGGATACTTTTTGTGGCAGGTCCGTATATAACAATTAGATCTCTGTTCGCAGGGGTTCTTGAAAAGAGTTGCCCAATACCTCCATTACTTTAAAAAGATAATGCATAAAGCGAACCATTAGTAGAGGCTAATTAACTTTGTTCCAAGTATGGCTGTTGCCAATCTTGTGGATATAAATTGAGTGCCATTCCATGTTAAAAGGTTTTCGACATATCCTAATGTATCCGAATTAGAAATACCAATAATTCTTTGAAAAACAAGTAAATCATAACTCGTGACTTTTTGATCCGTAACAATTGGATTTAAAGCACCAGCAGAAAGGACCTCGCCTTGAACTTGTTGTTTTAATTTTCCATTTCCATGGTAAAGCTGAGATAGGTAATCATAGCCTTTATAGCTAATGTCTAGAGTGAAAAGAAGGTCTAACGAAGGACTTCCTACACTTACTTTATAAAGATCTTCATAATTGACTTTGAATGTATAGCTATTATTATATTTTTCAAAATCAAACAATAGGAGTGGAATATTATTTCTGAAGGAGTAAATATAGAAAATACCGTACCCCCCGCTTCCTCCTTTATTCAATACTTACCAGAATTTCCAATATATTATCTTTAGAAAAATCCCCAAGGAAGAGCTTAGCATTGTATCCAGCATTATTTTGAAGATTAATTGTTGAAATCTGGTTAGAACGCCCATCTTGAATTACAAGTGTAATATGATCTGCGAAGATTTCGATTTCAACGTTTTTTCTTCCATATAAATAGATGTAATCAATTATACCGTCACCTGTAACGTCACCTTGCTTCATGTCAAGCAACACTTCGTTTCCAGAATAAGTATAGTTACCATATGATTGTTCTTGGAATTGCCTGTACAAATAACTCCCCACAATAAACATTTGGCAATTACTTGGTGTACCATATGCAGGTTAATACCTATATGACACCATAATGTTAAGAAAATGTTCTGTATAGTAATGTTAAGGGGATTCAAAATGTGAAAAAATGAGTATTTAAGGGTTTGAAGAAATCTATATTAGTTGGTCAGAAATATGCCAAATTGATTGTAATAAAAACCATTATGCGATATATTGGTTTTATGGAAAAAGACATGATAAAACCAATTAAACGTTTGTCGTTTAGAGATGAAGTATATCAAACTTTAAAAAGGTCGATTATTACCTTGGAATTACAACCAGAAGAACGCCTAAATGACAAAGAATTAGCAGAGAAGTTTGGAATTAGTCGTACTCCAGTTAGGGAAGCATTAAAACGACTTGAAGACGAAGGACTTGTTGAGTCACTACCAGGATCTTCTACTCGCGTAGCACCATTAAAGTTAGAGGAGGCGAAACATGCTTTTACGGTTGTAGCAGCTTTACATGCTTTAGCTGCTCGACTTGCAAATCCTTTATTGAAGGAAACGGATATTGAAGAATTAGAATTTAGCAATAAGACTTTGAGAGTAGCCATTGAAAAAGGTGATGTGATTAAGGCCATTGAAGCAGATGGAGCTTTTCATAAGGTTTTCCTAGATGCGGCTGCTAACCCTGAAATTGCCTTGGCATTGGAACGTATCATACCTAAAATTCAACGATTAGAAATCTCACAATTTATTTCGCTCAAAGGGTTAAAATCGGTAGAACAGCACGATCAAATTATATCATCTTGTAAAAATCAAGAACATGAAAGAGTAGTCCGTCTTGTTGAAGAAAACTGGCTAAGTCTTGGCGAACTATTAACACACCAAACGGAGCCGAGGTGAGTTCAGTTGAAATCAATATTAATAGGTATATGTGCAGCTTTCTTTTTTGCATTTACATTTGTTCTTAATGCATCTATGGAGCTGTCTGGTGGTAGTTGGATTTGGAGTGCCTCGCTCCGATATATTTGTATGGTTCCATTCCTATTGTGTATTGTAATCGTGAGAAAAAATCTAGGGTCACTCTTAAAGGAAATGAGAAAAAAACCAGGAAAATGGATGTTATGGAGCTTTGTTGGTTTCGGGTTATTCTATGCTCCATTATGTTTTGCCTCTGCTTATTCACCTGGTTGGCTGATCGCTGGTACATGGCAAATTACGATTATTTCTGGTGCATTACTTGCACCGTTATTTTTTGAAACGAAACACACAAAGAATGGTCCATTACAAGTAAGAGGGAAGATTTCCTTTAGAGGTCTAATCATGTCAATGATCATTCTGTTAGGCATTGTTCTCATGCAAATGGAACATGCAAAGCTACTTTCTTTAGAAAATCTATTATTGGGAGTTGTCCCGATTCTAATCGCATCATTTGCCTATCCTTTAGGGAATCGGAAAATGATGGATGTTTGTGAAGGGCGTTTAGATGCATATCAACGAGTCTTAGGTATGACATTAGCAAGTCTTCCATTCTGGTTTTTACTTTCCTTGTATGGCTTGTTTACCGTTGGAGTACCAAGTGGAGGGCAAAGTCTTCAATCGTTAATGGTAGGACTTTTTTCAGGAGTCATTGCGACTGTCTTATTTTTCATGGCTACAGATATGGTAAGAGGAAATATGCAAAAGTTAGCTGCTGTTGAAGCAACGCAATCAATGGAAGTGGTTTTTGCATTAGTGGGGGAACTAATATTTCTATCTATACCTCTTCCTTCTACATTATCCTGGGGCGGGATTTTGATCGTTATCTTTGGTATGGTTTTGCATAGCTATGTTTCAAATAAAAGAGTGGAAAGTTATTTAAATCAGTCAGTTAATTTAAACTAAATAAAGGATGCGATGCTGAAAGAAGGCATCGCTTTTTCACAATGAAATTTTCATCGGTTTCCTAGTAGTCAACCAATTGCAGGGCAATATAAAAAGCATTTTTATTATGAACCGAAAGAATTTCCTAGTGTATATAGTTGGTAATAAAATTTATCCCATACAATTTGTGGGATTTTTTTATTTTTCTTCATAGCTTGCAAAAAGCGAATTGCGACGTTCTGGGCATCGGAAGGCAAATAAAGGCATACCATCCGAACATTTGGAAGTCTATAAATTGGCTCAAAGACTTTCCGGAAATGTCGATCGAACCGAATTTCGACGTGCAGATCCTTAACTCGGAAGAATAATAGCTCGGGTGGGAGCGTACTCAGATTGGAGAACGCGTCCAATGAATGACCCATATTTTTAAGTTAAAAACTATAAAACGTTAGCAAGGATAAAAGAAAAGATGTAATGATTATGGCGAGAAGTGGACGTATTGCTTTCGAACGTAATTCTTTAAAGCTAATATTTAATCCTAAGCCGGTCATAGACATCGTTAATAAAAATGAAGTAAAAACTGCAATATCTGACATAAGTTTTTTTGATACTACAACCTCATTACCGATAATATAGCTCCCCACAAAACTCATACCGATAAATCCAATTAAAAACCATGGAAACTCGAATTTTGCGTCACCCTCTATTTTTCTTTTCTTTTTCATCCAAAACATTAGGACAAAACAAAGTGGAATTAATAGAAACACACGTGCAAGTTTGGCGAGTAAAGCGTTCGCTAGAGCATCCTGGCCAGCAGGCGTAGCTGCTAAAGCAACGTGGCCGATCTCATGAAGGCTGATTCCAACCCAATTCCCGTAGTCTATAGGACTAATAGGTAATAAAGGAAATAGTAAAGTATAGATAATTGAAAAAACTGTTCCTACTAATGCGATGATGCCGACCCCCATAGCTGTATCTTCATCTTTTGCTTTTATAATTGGCGATACGGCTGCGATCGCAGCGGCACCACATATGCCTGTTCCAACACTTAATAATAAAGAAAGATTAAGATCTGCTTTGAGCCATTTGGCAAGTATCATCAGAACAACGATTGAAAAAATGATTGTTACGGCTCCTCTTAGCAATAGTGGAAACCCTGATGAAATATGCCGATCATGTTAAGCTTTAAACCATAAAGAATGATGGCCAATCTTAGCAGTTTTTTTGATGAAAATTGAATACCAGTACGTAATCTCTCTGGGTATCCAAACACTTGTCTATAAACCAAAGCAAGTAAAATGGCACATGCAAGTGCTCCTATATGATTTAGACCTGGCAATGTCGCCAAAAGAAACCCGCACATGGCTATAATCATTGTAAAACCAATTCCAAATATCCAAGAAACATTGAGCTTTTTTTCTGATTTTTTTTGCTCATTAGGACTGGAGAATATTAATGCTTTCTGTTCCAATGGTTTTCATCCCCTCATTTGCATTATTTAAATTTATCCTAACGAATGTTTTACAATAAGGAAAATAAATGATTATTATAGTTATAATAAGTAAAAACGATATAGAGTAGGTGGACACATTGGATCAACTATTATCAGTATTTATATCTGTAGCGGATAAAAGAAACTTCTCTAGAGCAGCGGAAGAGCTTCATATGACGCAGCCTGCCGTTAGCCAGCAAATTCAACAGTTAGAAAAATATATAGGTGCAAAGCTGCTATTAAGGACAAACAAAAATGTACAGCTCACTAAAGCAGGTGAAATTGTCTATTTACATGCTAAAGAAATAACAGCTTTATATAAAAGAATGTCTATGTTAGTGAATGAATTAAATAATGAGCCAACAGGACTATTAAAAATTGGTGCCAGCTATACTTTTGGTGAATATGTTTTACCGCATATACTTGCAACAATGAAGTATCGATTTCCTAATATCATTCCTTCGGTACAGATTGGCAACACAAGAGATATAGCAAAAGCAATCTTAAGTCATGAGATTGATGTAGGAATTGTAGAAGGTGAGATATCTCATCGAAATATATATATTAAAACAGTTTCAACGGACCAAATGTATATCGTAGCAGGAGGGAAATATCCAATTTATTTCAATAAGGAAGTTACACGAAGACAGGTAGAACAAGAGAATTGGATTGTTCGTGAAGAAGGTTCTGGAACAAGAGATGCAACAGAAAAATTATTTGAAACTTTGCAAATACGTCCTACTAGGTTAATGGAGTTCGGCAGCACACAACTAATTAAAGAAGCAGTCGAAGCGGGGCTTGGTATTAGTTATTTATCTGAACTTACGGTTAAAAAAGAAAGGCTACTTGGTACCATTCAAGTATTAAATGTTAAAGGGACACCGATAAAAAGAAATTTTTCCGTTATTACAGAAACTGTCGACTTACATACGAAAACTATGAACTTATTTATTGAGTTAATTGAAGATTATCTAAAGAATCAATAAGAGCAATAGCCCTAATTAAATCATAAATCATTAAAGATATAAAAAAGACAAAGCCGGAACCAGCAGGAAGACCGCTTGTAAGGGGGGACTTACCATTGATTCGGTCTCTGAATTATTTTGAAGTATGTTTCTTTTAATATGGTAAGGGTGAATAGAGGATAAGTTTATGAAGGACTCTAAATAAGACCGATTGCGTTTAAGTATGACACATGAAGGGAATTGGTTAATCGTAATGTGGAGAAATTGGACATACTACCAGAAAACTGCATTTCGCATTGTTATCATATATATGGCGATTAGCGTTTTGTGGGTTTTGTTATCCGATTGGGTATTGATATATTTCTTTAAGTCAGAAGTAAAGTGGCTGCAAAATGCAAAGGGTTCTTTTTATATATTGTTAAGTGGATTTCTATATTACTACTTAATTCAAAAGGGGATTAAAGCGGCTATAGAAAATCAACAGCAATATCGGCTGATTGTTGAAAATGCATCCGAATTAATCACTATCCTAGATAGGAATGGAAAAATAATGTATGCCTCTCCCTCTTTTCAAAAAATCGTTGGTTATTCTTCCAAAGAATGCGAAGGGAAATTCGTTTTTGAGTTTATTCATAGGGAAGATCGCGTTAAAACACTGAAAACATTACATACTAGAGTGCTAAATAAAATTAGTGATCAAGTTGAAATTAAGTTGATACATAAAGATGGTCATATAGTAGTAGTCGAGACGAAAGGTATCCCTAATACTGAAAAAAATGGGGAAGTGGAACAAATAGTGCTGCTGGCCCATGATATAACAGAACGAAAAAAGAACGAAGAAAAAATAAAACATCTGGCATATCATGATACATTAACAGGATTGCTAAACAGAAATAATTTTCGCGATTGTTTTAAAGAATCTATTGCTCGTGCTGAAAAGGCTAAGCAAATGTTAGCTGTCTTATTTATTGATTTAGACAGATTTAAAGTGGTCAATGATACGTTTGGGCATAGTGTAGGTGATATTTTATTAAAACAAACAGCAGAAAAACTTATGAGTTCTGTAAGTAAAAATGATTTAATCTGCCGTCAGGGTGGAGATGAATTTATTCTCTTATTAAATAACACCACTAAAGAGGAAACAGAACGAACAGCAAATAAGATTCATGAAACATTGTCTTCTCCTTTTGTTTTATCAGGCAACGAAGTGTTTATTACTCCAAGTATTGGAATTAGCTTCTATCCTTCGGATGGACTTGAGGTGGAAGGTCTAATTAAAAATGCAGATATGGCGATGTATGATGCTAAAAGTAAGGGTAAAAACAATTATCAGTTTTATAGCCTTAATAAAGCGGAAACCAACATTAGAAAGGTGCAATTAGAAAATAAGTTAAGAAAAGCGTTACAGGAGCAGGCGTTTCGGTTGTATTACCAGCCTGAAATTAATATCCATATCCATAAAGTTACGGGATTTGAAGCTTTGATTCGATGGAATGATTTAGAGGAAGGCTTCATTTCGCCTAGTGAATTTATTCCGATAGCTGAGGAAACAGGTTTAATTGTTCCTATTGGGAATTGGGTCCTCTGGGAAGCTTGCAGGCAGAATAAACTTTGGCAAGAGACGGGATATCCACCTGTTGTTATATGTGTAAATATCTCTATTCGACAGTTTTTAGATATAGATTTTTTGGATACGGTAAAAACAATTTTAAAAGAGACCAACCTTGAACCAAAATATTTGAACCTTGAAATAACAGAATCGATCGCAATGGTTGATGTCCAAAAAACGATAGAAATATTGAATAAATTAAGATCAATGGGTATTCATTTAACATTAGACGACTTTGGAACGGGTTTTTCTTCGCTAAGTTATTTAAGTAAATTGCCCCTTGATTTTGTTAAAATTGATCAATCATTTGTTAGAGTCTTACCTGAATATGAACAGAATAAAAACATTGTGAAGGCGATCATTCAAGTGGCTCATAGTTTAAACAAATATGTAATTGCAGAAGGCGTTGAAACGAAGGAGCAATTAGATTTCCTTCGGTTACAACAATGTGACCAAGTTCAAGGATATTACTTTAGCCAAGCTTTACCAGCAAACCAAGCGGAGGATTTTTTAATAAATTTTAACAAGGGTATTGGGTCTGACCCCCAGCCCTTAAAGCTTTAAAGCCCTGGGGGTAACCATTGAATTAAAAGTGCACGTTAGTAATAAGATTGCATCCTTTTTTCAAGGGTGCTTTTTTTGGGGGGTTAGAGACTTACCAGCCTAATCAAAATGTTGATTTACCAAGTTTTCATTATGTATATTCATTTAATCAATCTAATGAATACCTAGAGGTATGTAAGTTTCGCTTGAATGTTCTTTATCAAGAAAGTATCTGTCGTTAATAAAGCGCTTGTACTTCTCCTTTTAAAGTGGGCAATAGGAACCTGTGTAGTCATGATTTTTGTTGCTCTACTTACAGGAGATATTTCTTATAGGGGGACTATCTAAGTGGTATTAAAACGGAAACGATATACCTGTAATGGTGGGAAAATATTTTATTATGATATGAGTTTCTAAACAAGGAGCCTTACCAAAATAAAAAGCTTGATTCTTGAAGCTTTTTTTCTATTTAATTCTAAGGATTGAAACAATTCAGAGAACAACCCGAAAGTAGGCTTCCTTGTCGTATAATAGTCATAGGATTGAAAAAATATACATTCAATTTTCGGAAAATTATAAATATTTAATCGGACCTGTAGATAATAACCAAACTTTCGCACCTAGATGATCATATGACCTAACTTAAAGTAACATCAATTAACACTAGGAGGAGCTATTTTGTCATTAAGCCATGAGATTGTACATGCCATTCGTCAAAGACAGAAACGAGGATTGCCAGAGGAAATTCGTGAAAAGGTGATTCTTCATTTATGCGATACAATTGCCATTTCCTTAGCTTCTTATAAAGGAGCACCTATCGCTTTAAAATCTATAGCGGGTCTTTCTATTGGTGTAAAAGGTGGGGCAGGTCGAGTAATAGGAAGTGAGCATCGATTACCTCCCGCCTATGCTGCATTTGCTAATACGGCTTTAGCACATGCTTTAGACTATGATGATATCAATGATTTAGCTAGAATCCATCCAACCCCTGTTACATTAGCTGCCGCATTAGCAGCTGCTGACGCTGAGGATTCAAGGAGCACGGATCTTATTACTGCAGTTGCCCTAGGAAACGAGTTATTGTGTCGACTGGGATATGCAATCGAACCCAGGGGTACTGGTACGGATTCCAAATGGTTCTTAAGTCAACTGTTTGGTTATTTAGGTGCCGCCATAACTGCTGGACTGGTCCTTGGATTAGATGATAATGAGTTAGTTCATGCCTTGGGACTGGCATATATGCAAGTAGCTGGCGGTAAAGAGCCAGGTGTTGGGACTGGTTCCCAAGCTAGATCCATTTATCCGGCCTTTTCATCAATGGGAGGTGTTCAAGCAGCATTTTTGGCCCGAGAAGGGGTGACAGCACCTGCAAGTTGTCTGGATGGGAAGACGGGCCTCTTTCTAAATTATTTTGGGAAGAATTTAAATGAAAAACAACGAAGCGTATTATTGGACTCTGAAACATGGGCGTTTTCCGATACATCTATTAAACTTTATCCTAGCTGTCGTTACTCACATCCCTTTATTAACTCTGCCCTTGTACTTAGGACCCATTGTAGGCATGATGAAATTGACAAAATTGTGATAGGGGTAAATGAAACAGCGAATATATTATGTCAACCACTTGAGGATCGTTGTCATCCTAAAACATTACAGGATGCTAAATTTAGTATCCCCTTTATTGTGGCATTTACATTTGTGCATGGGAGTGTTCACTTGAATAATTTGACGGAGAGGGCCCTTATGGATACCGAAGTGTTAGATTTATCTAATCGTATAAAAATTGAGCAAACACAGGCTGATACGCCTGGAATTCCTTTAGGTGATATTAAGATAGTAACCGCCAAAGGTACAAAAAGACATATAGAACTAATTCACCCTGAAACATCTTTTGATGAAGTTAAGAAGAAATTTATCGAATGTTGTCAATATGCAAACGTAGCCGATCCTGAAGTGCTATGGGATAAGTTAAGCCATAATCTAGATTTTGATGAAGTGAATAGATTACCAATGATAATTCAATAGTTCTTTAGGGTCAGGCCCCCAATCGAGTAAAGCATTACTCCTTTGGGAGACGGACCCTTTTTGTCGTTGACTGACTCCAAATCTCTATGCAGACAACATTATATCAAGAAAATTTCATTTACCAACCATCACTCAACTAGTTTATAATAAAAGGATGTCCAAATTGGATAGTAGGAGTCTATTTCTATGACACTAAGAGATTAAAGTAGGTGAATTATTATCGATATCATTGAAACTAGGGTAAGAGGTTTTATTGCTGATATTCAACACCCAAAACAAAAAAAGAAAATAAATATAAACGATTTGGAATTTCAGCTGCGTAAGCTTTTGGATGATTATTTTGAAATGGACGGCTATTCGTTGTTTTATCGTGCCATTGAAACATTGCAAGCGGAAGGACAACTGATTCCTATTCCAAATAATCAATATAATGGAAGAAGCCCAGCGCTTGCCTTATATTACTGGGTTAATATAAAAGTTCAGACACTCAAATGGGATCGTCTTGAAATGATGAAATTAGGTGATCAGTTTGATTTTTCCTTTTATGAACGGCATCCCGAATGGCAAACGAAAGACGAATGGAATCGAATCCAACATGTTTATACTTTTCTCCAATCCAGTCAGGAACGGGAAAACGTGTCATTCGAAGAAAGAAGTCTGGAGCTCTTTGGTCATGAAAAATTCTTACTAGACAACGATAGCTTTCCGGATGGAAAAGGGTTTTTAGCTAGAATTGGAGTATCTGAAGAGCAACTTAAAATGGTGAATTACGGGGAGCCTTTTGTATTTTGGATGAAACAAGGGAAAGAAATTAAAGATATTCAGCGGGTTCTGATCGTCGAAAATCTATCATTCTTCCATACTTCCATTAAGTTATTGGAAGCCAGTCAACTCGATTATGAACCTGAACTAATCATATATGGTGAGGGGACTAAAATCGAACGGAGCTTTTCCTTTTTCTTCAGAATATTTCCGTCCAAACCCTATCTTTTCTATTACGCAGGAGACCTTGATGCCGCAGGATACGGGATCCTCATTCGGCTTATCGAAAAATACTCGGATAGCTGTATTCAGCCTGCCTTAAAAATTTATCGCAAAATGATACAATGTCTAGAACAAAGGAATGACCAGAAACAAGGGCAAACACAAAACAGCAAATACCGTGATGCATTCTTTCAATGGTTTACGGAAGAGGAGCAAGTCTTATTAATGCAATTATGGCAAGAAAATAAGCGGATCCCACAAGAAGTCTTAAACATAGAAACATGGAGGCGATGGATGTGAACGAATCATGGGAAGGATTCGCCCAGCGAATGCAACGATTAAATCCACTGTTTGAGCTTGGGAAGGGAATGGAAGTGGGTGAGCTTAAACCTCATATCCAAACCATTCTCATGCAAGTGCTACTGACCATCTTTTATAGAGAATTAAATGATGATGATCATAGACGCAAGTCAGATATCAAGTATATGGTAGAAGATTCCATTAAGCAAATGAAGCTTTTAGCAGACGATAAGCAAATTGAACGGGTGACAAGCGGGCTCCTGTATCAGGGGAAAGAAGAGTATAGTAAACCGTTTGAAGCCTTATATTACGATGAAATAAGACAATCCTGGGAGACTCAGGTCTTCCGATATGTCACAATGGATGAATTATATACGAATTTAGAGATGGGCGGATCCATTGTTTATAAACTCACGGATGTTGCTCAGGAAATGATTTTTATGAGCAGGGAAATGGCTGAAGAATTCTCGATAACGATTGAACAACTCTACAGTATGCAGCTGATTAAAAACGGAAATTTTAGAAAAGCTACTCGAAACCTCGATCACCTCATTTCACGAGTAAACCGCTTAATGGCAAAGGAATTCTCCTTTCAAAAGGAAATGATCAACAATCCCAAAATCTTATTGATGGAAGAGGAATGGCAAAGGGCTGACAATCGTGTGGAAATTGAAAAGCAATTTGAAGAAGAAAAAAACCACTTCCGTACCATCACTAGTATGATCGATAAAACGAAAAGAAATGAAGAAGATGATTATATTCAGAAAGAATTGATTCTTCTCCAAGAAAAAATTGGCCATACAAGGCAATTGCACGATCGTTTTGCTAAGCTGGTTATTCAAAATATTTCCTATGAAATGAAATTAAAAGTGGAAAACCCTTCCTTGTTTTGGGAAAACAGTTTGGTCTCCTTTCGAGAGCATATTTATGAAAATTGGTTCATGAAGAATGGAATTCAAACTTTTACGGAAATCGAAACGGTGCTTTCTCCTTTATTTTCACCGAAGAATGAATTTATTTTGCCGCTCGATTGGATTTGGGGTGAGCAAGAATTCGATGAAAAACAACTAACCGATTCCGTAATTGAAGAGGAGGCAGAAGAAAGCATTACTCGTCTGCGAGTGACGAACTGGGAATCTGTCATTAAGGCATGGAGTTATGTTTTTCAATTTTTACAAACCAACGGAGAGTTTTCGATAGCTGATTTAGCGACATTGCCATTAGAAGTGCAGGATTTATGGTTTGAAGAATCTGAAACGATTGATTTATGGATGATGTTCGATAAAAAGCCACTGAAGGTTCAAGTGCTGTATCGAAAGGAAGAAACATTAAGTGATGAGAGGGAAATTCTTCTTTATAAACTAATGAAGGAATATCCTCAATTTCAAACTTTTGAGGGTACAAAAATCTTTACCAAGTTTGATCATAAAGCGGAGCCTTTTTTATGGTATCAAACGAAAATGTCCCCTTTTAAACTATGTGTACAGGAGGAGAAAGGATGAATGCAGACACGATCAAAAGAGCATCCGCTGTCTATTTTACTTTATTAAAAGATAAAGTAATCGACGAGAATAGTGAACACTTCCAGACTTATTTCGATCCAGAAGTGAGACAGACAGTTCTTTTATTAGCAGACGAATCTGGTACATATATCATTGAATCGCCAAAACGCATCCAATTAGTTGTTCAGCCTACTGGCTCCGTCTTTGCTACCAATTTTACCCATATGAAAGAAAAGCATCGACAAGTCGAAAATAAGAAACATTTTCATCTTATCAGTGTTGTCATTATGTCATTTTTAGCTGCCATCGATCGCAAACAGGCTGCAAAAATTCGCACGAAGCGGGAAGGGATTAGCTATTACGCATTAGAACGGAAAGTCAACGACCTAATGATTCAATGGGATAGCATTCTTAAAGCTAAACCGACCTTCGGGGAAAACGAACGAATTGATATGAAGGAAGTTGTAACTACCTGGAAATACATGGAGGTTGACACGGACGATTATGGAGTAAAAAAAGGCAATAGACGAACAAGAATCGGTTTAATTGCCGGAGCTATGCGTTTATTAGAGACGGAGGGGCTGATCGTCATTCTTGATCGGGACGATATAGCTAAGGTGATACCAAAACAAGAGCTTTTTGAGCGAATTGAATACCTGTATCACGATTATGACCGTTATGAAGTTTTTAAGCAATTAATGACAACAGAGGAGGATGAGCATGCCGAAGATCCATCGAATTAGAATTGTAAACTTGAAGTATGATGGCATGCAAAAGCAATATAAAGATACCACTTTTAATTTCCATAATGAAGAGACATCAACCAATGCCCTTATAGCGATGATGAATGGGGGCGGGAAAGGTGTGTTCCTTCAAACGATCTTCCAAATACTCAAACCTGGGACTTCGTGGGGGAAACAAAACAATCGTTATTATCAACAGTTCTTCTTTAATAATAAAGAACAATTTATTCCCTATACCTTTCATGTTCTCATTCAATGGGAATTGGATGGTGCTGACCGTCGGTATCTGATAACTGGAGGAATGTTCTCAGCCGAACAACGGATCTCGATGAGTGAAGAAAGTGGATATGAAAGTAAAACATTGGAACAGGAAGCAAAAATCCTCCCTACTATTACCTTTTATACGAGAGAATTTGAACGGAAAGAAGAGGCAGCGCTTGAGCATATTCCACTCTACGATAATGATGAGGTTGCTGAAATCGAAAGTTTAAAGGACTATTTAAAATGGAATGGATATGACGTTTACCGAGATACTAAGAAGCACTATCGCATCCTTGATACATACGGAATTAACCGTAAAGACTGGGATATTATGAAGGATATTAACAAGGATGAGGGCGGCGTTGGGAAATACTTTGAGGGAGCGGAAGATGATCATTCCCTGTTCCAAAAACGAATTGTTCCCACTGTTAGTCAAGTCTTGCACAGGACGGAACATCAAAAAAACGATCTTGTGGAGATTTTCAAGAGTCAGGCAAGTATCGCTAAGGACCTGCCTGTTCTATTAAAAAGAGAGCAAGCCCATAAAGAGTTTTTAGAAGACATTGTCCCATTTGAAGAGCATCTAGCTAAAGGTGTAGAACATAAAGAAATTGTTCAAGCAAGTATACAGGCAGGAAGACAACTGCTTGGTGCTTTAGAGCATTTGAAGCAAACGGAAGAGGAAATGCTGCTTACTTTAGAAAAAGACATGGAGAAATTAATCATAAGGCAAGCAGAACTACGCTATCAAAAAGACAACCTGGAGTATGCAAAAGCTCACAGTGAAGTTATGGATTGGGAAAAGAAATTAGTGGAAGAAAGGAAGAAACATACTTCCTTACAAGCCATCGTTCTAGAGAAACAGGAGCGAAAAGAAGCGTTAGTATTTCAGGCTTTATTGAAAGAGTGGAGTGAAAACGAACAAACCATTCGCTCTCTTTCCCAGCAGATAGCCACATTGGAACAAAATAGTGGCTTAGAGCAAGTGAATCAAAGAATGGAAGAAATCAAACAAGAAGCTAAAAAGCAATGGGAGCAGTCCTATTTATCCATACAAGAAGCGATTAAGCAGTATGTGGGATATCAAAAGTTCTTAAAGAAAAAAGGAACGGAGCTGTCGCAACAGGATAAACAAAAGACAAAAAAGATTGCTCAGCTTAGTACTGAAATTGATTTTCTTTACACGCAGATGCATGCCTTTGAGTCCAAGGAAGCGGCACTAATCCAAGCATTTGGCGACCGCTTAAGCTATGACTTAAAGGGATTGATCGAAAGTCTTTTTAAACAAATTGAAGACAAAAAGGCTAGATTAGTAGAGGTGCAAGCAAAAGATAAAGAATCTAGTGAACGGCAAAACCAACTTGCCACTTCACATGGTACCCTCGTCCAATCGATTCAGTTTTCAGAAGAAAAATGTGAAGAATTAAACCTAGCAAATGAAGAGCAAATGCAAAGAGAAGCAAAATTATTAGATAAACTTCATGGTTTATTAGATGATGCCACAGCACCGTTTACTCACTCGCTCTTATCGAAGTATTCTATACAAATAGAAGAAATACTAAGCAATAACCGACAACAAGCTGAACAAATTAAAAAAGAACTATGGGAAACACAACTCGACCATTCCTTAAACGATGAGCCCTTTTGGGTAGCAAATAAAGATGTAAAAGAATTAAAGGAATGGATCGATGAGAAGACTGGCATTGATGTGTTTTATGGTACCCAATTTCTCCAATCCTTACGTGCAGAGGACCTAGCGAATAACCTTATGAAGTATCCACTCCTTCCATACGGTTTGGTCGTAAGCGGGCAGCAATGGCAAAAAATAAATCAGCAGGTTCTTTCCGGAAGAATGTTCAAAAGTCCTGTTCCGATTTTCTTGCGGGAGGAAATGAACAGCGAATATCATCAAACTTCCTTTGTGATCATTAACGGAACCGAGCAAGAGCTATTAACGGATAAAAACCAATTCACCAACTGGAAAATAAAGATTGCTAAACAAATAGAAGAAAAGAAAGATACACTCCTTGAAATTGAAAAAACAGAAACCTCCTTACGTCGTGTTTTAAAGGAAATCGATCGATTTTTATCAAGCGATCTTTCTATTGATATCGAAAAAGCTCTCAATCAGGAACAAAACGCGCGTCTTTCTAAGAAAAAAAATTTACAGGAAATCCAAGCACAAGAAGAAAAAGAAAAAGAATTGCAACTTCAGCTAAAAGAACAGCTGGAGAATACAAAAGGTAAAATAGAAAAGCTTACAAAAGATGTGGAAACATTAGAGGATTTTGATCAAGAAAAAACTCTTCATCAAGAAAATAAACGAGTGAAATTAGAGAAAGAGAAACAAAAGGAAGCCTTAGGTTCTCAGCAGCAAGAAATAGGAAAAGAGCTCCAAAATACAGTTGAACTGCAAAACCAGTGGAATCAAACGTATTTAGAATGGAAGCTGACATCCGAACAAACTATAAAGGAGATCAGGTTCTTTATAGAAGAAGCGGTTTTTCCTACTGATGAAAAAGCAGATCCATGTGATGAGGTCCCTCATCTTTCATCACATTTATTAGAAAAGATAAACGGAAGTATTGGAGAGCTAAAACAGCTCCAGAAATCAAAGGAAGAACAGGCTAGAGAATTACTCGTTCTTCAAGCAAAAAAAGAAACAGAACAAAAGCAGCAAAAGAAATTAGAGAAAAAACTAACAGCCCATGATCAAGACTGGAATAAAGCCGCAGAACCAGATGAACCTATAAGTATATTAGAAACCATGTTGCAAACCGCACAGAAGGAAGCGAAGACAGCGGAAAAAGAAGAACGGGAACAAGGAACGGCTGTAACAGTAGCAGAAACTTCCTTAAAGCATGCGACCGAACAGCGTGACAAGTCAGGAAAGAAAGTTGAAAAGCATGAAAAACAGCCGGAAGAATGGGAAGGCTTTGACTTAGAAGTAAAGGCTTTAGAAATTAAAGACCAAACGAAATTAACGAAAGAGGAAGTAAAGCAGGCTGAGAAACGCCAAAAAGAAACAGAAACGAATATTGCGGGTTTCGAAGGGGATTTGTTAACCTTATCCGTTATCCTAAAGGAGGAAGCGGCAGCCTTTACGAATCATGATTTAGAAAAAATTAAGAGTCATGGAAAAGCATGTATCTTATCCTGGTGTGAAGGACATCAAGTGATTCAGGAAGAAGGCAAGGAGAAGCATGCGAAAATTGATCAATCATTAAGGAATTTAAAGCTCACGATTGAAGGAAAAGATTGGGAGATTCGCTTTAAAAATGAAGTATTAACGACACTAGACCATATGGATACAAGGCATTATACTCATATCCAGACGATTGTTAAAAATATGAAACGTTTTTCACAAAGTGGATTGGAACAATTAGAGCGCGACAAAGAAAGAGCAGAAAAGGCTCAAAACTTCTGGGCCAGCCGAGCCAGCATGAAAGTGATGAGTATTTCAGAGGCCATTCGTTCCATGGTTTCGAAAATGAAGCTAAAAAATGAACGAGGATCCTTCCCACTCGTTCAGCTCAAAGAAGACATCTTGCCCAAAAAAGCTGAAGATATCGAACCACTTCTGAAGCAGCATTTTGTAACGGCCATTAACAAAATTACCAAACAATTTGATATGATTGATGACCATAATCGATTATTAGACGAAGAAATAAAACAACTCATAAGTGATGAGCAAATTTTATTTGTATCACTCCGAAATCGATACCCTGAGCTGCTCGTCTATAATATGCGAACGGATAATGCCTTTATGTATGGGAAACCGCAAAGAGAGCATTATTCAACCTGGCAGACTATTAATCAAGGTTCTAAGACGAAATCCGACGGCAGCGGCGGACAGAAGTTATCAGCCCGAATGGTAATGATGATGATGTTATTATCCGTTAAAAGCGAAACAGATCAAAGTTGGGTGCCTTTAGTTTGTGATAATCCGTTCGGACAAGCTGCATCGGCACACGTCCTTGACCCAATCTTCGCCGTGGCCGAAAAACTGAAGTTCCAATTCATCGTCGTCACCCCGCCTGAACTGGTGAAAACGGAAATCAGCCAAAGATTTGATGCCTATTATAAATTGGACTTCATTCGTGAAAAAGGAAAAGAAATTGTTTCAGACACGATTGTTCCAGCATTTCGGATTTATGAGGGAGCTGAAGCAGTTCAGGTATGATGAACGAGGATTTAATATAAAAAAATCCCACTTTTTGTATGGAAGGTGGGATTTTTATTTTTACTAGACAGCATTACTTGTACTAATAACCATCATGAAGCACTGATGACCAAAACTCCGGAAGAAAGCCAAAGAAAAGGTCATCATTAAGCTCATGAAGACCAAAACTTCATAAGCAAACCAAAGAAAAGGTCATCATCAAGCCGATGAAGACCAAAACTTCGAATGAAAACAGAAGAAAAGGTCATCATCAAGCCGACAAAGACCAAAACTCCGAATGAAAACAGAAGAAAAGGTCATAATCAAGCCGATGAAGACCAAAACTTCATAAGAAAGCCGAAGAAAAGGTTATCATCAAGCTGATGAAGACCAAAACTTTGAACAAAAGCCGAGGAAAAGGTCATCATCAAGCTGATGAAGACCAAAACTTCATAAGAAAACCAAAGAAAAGGTCATCATCAAGCTGATGAAGACAAAAACTCCGAAAGAAAACCAAGAAAAGGTCATCATCAATCTGATGAAGACAAAAACTCCGAAAGAAAGCCAAAGAAAAGGTCATCATTAAGCTCATGAAGACCAAAACTTCATAAGAAAACCAAAGAAAAGGTCATCATTAAGCTCATGAAGACCAAAACTTCATAAGAAAGCCGAAGAAAAGGTCATCATCAAGCCGATGAAGACCAAAACTCCGAAAGAAAGCCAAAGAAAAGGTCATCATCAACTCCATGAAGACCAAAACTCCAATCGATAGCAAAGACTAGTAGTTCATTCATAATAAGTCCATTGACGAACTCCAATCTGTTTATAATTCTTCACTAATATCCTCTTTATTGTCCTTTTTAACTCTATCACCACGCACCATTCAAAAATTAAATTTGTGGTAATCTTCATTTTAGGAAATAGAATCTTTATTTCGCTTACATTTCGCAAAACTGCAGCAGTAACCAACTCTTCGTGCCCACAGTCACCACACTTACATATCTTACCGTTAACATAGATCGAAAATGAGTTACACACTTCACAAGTCATTCCTTTGCGCACCTGCTTATATTCATAATGTGGCAGTATGGTATATGGATTTTCTTCAATATGAAGGGAAATCAATTTGTCAGCAAGCATTTTATCCTTTCCGTTTAATTTAGAAGGAATTGCATCTAATTTTTTCAAGTAGCTATTTATTTGTGTTGGAAAAATAATAGGACTGTCGAGGGGTGCTTGGTATAGGGTAAATTCGGGATTGATAAAAACGACTTGGGACTCAATCGGATAGTTATACCCAATATTCTGGAGTAATTGACGGAGCAGGGATTCGCTGCGATTCAATTGGAGAAGGGGATTATTATATTCTTTTTGGGGCTTCTTGTATAAACGGTTTGTGTTGAACTCAATAAAATAATCCCCCTCGAAATTTTTAACTTCGTAAAAGCAGATTCTCCCAGAAATAATAATCAAGGAGTCTATTTGAAAAGTGGTGTTGTTTACCTTAAACAGCAGATCATTCAAAATATAGCATTCGCATTGAAGCTTCTCGGTCATTGTATCAAACATGACTTCTCCTTCATAACCCTTCTTAAGGGTGAAAAAGTGCTGCTTGTCCTTTTCTGATAACATCATCCGTGTATGTAACACTCTCAAAATCTTTAATTCCTTTGATTCAATACGAGGTTTAAAAGCCATTTGCAACAACCTTTCTTCCTATTCTATTCAAATCTTATTTTATAAAAAAATAAGGGCTAGGGAACTATTAAGACGTGTATATTTGGTTAACATTACCTACATTTTTTCCCTTCATTGATATAGGTTTCTTAAGCCCTTCGTCGGTATGGTTGAAATATTAAATTTTTAAAGAAGATTAGGATAAGTTGTCGAATTATAAATTATGAATATGTTATATTAAGAAATAGTAGTTTGAAAAGTACAGCTTTTTATGGAGGGGATGGAATTGGGTGGTACACATACTTTCCAATCATCAATAGATTCGAAATTAGTAACTATTTCAGTTATGAGCTACAAAAGTAACCTGGAACATGCCCATAGAGAAATTGAATTGATTTATATCATAAAGGGTAATTTACAGGTAAAAGTTAACAATAAGATCATTCAAATGAAAAGTGCTGATTTTGTATTGGTGAATTCTAATGAATTTCATTCTTTCCAGTCTGAAGAAGATAATTTATTTGTTGTTTTCCATTTTAATTACTTTGAGTTAAGTTCCCTGCTTGCTCAAAAAAATTTACTATTCACTTGTAATTCAATTGAACATGCTAGTTTATCGGATCAGGAGTTAAGAATAGTTATCGAAGATTTATTAACAGTTCATATGAAGGTAAACAATTTTTCGCAAGTCGAATTCTTAGAAAAAACATATAAATTCATTTCAACTCTTAGTATCAATTATTTGAAGAATGTAAATCAATTGCCACTAAATTCGTCTATCAAAGGTCAAAATGATAGATTGACTGAAATCATTGATTATATTCAAAGTAATTATCGAGAGCCTTTATCATTAGAGGAAGTTGCGAGCATACATTACCTCTCGATTCCCTATTTGTCCAAATTTTTTAAAAAACAAACAGGTAAAACGTTTTCTCAATACTTGAATGAAATTCGTCTAGCACATGCTGTTAACGAATTGGTAAACTCTAATAAACCAATTACACGCATTGCATTAGATAACGGATTTCCGAATTTATCGGCATTTAATAGAGTTTTTAATGAAAGTTATCAATTAAAACCAGTAGAATATAGAAAACAAATGTCAGATATAACAGAGAAAGAAGAGGCCCCTTCTGACGGTATCAGTAATCAAGAAATGAATGAAGCACTATCTGAGCTGCGCCATTATCTAAAGAGTAACCAAGACAAAAGTATTCAAGCACTCCCCACAAAAACTACGGAAACCGAAATTGTTGAAATTGGAAAAACCGATGCTTTTACAAAGTATTGGAATAAGTTACTTAATATAGGTTATGCAAGAGATTTATTGAATTCGGATATGCAAGAGCAAATTAACCTTCTGCAATCTGAAATCGGCTTTACCTATGCCCGATTTTGGGGGGTGTTTAGTGATGATATGTTGTTGGAAGACCGCTCTGGGGGAACCATCACTTACAATTTCTCGAATACCAACAAATTGTTGGATTTCCTGGTTAAAAATAAATTAAAACCCTTCATTGAAATTGGTCCTAAACCTAAAATCATTCAAAAAGCCATTGGAGAGACCCTTGTGGTCCAAACGGTAAGTGAAAGGAATCTAGAGGAATGGAAAAATCTGGTAACCGCATTTTTGCTACAATGCATTGAACGCTATGGCATTGAAGAAGTCGAGACCTGGTACTTCGAAATGTGGAGACCGCATACGGATGTATTTAGTAATAATCAGCAAGAAGGAGACTACTTCTTAGATAAATTTAAGAATAATCAATGTCAGGGTCCCAGTCAATTTGAAGAGTATTTTAATATATTCAGCGGATTTAAAAAGATTACGCAAGAACTTGTTCCTGGAGCAAAGGTTGGCGGATGTGGGTTAAGCATGGATTTAGAAGGAGACAAACTCGATTTGTTACTGCAACATTGGAGACGAGAAGAAATTCAGCCTGACTTTTTGTCCATTTATCTTTATCCAATAGAAATCGACCGGGATAAATACCGGGTTCCCATTAAAAATTTGCATTCGACCAATCCAGATTATGTACTAAACAAGCTAAATGAAGTAAGAAAATCTTTAAAGAAGGCGGGATTTGATCATTTAGAACTTAATGTGACTGAATGGAATATCAGCATCTCCAATCGTAACTTTCTTAATGATAGCTGCTTTAAAGCATCTTATATGTCAAAAAATATTATTGAGAATTTGAATCAAAATCAAGTGAACATGTTGGGATACTGGTTGTGCTCTGATATATTCAGTGATTTTAGAGATTCTAAAAATCTTTTGCATGGCGGTGCTGGTTTGGTGACGAAAAATGGCGTAAAAAAACCGAGTTACCATGCTTTGGTCCTGTTAAAACAATTAGGAGAACTGTTAGTAGCAAAGGGTGACAATTATATCGTCACAAAAAAATCAGGTGAGCGCTACCAAGTACTATGTTTTAACTATAAACATTTCAATTACTCTTATTACCTGCATCCTGAGGGAAGTACAGGTATTCACGAACAATACGATATTTTTGAGAACAATGAGCCTTTAAATCTTACATTGGAAATACAAGGTATTGCCAATGGGAAATTTCGTGTAAAAGAACTAAAACTGAATCGCGAGCATGGCAGTGTGCTAGATGAATGGTTGAAATTTGGTACTG
Organism: Bacillus sp. ISL-46; assembly: GCF_018613205.1. Lineage (NCBI taxonomy): Bacteria > Bacillati > Bacillota > Bacilli > Caryophanales > Bacillaceae > Bacillus > Bacillus sp. ISL-46. The sequence continues at coordinate 118,097 of NZ_JAGGQR010000014.1, forward strand.
TGGACGACATGAAATCGGATGAAGTGGATTACCTAAAGCAAATCTGTGTTCCTTATATGAAAGTTGAGCATAAACTTGTTGAGAATCATTCCATCATATTGAATGGAGAACTCCAACCTCATGAGGTTAGGTTATTTGAATTTAATTTGTTGTTTGGCTAAAGGTAATATTTTTACAATAGAAAGAGGGTAAAAATCGTTTATAGATTTTTACCCTCTATTTATTGTAGTTATTTATTAAGCTATCTCAACAGTCCTTACCTTTCTTCCGGCTAATGGAACAGGTATATAGGCAGTACGCACGATTACATCTAATGCAACCTCGTGACTTCCCTTGGTTAACCCGCCCTCTTTGAGTACTCGAACTGTTAGCGGTTCTCCATACTCCCATTTGTAGGATGTAACGGTTTCCATTTCATCTAAAGTAAACCAATCTACTTCATCCACTGAGCAGACAATATTCCCGCGTGCCACTTTTTCGCCGTCAACTTCAACACCAAATTCATTTACCATCGATAGCGGAATGCCCCTATAATAGGTAATATTGGTCTTCAATTCAAAGCCGGTAATGGTACCTGCGTCCTCTATATTTTTACAAGTATTTTCGAGGAAAACATTATTATCAAACATATCAGTAAACCTCCTGTCCTTCTAATTCTTTAATGGCGTTTCGAATAAGCGCTTGGTGTGCTAAAACCTGTTCTTTTTCCTCCATTGGGTTTCCAGGGAGCACCCAGCGGTTTCCTTCATATTCCGTGGACACATAACCATCGTATCCTTTCTCATGTAGATATTGCAGGATTCCCTTATAATCAATCGAATACTCTTCGCCATTTTCTGTCATTTCAAACAACTTAAAGTGGAAATGTTTAATATAAGGCATATATTCATCTAAAACACTGTATGGCTCATTTTCATATCCATCCGAGAAATGAGCGAAGAAGTGGTCAGCTTCTGATTTTAATAGTTGTTTCATTTCATCTGGGAATCCGCCATTTTCCAGGTATACTTTTCTAGGATCTTTCCCATGCTCAAAGATATCATTGACATAATCAATCACTCCCTGGTTTGTACCTAAATGCTGCTTGCAATAATTAGCCATTACTCTTGGTAACCTGCGGCAGAAGATTCCCGTATCAATCACTAGTCCTACATAAGGAGAATTCATTCTCTTCATTTCTTTGATAAAATCTTGCGTTTTCTTAACATCAAAACTCAAACCTGCATGTATTTCTAAAGCTAAGGTAACATTATATTTTTCAGCATATGGCAATAATGGTTCAATGATAAAAGCGGGTACCATAGAAACCAATCTAATTAACCTTATCCCTAACCGATTTGCTAGCTTAATTTCCTCAACTAGTAAATCAACACATTCTTTTTTAGTTAATTCTCGATTCTTGTATAGGTTTGTATTTAAGAAGACATCCGCAATGACTGGCTTCATTTTATAAGTAGATACTAGTCGATCCCATTCTGCTAAAGTTTCTTCCGAAGGATGGGGGGCGTTATGCATCATCTGATCCGGAATAATCTCAATTCCTTCCACTGAATTCTCTGCCAAAAATTTAAAGATATCCTCCAAGCTCATACGCTTATTTAAATATTCATCTTGTAAGCTATACAAACTTACGCATGTTTTTATTTTGCTCATTATAAAATCTCCCTCCGTTTATTATTTTCTTAATTTGATGTCGCTTACATATGTATCATAACCTGTGTTTCCCCGCATTCCTTTTCATTAATTATCTTTGTAGATATATATTTTGGTCTGATTTTTCGCTTCTCTCCATTAATCATAAAAGAGGTTAAAAATTGCAGGTGAATTTTTAACCTCATTATTCTTTTGAATTAAATGGAAATTAAAAAATGTATCAAAATCTATAATAATTTGGTTAACAGGTGAGAAGAAGTAAATAAACGTAATGATTAAAATAAAATGTGTAAGTGTAACTCAAATACGAAACAGATATATAGATTGGAAGTCCAAAAAATTAATAGGAGAAGAGGTTTTATAAATGATGCAACTTGGAATAATAGCAGCACCAACTGAGGAAAGTTTTCAACGTGCCAAGCAAAAAGGACTGGATTTTATAGAGGTCTGTGTGAATGAAGGGCAAGATGTGGATGCCTTTTATCGTAATCGAGGAAATTTACAAAGATGGAAAAATGAATACGGTGTCACGGTCGAGTCGCTTGGCAGATGGAAATCATTACGTATTGATGAAAAAGGAAGAGTCATAGAAGAAGAAATAGAGAGATGCTACAGATTAATTGATGTCGCTAGTGAATTAGGATGCACGAATTTTGTAAGTGGCTGTAATTATGTCGAGGAATTATCTTTATATGAAAACTGTTCCGCGGCTATAAACTTTTTCTCACTGCTAATTGATTACGCTAAACCAAAAGGGGTAAAAATCTCGACTTACAACTGTCGAAAGGTAAACTTTGTCCATAATCCTGAAGTTTGGAAAATTGTTCATGGCCATTTAAAAGACTTAGGGATTAAATTCGACCCATCTCACAGCAGATATTTTGGCGGGGATTACTTACAGGAAACCTTAGATTGGGGATACCGTTTTAACCATGTTCATTTAAAGGGGTCTATGATCATCAATGGTCAGAGAGTGGATGATCCACCTGCAGGGCTGGATCAAACTGATTGGAAAACCTTTATTTCGTTATTAAGAGTGAAAGGGTATTCCGGCGGTCTAAGTATTGAACCACATTCACCAGTTTGGACGGGAGATCTAGGCGAAAAAGGAATAGATTTTACAATCGAATACATGAAAAAACTTGTATTTTAAGTATAAAGGAGAGGGTAAAATGATTAATCGCAAATTAAGATATGGGTTAATTGGTGCTGGCAGTAATGCGGAGAGAAAACATTTAAATAATTATATCAATCTCCCTAATGTTGAATTAATCTCCATATGTGATGTAAATATAGAAAATGCTAACAGATTAGCCAAAAAATATCATATTAATAAAGTTTATAGCAATTATGAAGATATGCTAAATACAGAAAATTTGGATCTTGTAAGTGTCTGTACACCGAACTATCTGCACGCTGAAATTTCAATTTATTCCTTATTACAGGGAGTGAATGTTCATTGTGAGAAACCACTGGCAGTTAATGCATTCGAAGCCAAAAAAATAGTAGAGGCTAAAAATAAATCCGGAAAAATGTTAATGGTGGGTCTTAATAACCGATTTACAAATGAAGCTGTTTTCTTAAAGAAATATATCGATGAGGGATTCTTGGGAGAAATATATTCAGCAAAGGCCGGATGGACTAGACGAAGTGGAATACCGGGAAGAGGCACTTGGTTTACTAATAAAGATTTTGCTGGCGGGGGCGTGATGATTGATTTAGGTGTTCATTATCTGGATTTAGTATTGTACCTCATGGGTATGCCAGAACCGAGATATGTGACCGGGGCCACATACAATAATTTTGATCAAACGACAACACGTAATCGGAACGGTTATAAGGGAAATCCAAATGGAATCTTTAATGTTGAGGATTCCGCAGTGGGTTTTATTGGTCTTAAAAACGGAGCCACTGTTAATTTTGAATTTAGCTGGGCATCCAATATTGAAAAAGACAAACAATTTGTAGAATTACTAGGAACTAAAGGCGGAGTTTCTCTTATTAATGGTGAGTTAAAGATTCATTCTGAATTATTGGATACCTGTGTTGATATTTCTCCGATTCTGACTCCCAATATTAAATTAATGAATGAATTTGAACATTTTACAAATAGTATTCTATCAGGTGGTCTATTAATGGCTCCTGCAGAGCATGGTGTTTACATGATGGAAATTATTGATCATTTTTATCAAGCGGCTAAACGGAAAGAACCGGTTTTTTTCGAAAAAGACAAAAATAAAATTCTATTACTTTCTTCGTCATTTTGAGGTGTATATTAAATGGAAAAATTACCGGATTATATCTTGATTGAATCTTATTATAAAGCAAAAGAATTAAAGCTTCACCCAGATTTTATCAGAATTCTTAAAACTGAACTGTACCAACGTTCTTTACTTCAAATTGACAGAATTTATCAAAATTAAATGTTCGTATATTTTAAAGTATCCTATACTGTTGAAAAAATTAAAAATCTATCTAATTAGTAGAAGAAACTTTCAGATATTGTTGCAAGCAGCGTAAGACCAGTTAAGGAGTTAAAAGGATTCAAAAAAGTAGGGCTCCTGCCAGGGGAGTGTAAAACAATTAGTTTCGGGATTGAGATCAATCAACTTGGTTTCCATAATGAGGCCATGGAATATATTATTGAACCTGGTTTGTTTAAAGTATACGTTGGTCCAAATTCGAAAGAAGGGCTTGAGGGAGAATTTACAGTAGTAGAATATTAATGATTGGATTTGATGATTAAAATAGTTTCATCTAATCTTTAAACAATTAGTTATCATATAGACGCAACTATCTAACTTATGTTATATGGTTGTGTTTTTTATTGTAATCATAAAATACCATTTAACCATTTAATTAAATTATTATTCATCTTAGTAAGTTAATTATGTGATAAAATAGCTAGAAAACGATTCAAATTTGACTACTTCTGGGTAATAGTTTCTGAATTTTGGAATAATAGATTAAAAATTACAACTAAATTATTATCCTTAATAAAATGAAAGCCCTTTAAAACTTAAAGAGGTTAAAATATAAGGGTTATAGGTTTAATAATATGAAGGCGTTTGCATAGTGGGTAAGTTAATATAATTTTAACAGTAGCTACTGTAAAGAAGAGATACACAATTTGGGGTCAGTACTTTTAATAGGAGGAGAAATATGGCAAATGTCGTCGTTCAGAAAACCAATGAAATAGTAGCTTCGCAAAATACTGAAAAGCTTAGTTTTTTAACAAAATTAAGCTATGGTTTTGGAGAGTTTTCTGCTAGTGTTGTATGGAGCTTAGCTTCATCCTATTTACTATTTTTCTATACTGATGTTTTTGGTATTGCTGGCGGTGTAACTGCTATCATTTTACTTGTAGCACGGGTGTGGGATTGTTTTGTAGATCCAATACTTGGCTTAATAATGGAACGAACCAAAAGCAAACACGGACGTTTTAGACCATATATTCTTTATGGTGCATTAGCACTTGGTGCGCTAAATATCTTAACTTTTTACACTCCAGATCTTTCATCTACAGGCAAGGTTGTTTACGCTGCCATAACCTACTTATTACTAGGTACAGTTCATTCAGTGGTTAATGTTCCATATGGTGCACTGGCAACAGTTATGACAAGGGATACGAATGAAAGAACTAATTTGAACGTTTTTAGAGGAGTTTTTGGGCAATTAGCCGGTATTCTTACTGGTGCCGCTGTAATGCCTTTAATTACCCTATTAGGGAAGGGAAATCAACAAAATGGTTTTTTCTATGCAGCAATTGTGTTATCGCTAGTTTCTGCACCACTACTATACTTAACCTTTAGAAACTGTAAGGAAGTAATCACACCTGCAAAAGAAGAAAGACCTTCAATTAAGGAATCTTTAAAATCTGTTGGATCCAATAAACCAGTATTGTTAATTTTAATAAGTCTTTTCATCGTGTTGCTTGGCGTTTTTGGAAGAATTGGCACTATTGTTTATTACGCTATCTATGTATTAAATCGACCTGATTTAGTAGCGGTATTATTTACGATATTATCGGTTTGTGGCGCTATTGGGGCATTTGGTGTTTCTTTTATCGCAAAATTCTTTGAAAAGAAGACTATTTTGATTGCTGGATCAATCATTATGGGACTTGGCTGGTGCGGATTGTACTTAACACCTGTTACAAATTTAACCATGGTATTTATTTTGTCAGCGATTTCATGTGTTCCACTTGGTTTTAGTGGCCTTATGGTGTTCAGTATGGTTGGTGACGCTATTGATGAAAGTCAATTGAAGACAGGGGTGCGTGCAGATGGTGCGATCTATTCCTTTACAAGTCTAGTAACCAAAATTGCAAGCGCTTCAGTAGGAGCCTTGAGTGCAGCTATTCTAGGAGCAATTGGCTATGTTGCGAATACAAAGCAAACCCCGGAAGTAGTAGACGGAATAAACATGTTAGTGAATTTAGGACCTGGTATATTATTAATTATAGGAACCCTTCCTTTGTTTTTCTATCACATCACTAAGGCAAGAGCTATGGAGAATACACAAGAACTTCTAAAGAGACAAAATGGATTAACAATGTAAAAATTTTATGGAGCTTATAAGTTACGCAAATATGTGTAGCTTATAAGCTATTTTAATAGGAGGTACATCATGGAAGGGATCGTAGAAGATTTAATCAGTCAGAATAACGAAAATTATATTCTTCCTTTTCTTTGGATGAGAGGGGAAGAGGAACATGTTATTAGAGAAGAAATTGCTAGAATCTATGAATGTGGAATCAGAGGTATTTGTGTAGAAGCGAGGCCGCATCCTGATTTCGCAGGTCCTGGCTGGTGGCATGACTTGGACATTGTAATGGAAGAGGCAAAGCAGAAAGGAATGCGTATCTGGGTGTTAGATGATGCTCATTTTCCAACTGGATATGCCAATGGATTAATTGAGAAAAAATACCCGAACCGAAAGAAAACCTATATTAACTACAATACACTTGATATCTTAGGTGCCCAAAATGAGGTAACGGTACATATTACCCCTATGTTAAAACCAAAGAGTTCCTGGTTGGATATAGGTAAACCAATAGACAAGGAAGAACAAAAAAATAATAAGTTAATTAGTGTCGTAGCAGCCAAGTTAGTAACAGACGGGATTATTTATGAAGAGTTAATCGATCTAACTGACAGAGTTGAGGGTGATTTCTTAACATGCAGTTTGCCTGGTGGATCCTGGAGACTTTATGTTGTTTATGAAACAAAGACAGATGGCGGCAACCCGAAATATATTAACATGATCGATAAAGAGTCCGTCAGTTCGCAACTTGAAGCTGTTTATGAACCCCATTTTGAGCATTACAAAGACGAATTTGGGAAGACGTTTGCTGGGTTCTTTTCTGATGAACCGGCATTCGGAAATGTAAATGGGTTTGATTTCAATGAATCGATTGGAAGGAAAGACATGCCATTACCTTGGAGTGAAGAGGCAAAATATATGCTTTTGGAAGCTCTTGGTGAGAATTGGCGCTTGTTCCTGCCTTATTTATGGAATAGTTCTGAAGAAATGATTCAATGTGTCCATACCCGGTATACCTATATGGATATCGTTACTCGTCTATATGAAAAGAATTTTAGCAATCAATTAGGTAAATGGTGTGAGGAACACAATGTTGAATACATTGGTCACGTAATTGAGGACAATGATCAGCATAGCCGTTTAGGAAGCGGTTCTGGGCATTTCTTTAGAGCACTGTCAGGCCAGCATATGTCGGGAATTGATGTGATTGGCGGTCAAGTGATTTTTGGCGGCGCTGGTTTAGAGAGAAGGGGAGTTTTCAAAGGAGATGGAGAATTCTATCATTATACATTAGGAAAGCTAGGTTCTTCCTATGGTCATCTCGATCCGAAGAAAAAAGGGAGAACCATGTGTGAATTATTTGGAGCCTATGGGTGGAAGCTTGGGGTAAGGGATATGAAGTATATCTTGGATCACTTGATTGTCCGTGGAATCAATTACCTCGTTCCCCACGCCTTTTCGATGCGAGAATACCCTGATTTCGACTGTCCGCCGCATTTCTATGCACGAGGACATAATCCGCAGTTCAAACATTTTGCCCATCTCATGCGCTATGCCAACCGCTTATGTCATATTTTTAATGGCGGTGCCCATGTTGCCCCTGTAGCTGTGTTATATCATGGTGAGAGCGAATGGACCGGGGACTATATGAAAATGCAAAAACCGGCTAGAGTCTTAACCGAAAATCAGATTGACTTTGATTTTGTTTCGACTGATATGTTGAGTGACCTGAATTCCTATAATGGCAAAGTAGAGAATAATCGGTTAAAGATTAATGGTGAAGAATTTATATGTTTAATCATTCCATATAGTCAATATATTACCAAAGAGTTGGCTTCTTTTATTAAGAATTCAGACGGTTTGGAGATCATATTCATAGATGAGCGGCCAGAAGGAATCTCTAATGTGTTAGACCAACAGGAAGCTGCCGAACTTTTAGGGGAAATTGAAGAATGTAAGGTGGTACGATTAAGCGATTTGGCTAATGATTTCAGTGCCAGAGGAATTTACGATATTCAATTAAAGAAACCGTTTAAGGAATTAACTTATTATCATTATGTAAAAGAGAATAAAAACATTTTCATGTTTCAGAATGAATCCGCTCATGAGACCTTTAGCGGAGAAATTGAATTAGCCATTGGTGAGGCTGCCATCATTTATAACGGTCTTGAAAATACATTTGAAAATATACCAGTTAAAAATGAAAATGGAAAAGATATTATTTATCTAGAGCTAAAGCCATATGAATCGTGTGTAGTAGTTGCTAGTTCTGAGGAACAGGCTGGCAAGTTCGAAAAGTATATTCCATATTCAATTAAACTTGCTAATTGTAAGAATAGCATCGATTTATCATCAGACTGGAATTATTCTCTGGTCAAGAACATAGACTATCCGAACTTTGGCGAAGTAAAGAAAATGGAGGAACTCTTACCTATATCAAAAGAAGATCCGACTTTTACTGGTATCATAAGGTACGATAAAACATTCGAAGTAGCGGAAACACCAAAACAAGGGATATTAGCTTTTGGATATATTTATGAAGCAGTCGAATTGTGGATCAACGATGAATATGTAGGGATGAAAGTTTGTCCGCCGTATATATTTGAGATTGGAAAGTATTTAAGGAAAGGTACCAATACCATTCGTGTGGAAGTGGCAACAACCTTGGATAGATATCGGCTTAATCACCCTGAACCACCCTTTATTGTGTGGCATGATCCAATCGATCCAACAGGAATGTTTGGGAAGATAACTTTATCGGTGTAATAACCATTTGAATGAAAAGGTGTGATACACAGCGTATCGCACCTTTTTTATGCATTTAATTATTTTTTAAAAGAGGTTAAAAATAACACTATAATTTTTAATCTATTATTTAAATTAGATAAGGAGACATAGAAAAAAGACGAAAATCTATACCTGATTAGGATAATAAAAGAAAGGGAATAAGTTCTTCGACAGGTTAAGATATATATGTAAGCGGAATCAATAAATAAAACGTAATAGAAACATAGGAGGATCGGACACAATGAAACTTGGCTTCAACAGCGCCATTTTAAATGAATGTACCTTTGAAGAAGTAATTGACTATGCAGCTGAAAACGGATTTTCATGTGTGGAGATATGTGCATGGCCGAAAGGGAAAGCGGCTCGGAAATATGCCGGTGTTACCCATATTGATGTCGATAACTTAGATGTGGATTACATCAAAAATTATACCGAAGCAAAGGGAATCAAAATTTCCGCTATTGCTTATTATCCCAATGCTCTAGATGAGGATTCAGAAAAAAGTGATTACTATGTAGCCCACATTAAAAAATGTATTGAGGCAGCTAACAAACTTGAGATTAACATGGTAACTACTTTTATTGGTAGAAACCAAAAGAAAACAGTCGAAGAAAATTTGGAGATTATGACTACGGTTTGGAAGCCTATCGTAGAATACGCAGAAGAGCTTGGAGTGAAAATTGCCATTGAAAACTGCCCGATGTTATTCACAACGGATGAGTGGCCAGGCGGACAAAACCTAATGACAACACCAGCCATCTTTCGACGTGCATTTGAATTAATCCCAAATAAAAATTTTGGGTTAAATTTCGATCCATCCCATTTTGTTTGGCAACAAATGGATTATATCAAGCCGCTATATGAGTTCCAAGAGCGGATTCTCCACATTCACTTCAAAGATATCAAGGTGTATAAAGACCGACTAAATGATGTTGGAATCATGGCAACACCGCTCGAATACATCTCGCCTAAATTACCAGGTCTGGGGGATGTCAATTGGGGCCAATATGTATCTGCCTTAACAGATATCGGTTATCGAGGATATGCAGTCATTGAAGTAGAAGACAAGGCATTCGAAGATTCACTAAAATCGAAAAAAGATTCTATTAAAATTAGTAAAAACTATTTAAGTCAGTTTTTTGCTTAAATAGCTTATCAATTTATAAATCTAATAAATCATTTATTAAAGAGGAAAAAGGAGAAAGATAAATTATGGGTAAATTAAAGATTGGTATTATTGGCTGTGGTGGTATTGCAAATCAAAAGCATTTTCCTGCATTATCCCAATTTAAGGATATTAGTGAAATGGTTGCATTTTGCGATATTAAAATTGACCGTGCTGAAAAAGCAGCGAAAGAATATGGAACACCAGATGCGAAAGTCTACGAAGACTATCGTGAACTATTGAAGGATGAATCGATAGACATCATTCAGGTTTTAACTCCGAATGTAAGCCATAGCCCAATTACCGTTGCCTCCTTTGAAGCAGGTAAACATGTTATGTGTGAAAAACCAATGGCACACACTACAGAAGCTGCTCAAAAAATGATCGATGCTTGGAAAAAATCCGGCAAGAAATTCACAATTGGTTATCAGAACCGCTTCCGTCCAGAAGTACAATCTCTTTATAAATCATGTGAAAAAGACGAGCTTGGAGATATTTATTTTGCCAAAGCCCATGCCCTTCGCCGCCGTGCCGTTCCAACTTGGGGAGTGTTTCCTGATAAATCCCAACAAGGCGGCGGCCCACTAATTGATATTGGTACACATGCTCTCGACATCACCCTATGGATGATGGATAATTACAAACCAGTTTCTGTAACAGGTTCTGTCTTTAATAAATTAGGTCATTTACCGGAAGCTGTTGAAGGAAATATGTTTGGTCCATGGGATCCAGAAACATATGAAGTGGAAGATTCTGCGTTTGGTTACATCAAAATGGAGAACGGAGCAACCATTTTCCTTGAATCGTCATGGGCACTTAACGTTTTAGATGCCAAAGAGGCGGCTACTACCCTTTGCGGAACAAAGGCAGGAGCACAAATCAATTCCGGGATGGGCTATCATACCAATGAGTTAGTTTATAATACAGCACGCAATGGTATGTTAACAGAAGAGAAAAACTCCGCAGGTGGTGCGATTGCTTTCTTTGAAGGCGGATCAAATAAACCAGAAGTACTAGAAGCAAAACAATGGTTAGAGGCTGTTAAATATGATAAAGAACCTCTTGTAAAACCAGAACAAGCATTTGTCGTAACGAAAGTTTTAGATGCAATTTATAAATCTGCAGAAACAGGTAAGGAAATTGTTTTTGAAGAAGAGACCGTTTTAAACAAATAGGAGGTGCAAACATGGCATTTAGTATGAAGCTGCCATTCGTCGATGTTGTTTGTGAAGATAGTTTACAAAACACATTTGTGAATGGGAAAAAGCTGGGATATGAATTTCAAATCCGTTTAAGTAACTATCGTGGACACTATTTATCGTGTATTGAAGAGTTTGCCGTTACCGTTGATGGTAATGAAGTTAATTCAGATGATTTAAGTTTTTGTCTTAATGGCAAGGAGTTTACTTTAGGACAATTGCCAAGTCTAATTTCAGAGTTTTGGAGTTTAATAGAACCAGCTACCATTAAAGTATTTGCGCCAGGAGGTTTAACTGAGGGAACGCATGAGATCGATGTGAAATTAATGTTACGGATCCCATATATGGCGGTCCCTGGCAGTAAGAAGGCACATGACTACGCTAAGTTAGATTCTTGTGGTAGCAAAACATTAGTTGTGAGAGATTAAGAGAGAGGGGGGAACGGCAAATGAGTAATATTAAATTAGGTGTTTCTTTATATAGCTTTACAGATGAATATGTCAAAGGCAAATTTACGTTAGAAGATTGCATTCGTACAGCAGCTGAATATGGAGCAGAAGGATTTGAATTGGTAGGCACCCAAATGCTGCCATCTTATCCATTCGTAAATGACAAAGTATTAGCTGAATTTAAAGCGATGACGAATCATTATGGGATTGAATTTGTATCCTACGGAGCAAATGCAGACCGCGGGGTGAGATCCGATCGCGATTTGACGGAAGACGAATTGCTGCAATCCGCAATTATTGATTTGAAAACGGCCAATAAATTGGGCTGTAAGATCATGCGCGCCCAATACCTTTTATCGCCGGCAGCATTCGGCAAATTAGCACCTTATGCTGAAGCTTATGGCATTAAGGTTGGGGTTGAAGTTCATAATCCTGAGACGCCAACCTCGCCAAATATTCAAAAATATGTGGAAGTAATTGAGAAAACAGGATCCAAATATCTTGGCTTTGTAACTGATTTTGGAACTTTTGCAACTCGTCCTAATAAACCACATTGGGATGAGGCTCTTGCTAATGGAGCACCTCTTGAATTGCTGGAAATGGCTGCACAATTACGTTATGATGGTGTGCCAAGAGATGAAGTAAGACAAAGGTTGCTTGAGGCTGGCGCCAAGGGTCCTGTAATGGGGGCTTTTCAGGGAATGTATGGTTTCGTTACTTTCTATAACGAACCAGATTTGGAAGGATTAAAGAAAATCATGCCATACAATATCCATTTCCATGGAAAATTCCATTATATAGATGAGAATTTGGAGGAAGCTAGTATCCCATATCAGGACATTTTACTGATTATCCAAAACTCTGATTTTGATGGATATATTGTCTCAGAATATGAAGATCATTTATCTGGTAGAGCGTTAGAAATGACGAAACGTCATTTACAAATGGAAAGAAAAATACTAGGAAAATAATTTGTGAGAATACAGGTGAATTTCACCTGTATTCTTTACTAAGGCGGGAGAAAAGTGAAAAAATTAATTGGTATTGATTTAGGAGGTACAACCGTAAAATTTGCGATTTTGACTGAAGAGGGAGAGATTCAACAAAAGTGGAGCATTGAGACAGATATCCAAAATGAGGGAAAGAATATCGTCCCAAATATAATTGAATCTATTAATCATCGTCTAAATTTATATGGACTTTCAGCAGATGAATTCCTGGGAATTGGAATGGGTTCTCCTGGAACCGTTGATCGCGAAAGAGGGACTGTTATCGGCGCATATAATTTAAATTGGAGCACCTTGCAGCCGGTCAGAAACCAGATTGAAGAAGGAACGGGCATTTCATTTTACATTAATAATGATGCCAATGTTGCTGCATTAGGTGAGCGCTGGAAGGGTGCTGGAGAAGATGGTGCCGATGTTGTTTTTGTTACACTTGGGACAGGTGTTGGCGGCGGGATTATTGCAGATGGTAATTTAATTCATGGGAAAGTAGGCGCCGCAGGAGAAATTGGCCATATTATCGTTGAGCCAAACGGCTATCAATGCACGTGTGGAAATGAAGGCTGTCTAGAAACTGTCGCTAGTGCAACAGGTGTTGTTCGTCTAGCTAGGGATATGTCTGAGAGATTTTCTGGTGAATCAGAATTGAAATGGTTAATCGATGATGGACAAGAAGTGACTGCCAAGACAGTTTTTGACCAGGCAAAACGCGGAGATAAATTGGCTGCTATTGTTGTAGATAAGTTTTATTACTATTTGGGACTGGCCTGCGGCAATATTGCAAACATATTGAACCCTGAAACCATTGTTATTGGCGGGGGAGTTTCAGCTGCGGGAGATATGCTCTTAAAAGGGGTGGAAGAATATTTCCATAAGTTTGCCTTTCCAACTGTAAGAACAAGTACCAAATTAAAACTTGCCCAATTAGGGAATGATGCAGGCGTAATCGGGGCAGCATCATTAGTTAAAAAATCTATCAATCTATTATAGATTAATTTTTTATTTCTAAAAAAATGAAAAGGAGAGAAAGCGAAAATGAGTAATCATGCGGGGAATAATGAGAAACCAAAACGAGGAGTTTCTCTATACAGTTATGCTGGTGAATATGGAGTTACGATGAGTTTGGAAGACATGTTTGCAGAAATGCATAATATGGGTGCAAGAGGATTAGAAATCTTAGCAAACTCACATATAGAAGGCTATCCGAATCCCAGCCAAGAATGGCTAGAGAATTGGGACAGGTTGATTGAAAAATATGACATCTTTCCTGTTGAATACGGACATTGGATAGATTCCCGCCTCTATCAGGGAAGGCATCTTACCTCTGAGGAATCGTATGAGATGTTAGTCCGCGATTTCAAACTTGCCAACAGACTCGGATTTACCGTTCTTCGAACAAAATTAGGTGTAATCGATGATGATCTTACTCCAGTAGAAAACTGGAGAGAGTTTATTAAAATGGCCCTGCCGATGGCAGAAAAATATAATGTGCGCATGTGTCCAGAGATTCATGCCCCTACTCTTTTGAAATCCAAGATGGTGGATGACTATGTGGAGTTTATTGAACAGACTGGAACAAAGCATTTTGGACTGAACATCGATTTTGGTGTATTTACGACACAATCTTTACCAGCCAGTGAATGGGGAGAAAATGAATTTATCATGCCTGAGAGCGAGCACAGCCTGGTAGACGATATTATCCCACTATTACCATATGTATATTGCTGTCATGCAAAGTTTGTCAGGATGTCAGATGATTTCCAAGAGATGACGATTCCATACGAAAAGATTATTAATACTCTGATAGAGCACAATTGGGATGGCTATATGGTAAGTGAGTATGAAGGACCAAAGAAAGATGTGACCGGCTATGCTGTTGAACAGGTTCGGAAACACCACGTCATGATGAAAAGAATTTTGGGAGAATAGGAGAGAATCGATATGTTAGAAAAACCTTGTATTCAATCGAGAGGATTTAAAAATGTAGAAAGTAATGGAAAGATCATAGGCTTTCAGGTTAACATCAGATCCCTATATTATAGAGGACTTTGGCTTTCACAATTGCGCCCTGCAACGGTTACAGTAAATGAGGAAACTTTTTCAGGAGATCAGATTACCTGGACTATCAATGGTGCTGCTTATACACAAGCTGATATGGCTGAACTCGGAGATGTTCACTGGGGCCTTTTAGAACCTGCCACTCTTACTGTTGCAAAGGAAGGCGGTCTGGAATCAGGGAGCCATGAAATTGAAGTTAACTATACGTATAGCTGCTCTTATTTTCCCCCAGTCGTGGATACTATTCTTGGCGGAACACATAAGAGAACTCTGATTTTAGTTTGATTTTATAAGGGTAATATAAATAGGTTTTCACTTTATTATTTAAATTTTGAATACGCTCACTATTTAGAAGGAATGTTGAGGTGATTTTTTTTTGAAGAAAAAACGGTTAAAAAATCCAATTTTACCAGGCTTTTATCCCGATCCTTCCATCTGCCGGGTAGGTGATGATTTTTACATGATTACGTCAAGTTTTTCCCTATTCCCGGGAGTTCCGATTTTTCATAGCACGGACCTTGCTCATTGGGAGCAGATTGGGCACATACTCGACCGAAAGTCACAACTGCATACGACAGCAGATCATATGACTGCCGGAATCATGGCTCCAACGCTTCGATATCACAACGGTATTTATTACATGATTACCACAAATGTCAGTGATAAATGGAATTTTATTGTGACTGCTACGGATCCCCGTGGGCCTTGGTCAGATCCGTATTGGCTAGAGAACTGTCCTGGTATTGATTCATCTTTATTTTTCGACGACGATGGGAAGGCATACATCACTGGTACCAGAGAAGATATCAATGATGATGAGACACATAAAAGTCAAGCGATCTGGATCAGTGAATTCGATTTGGTCAATATGAGCATTGTCGGCGAGAAGCGGACGATATGGGGGGGAGCCTTGAGAAATTGCGCTTCTCCTGAAGCTCCTCATCTTTACAAGAAGGATGGCTATTATTACTTGATGATTGCAGAGGGTGGTACGGAACAATTCCATGCAGTTACGATAGCACGCAGCAGAAATATTTTTGATTATTATGAGGGTTATGCGGGAAATCCGATTTTGACGCATCGCCATCTGGGGAAACAATATCCAATCAGTAATGTAGGTCACGCTGATTTCGTGGAATTGAAAAACGGAGAATGGTATGCAGTTATGCTTGGCTCCCGCCTAATTGAGGGCTATCATAAGAACCTTGGCAGGGAAACCTTTATCGCCCCAGTCGTTTGGGAGGAAGGATGGCCGGTCATAAGCCCTGGTACGGGGAAAGTGGAATGGAGCTATCCTGCACCTGAATTGCCGGCCTATACACCAAACCCAATTCCAATCAGGGACGATTTTGATGGAGAAAAGCTTGGCGTGGATTGGGCATTCTTCGGGACACCTTATGATGTTTTCTATTTGCTTTCAGACAGCAAGTTGACTTTGAGATTGCTGCCGCGTTCCATGAGCCCTGAGCTGCGCAAAATTGACTTGTCTGCAGCCAATACGGACAAGGATGTTCCGAGTCTAAGCTTTATCGGACGCAGACAACTGCATGCTAGCTTTCGGGTCTCTGTTAGAATGTGCATTGATGCATTATCGGAGAATGAGACGGCAGGGATTGTCGTAATGCAGGCGTCTAATCATCAATTCCGGTTCGAGCGGTCGATGGAGAAAGGGAAGCAAATCCTGAGGTTAATCCAGTGTACCAGCGAATTAACCGGATACCCGCACCAACCGCACTTTAAAGGTGTTACGACTGAAACCGAGCTTGCAAATACTGAGGTGGTTGGAGGAGACATTATTCTTAGTATTATCGCAGAAGGACAGGCCTATAGCTTTTATTACGGCAAAGTGGATGGGAGCCTCGCCTTACTTTATGAGAACGCCGACGCGAGAAAAATAAATCCCGAGATTGTTGGTGGCATGGTGGGGACTATACTGGGCATGTTTGCCAGTTCTAATGGCCAGGAGAGCAAAAATAGTGCTGATTTTGATTGGTTTGAATATAACGGAATCGAACGTAATTAAGGTTCATTGATTTTTATAATAAATTTAAACTCTTTACACTTAAATTCCTACTTAATATTAGAATTCTTTTATGAAGAGGAGAAAAAATGGATAGATTAAAAATTTCGGAGAATGGTAGATATTTTACACATGACGATGGCAGACCCTTTATCTGGTTGGCAGATACGGTTTGGACGTTAGCCCAAAGATTAAAATGGGACGATGTGGAATACTTGATGCAGAAACGGAAATCCCAAGGATTTACAGTACTTCAGATTGTGGCACTAGACCCGGAGCAGGATAAGGAAATGAGAAATCCTGCTGGTGATAAGGCTCTATTAAATGATAATCTGAGCACGCCAAATGAAAAATATTTTCAGTATTTAGACTGGATCTTGGACAAGGCGGAGGAATACGGATTTTATGTACTGTTTCTTCCTGTATGGGGAGAGCTTGTTGTCGGCCATAACTGGATGGGAGAATTTTCTGAAAAAATCGTCAATGAAGATAACGCATATGACTTTGGGAAATGGATCGGAAAGCGCTATAAGGATAGAGCAAATATCATTTGGTGCTTGGGTGGTGATCGGCAGCCTATTCATCTCGGAGTGGATTACAAGGATGTTTGGCGGAAGATGGCTGAAGGTATTGCAATAGGGATTCTTAATAAGGACTTAAAACATAACGTCAAAGACCCCGATTGGCAAAAGCTCCTGATGACGTATCATACATGCCACGAAGCGGAGACTGGGGAATGTTCGACCATGTCATATTGGACGGATGATGATGCGTGGATATCATTTATTATGATTCAATCAGGTCATGGGTTAAAACTTAAAAATTATGAATTAGTGAAAACAGATTATGATAGAGAAAATACCATGCCGGTATTTGATGGAGAACCCGCCTATGAACAAATGCCAACCACTTGGCCAACTCCTTCAGATTTCCATGGTGAGTGGATGGTAAGGAAACGTGCCTATTGGAGTTTGTTTGCCGGTTCTTTTGGTCATACATATGGCCATTCGTCTGTTTGGTGTATGATCTCAGAAAAAGAAAGGGACAGTTTTAGGAAATATTCCTGGTTCGAAGCATTGGACAGACCTGGCGCATGGCAGATAAAGATCCTGCATGATTTTCTGGAATCAAGAGATTTAAGTAAGTGTATACCATGCGAGGAAATCCTGATAGAACAGAGTGAAAAATCGGAAGATATCCTAGATGAACATATTCATGCATGTGTAGAAAAGGATGGAAAATTTGCTTGCATCTATTTTTCATCAGGTGGAGAAGAAACAATAGATTTAAGTGGGTTAAAAAGAGATTCCTTACAAATGTGGTGGTTTAATCCTAGAGATGGACAATGCTATTCACAAGAGAATGTGACCTCGGAAGAAGCAATTAGTTTAGCAGAACAATTAAAAAGGGATAAACGGGGTGATTTTTTTAAAATAATAACCCCAACCCGCGGAAGAGAGCAGGATTGGGTATGTGTCATTGAGAACAAAGAGAATGATGCAACAAAGCCCGGTAAAGCGCGGAGTTATGGAGAAATGCCTGTACCACCGGAGGTTAAGAAAGTTTTTACATGGTAACATACGAAAAATCAGGAATCTTCATAAGAGATTAAAAATCATAGTTAGATTTTGAATCTCTTTATTTTTTTGAAAATGTTTAAAAAATAAGGATAAGAATTGCACTACTAAGACAATAAAAAAGTGAAATCAAATAGTGATATGATGATGTAAGATTAAATAGTTACCTTTTTTAGTTTTTAGAATAGGAGAAAGTGAATGCGTAGGTTTAATTTATTAAAAGTAAAAAAGAATATGCCATTTCTTATACTTATGGTAAACACATTTATTGCTTTGGTTGGGGTTGGGTTAGCGATCCCTGTTCTTCCTAAATTTATTTTAGAATTTGGTGCCAGTGGTAAAGACCAAGGTTACCTCATAGCTGCAACCGGGCTGACTCAGTTTCTATTCTCTCCTTTAGGTGGGAAGCTATCGGATCAATATGGGCGGAAAAAGATTACAATTATTGGGTTAGCGATTATTATGGTGTCTCAATTTATGTTTAGTGTAGGTACCGATCTATGGCTTCTCTATCTATCACGTTTCATTGGGGGAATCGGTGTTGGATTGCTTATCCCTGCGACTATGGCTTATGTGGCAGACGTTACGACAATCGAAAATCGCGGGAAAGGGATGGGATACCTCGGCGCTGCCATTTCACTAGGTTTTGTTATTGGCCCAGGGATTGGTGGATTTCTTGCAGAGTTTGGATTACGTGTTCCGTTTTTTGCTTCTGCCCTTGTTGCAGGTATGGCATTGGTCGTTTCTCTCTTGTTTTTACCGGAGCCTTTATCAAAAGAACAACAACATTCCGCAAGAAACTCCTCGGTGAAGGGAGATGGACTGCTTTATGACATTCAACGGTCTTTTAAGGTGTCCTACTTTATTCTTTTACTGCTTGTTTTTACCATGACATTTGGATTGGCAAACTTCGAAACGATCTTTGGATTATATGTTAGCGAAAAGCACGATTATACTCCTAAAGATATTTCCATTATCATGACTGTGAGCGCACTTGTTGGAGTTTTGATTCAGGCTGTATTGGTAGATCGGCTCCTTCGTCGTTTTAATGAGATTAAGGTAATCAATACTTGTTTCTTCCTTTCTGCAGTATCCATGGCACTGGTATTAGTGTCTGGCCATTTTGTGTTCATGCTCATCATTAATATCTTTTTCATCTTATTTACTTCGATTCTTCGCCCAGCGATTAATACATTGTTATCAAAAATGGCAGGCAGCGAACAAGGTTTCGCTGCGGGCATGAACAATGCCTATAGCAGTTTAGGAAATATTATCGGGCCTTCTTTAGCCGGAATTTTATTTGATGTTTCCTTTAATATTCCTTTTTTATTTGGGGCATTTATTTTACTAGGCAGCATCGTTATGTGTGTCGCTTGGAATCAAAAAGCACGAAGGAAATCAGACTTTGTTTCGATTTTAAGTGGGCAGAAAGAAACTTCATAGAATTTTTACTATCATAACTATACACATGAGTTTAGGAAGGTTCGGCATAGGAATATTAACCGCAAAGTTTTGTCTAAAACTGGCGGTTTTTTTAAAATTATCTTTTAAATCTTTTTGTTAAAAGTAGGGAGGCGGAGATAGGTATGAAATATCCTTACGAGAGTGTAGTAATTAATAAAGAAATACCAATGTTTTTGTTGATGAATAGTGTGAAATATGTAGCGATGCATTGGCACGACCGGATCGAAATTTTATTTGTCTTGAGAGGACAAATTCATGTATATGTCGGTAGAGAGGAATATTTTTTGCACGAAAGTGACTTATTGCTTATTAATAGTAATGAGGTTCACGGAGTGGAATCAAGTGAGGATAATAAGCTATTAGTGCTTCAAATCCCTATTTCCTTTATTAATAAATGGTACAAAGACATTGAAAAGGAAACATTCATTTGTCAATCCTTTCAACATGAGGAACAAGCTAGTTTTAATATTATTCGATCGTTAATGGCTCAATTAATGATAATCCTAAGAACGCAAGGTAAAGGATTTGAAATAAAAATTCAATCTTTGCTTTTAGACATCATATACAATCTTATTACCAAATTTAGAGTGAAAAATAATGAGCAAATAAACAGAAACAGCAGAAAAGATATCGAACGTCTGACTAGAATCACGAGCTATATTCAACAGAATTTTATGCATCCACTAACATTGAACGAGATTGCAGAAAATGAACAATTAACGGTCCCTTATTTATCCAGGTATTTTCAGGAGCATATGGGACAAACCTTCGTAAAGTATTTAAACGGTATTCGTTTGGAACATGCAGTTAGATCTATGCTAGATACGGAATTGTCGATTATTCAAATTGCAATGGAATCCGGTTTTTCTAATTTAAATACGTTTCACAAACTGTTTAAAGAAACCTTTCACACTACACCCAATCAGTATCGAAAAAAACATTCCTATCACTCTAGCCACATTCGTCATAAGCAAAGTGGCATTAAAGGTTATGAATATAGTGAACAAGATAGCTTGAACGAATTATACAAGTATTTAATATTTTCTGAAAAAGATAAAAATTGATATTGTTTATCATAAAAAAATGAACGTTTTCAAAACGATTCCTCTCTATAATTGTCTTTAAATAAACCGTTTACATGAAGATGTGT
The DNA here is from genome assembly GCF_018613205.1 of Bacillus sp. ISL-46. Lineage (NCBI taxonomy): Bacteria > Bacillati > Bacillota > Bacilli > Caryophanales > Bacillaceae > Bacillus > Bacillus sp. ISL-46. Next base: position 139,168 of record NZ_JAGGQR010000014.1, read on the forward strand.
TTATAAAATCACTATATTTGGAGGAATCAATGATGTATAAAAATCCACACTTTTTTTCCCATCTTGCTCATGTTGAATTAATCAGTCCTAAATTAGAAGAATCAGCTAATTTCTTTAAAGATATCATCGGTTTAGAAGAGGCAGGCAGAAAAGGAAATTCGGTTTATTTTCGTGCATGGGGTGAGCACTACCATCACAGCTTGAAAATAACAGAAGGAAAAGAACCAGGTCTTGGCCATATTGGCTGGCGTGCTGATAGTCCAGCTGCGCTGGAAGAAGCAGCTGCCCAAATTGAAAAAATGGGACGAGGAATAGGCTGGATCGAGGGAGATCTCGGTCATGGACGGGCCTATCAATTTACATCACCAGATGGCCATTTAGAGGAGATCTTCTGGGATGTTGACCTATATCATGCACCTGATGAGCTTCGCAGCAAATGGAAAAACCGACCGCAAAAAAATCCAGGGCGCGGTATTTCTCCCCGCCGGATTGATCATATCACTCTCTTTAGTAATGATGTGACAAAAGACCGCGAATTTTACCAAAATATCGGTTTCCGTTATAACGAAGGAATCTTTTTGGATGCCAATGATCCAGGAAGTCCGGAAATTGGTGCCTGGTTATCGGTTACCAATCTCTCTCATGATATCGCCTTTTTAAAGGGGCATAGTGGTAAACCAGGCGGATTCAATCATGTTTGTTATGCCGTAGAGAGCAGAGAAGAGGTTTTATTGGCAGCAGACCATATTCTTGAGAGTGGATATGAATTGGCAATGGGTGGTCCGACACGTCATGCTCTTGCAGAAGGCTTTTTCTTTTACGTCGATGAGCCAGGTGGCAATCGCTTTGAATTATATGCGGGAGCTCATCTAGTTTTTGCACCTGATTTTGGACCGTACAGATGGAGTCTTTCTGAGAATCCAAATGATGCATGGGGCAGAGAAATGCCTTGGGATGCAACAGGAAAGGTTATTAAATAAGCATACAATGAGGAGTTGTTTTTAAAATGTGGCATTTCTTTCCAGAAAATTATATGTGGTCTTATCAGATTGTCAGAATGATAAGCCAGTCCTATTTTGGCGGTGGTGAAGTAAACGAAATCCTCGATGCAGCCAGCCGTATGAAGCTAGGAGATTACGAGAGTTTTCATCAGGAATGGATCAGACTTGGGAATAAATCATTAACTATCGCAAATGATGCTATGGACAAAAGCTATAAAGAAACGGCAAAATCAGGTTATTTACGGGCAGCAAACTATTATCGTACGGCAGAGTTTTTTCTTCAGCCTGATGATGAGAGAAAACTTCCGACTTATTTAAAAGGAGTAGAAGCTTTTAGAAAGGGAGGCGAGCTGCTAGCCTCTCCTCCAAAGGCTGTCAATATTCCATTTGAACATGCTTACTTGCCTGGTTATTACTTTGAGGCACCAGGTCAAAACAAGGGGCCTTTAATGGTGATGTTTGGTGGTTTAGACTCGACAGCAGAAGAATTGTACTATGGACCAGCCCAACTGTTAAATCAACGAGGGATTTCCCTTCTAGCACTGGACGGTCCTGGCCAAGGGGGGGCTTTACGGCTTCACCGCATTCATTCACGCCATGATTATAACACTGCAGGAACAGCGGCGTACGAGTGGGCGGTTGAAAATCTGAATGTAGATCCTGAACGCATTGGGGTTATGGCAGTATCAATGGGGGGCTACATGGCTGCAAGATGTGCCGCCTTCGAACCAAGGTTTAAAGCATGTGCGATTTGGGGAGCCGTTTATGATTACAATGATGTCTGGTCGAAGCGGCCGGACAACCACCCCCTTGCAAAAATTTTGCAGCATATCTTTGGGGTAGAAGATATGCCAGCTGCAAGAGCAAAACTTCAACATTATAACTTGCGTGGAGTTGCGGAAAAAATTCAAATGCCAACTTATATTGTCCATGGAGAAGATGACCGCCAAAATACCGTTGACAATGCCTATAACGTCTATAACGATCTAACTTGCCCGCGATGGCTTAAAATCATTCCGACAAGCAGTCCTGGTTCTTCCCATTGTCAAGTGGATAATATCACGGAGACTTATGAGATGTATGACTGGTTAAAAGAACAGTTAATGAGGTAGAAACAGGAGGAGTGATGATGAAGTTCGTAACTTTTTATAATCCGGACGGCCATATGCGTGCCGGTTTGCTGGATCGGGATAGAGTGATAGATATGAATCTCACTTCCAAAGGTGTTTTACCTGATAATATGGAAGATTTTATAAAAAACAATGAAAAATATATGTCAACTATAAAAAAACTAATGGATATAACGGATCTTCCTTCATTTTCACTCGAGGAAATCCGATTGACTGCACCACTGCCGAAACCTGCAAGTTTCCGAGATTTTGTTGCCTTTGAAACACATGTCAAAAATGCCACAAAACGCTCGGGGGATACCGTCGCTCGAGAATGGTATGAAATGCCGATCTTTTATTTTTCGAATCCTAATGCGATGAAGGGGCCCGGGGAAGATGTGAAACGCCCTTCAAAATGTATGCGGCTGGATTATGAGCTCGAGCTCGCATGTGTTATTGGAAAGGAAGGTAAAAATATAAAGTCTCACGAGGCCGAGGACTATATTTTTGGCTATACCATCTTAAATGACTGGTCTGCCCGGGATATCCAAATGAAAGAAATGAAAGTTCTCTTGGGTCCTGCAAAAGGAAAAGACTTTGCTACCTCGATTGGACCCTATCTAGTAACAAAAGATGAACTAGAGTCTTATAGAGTTGGCGACCTATTCGACTTGGAGATGACTGCTGCGGTAAATAGTGAAATTCTTTCTCGCGGAAACTTCAAAGATATTTATTACAGTTTCGGTGAGATGATTGAGCGGGCCTCGGAGGAAGTTATCTTATATCCGGGAGATATCATCGGCTCGGGAACTGTTGGTTTTGGCTGCATTATGGAGATCGGCCCCGAGGTTCATCGCTGGCTAGAGCCGGGGGATGAAGTAGAACTAGAGATAACGGGGCTCGGTTCACTTAAAAATAGAATTGTTTAAGAAGCATGAACGGAGAGGAATCTATGTCTAGAATTATTGACCTGAGTGTTTCAATTGAAGAGGATATAAAAGATCCTCTTCCATTTTCGATTCGTTATGAATCACATGAAGAAGGTGCTGAATTCGGAGCAAAGCTGGTGGGTGTTACTCCAGAAGATTTTCCTGAGAGAAAGGGGCTTGCCGGAGAGTTTCTTACGTTAACTAGTCATGCCGGAACTCACGTTGACGCACCGTGGCATTACTGGCCAACTTCTGAAGGAAAACCAGCCCGGACCATTGATGAAATGCCGCTTGAGTGGTTCTTTAATGATGGTGTTGTCCTTGATTTTACTGACAAGCCTGCTGGTTATGCGGTAACCATATCAGATCTACAGGAAAAACTAAAAGCAATGGAATACCAGTTAAAGCCATTTGATATCGTGATGGTCCGCTGTGATGCAGATAAAAAGCGATACGAGCCTAACTATAGTGAAATTCATGTTGGTGTTTCAGCAGAAGCTACCCTATGGCTGATCGATCAAGGTATTAAAGTGATGGGGACGGACGGCTGGGGCTGGGATACGCCATTGTCCTTTCAGGCAGCCGATTATAAGCAAAATCCACGTTCAGGTGTCCTCTGGGCAGCCCATTTTGCCGGAAAAGAAAAAGAGTACTGCCAAATTGAAAAATTGGCCAATCTCGGTCAACTTCCACCCTATGGGTTTAAAGTGTCTGTTTTTCCAGTGAAAATTAAAGGCGGGAGTGCAGGATGGACCCGTGCTGTTGCCATTATTGATTAAAGGAAATGAGGGGGTTTTTAAATGACCAATCAGTATGTTAAAAAAGTACTCATTGTTGGTGGAGGTATTAGTGGATTAACAGCAGCCGTTGCCCTTCATAAAATCGGGATTGAAGCGGAGATTGTTGAGAAGGAACTGGAGTGGAATGTTTACGGCGTCGGTATTATTCAACCTCCTAATGCACTTAGAGCACTCAATGAAATTGGATTAGCGGATGAATGTGTGAAGCAGGGGTTTGGTCATCCGGGTTTCGATTATTATACAGGGCAAGGCGATTTCATGTTTCATGGAGACTCTCCCACCATTAAAGGATACCCAGGGGTAAATGGAATCTCGAGACGGAAATTGCATGATATCCTATACACTGCAGTTGAAACGATTGGAACAAAGATTTATATGGGTTCAACTGTCAATAAGATAGAAAATGTTAAAAATGGGGTGTATGTAGAACTTAGCAATGGAATTTCTGCTTTCTATGATATGGTAATCGGAGCAGATGGAAGCCATTCAAAGGTACGAAAATTAATGTTTGGAGATATCGTCCAAAACTATAGTGGGCAAGGGGTCTGGCGCTATACTCTTCCAAAGCCTAAAGAGATGGACAGAGGACTTTTTTATTATGGGCAAACGGCAAAAGCAGGATTGGTTCCTATGTCTGATGAAAGCATGTATCTGCTTGTAACGACGCAAGAACCAGGTAATCCTCGTTTTCCTAATGATCAATTAGCGGTATTGCTACAGGAAAGGCTTACTGAATTTGGAGGAGCTATTGCAGAAGCGGCAAGTCTTGTGACTGACTCTTCTAAGGTTGTCTATCGCCCGATATTTACTCATTTCTTATCAAACCCTTGGTACAAAGGAAATGTCTTACTTGTCGGGGATGCTGCCCATGGTACAGCACCACATCTTGGTCAGGGTGCTTCGATCGCGATCGAAGATGTCATTGTATTAGCAGATCTTTTGAAGCTTAATTTTGAAGCCCAAGAAACTTTAAGACTATTTATGGAGAAACGGTATGAACGATGTAAACTCATATGTGAAAATTCCGATCAGTTAGTGGAATGGGAGTTACTTACATGGAATGGCCAAATGAAAAGCAACGTAAATGTCGGCAAGTATGTTTACGAAACACTCGAAAAAATGAATGAACCATTTTTATCCGAGATAAACACTATTTAATTATGTATGCGGTTACAATTGAAAGTTAAAAGATTCATAGAATTTATCCGAAGAAATAGTAAGGGAGCTATGCTAAAAACAATTAAGGAAAACGAGAAAGGTATTACACCACTTGTTCCTTTTCAATCTGGAGCACAGCCAACTGTTGTATATAATTGGTACGACCCGTTAGGCGACACTTTGGGAGTTCTTCCTAGCTGCCGGCATCGATAAGATTATTGCAGAAAAACAAAAACAATTGGATGAATGGGCCAAAACACAAAAATAACATCGGGGGCTATTCATTTATCTACTTTCTTTATATATATAATGAGATTAAAAATCCCAGTTTGATTTTTAATCTCTTTTTTTAATAAAGCATATTTTTGAAAAAAATATTTTCAATATATTTTCAGTAACTAAATATATTAAAACCATTACCAGCATTAAATAGATTTATGAAAATAAAATGAAAAACACTGAAAATTAATATTGAGTTTCTGAAAATAATTAGGTATATTTAGATTAAATTACAGAAAGCGTTTACATATAATCGGATAAGGGGGAAATAAGGTGTCAGAAGTTACTGTAAAGAATGTGGAAGCAGGCGTTCAAACGATACCTGCAAAAAAGGTAAACACCAGGCTCATCAAATTTAAAAGGGCTTTACCGCTTTTAATCATGATGCTGCCGGGGTTAATTTACTTGCTGATCAACAATTATTTGCCAATGTTTGGACTTATCATTGCTTTTAAGGATATTAACTATGCAAAAGGGATACTAGCCAGTGATTGGATTGGATTTAAAAACTTTGAATACTTGTTTAGTACTAGAGATGCATTTATCATTACCCGAAATACGATCCTCTATAATGGAGGATTTATTATCATAAATACAATACTGGCAATTGGTGTAGCCATTATGCTTAATGAAATTAAAAATAAGCTGGCCAAAAGCTTTTACCAAAGTGTCATCTTATTGCCATTCCTAATCTCGATGGTTATTGTCAGTTATTTGGGATTTGCTTTTCTAAGTGAAGATGTAGGCTATCTCAACAAAACCTTATTACCGATGCTTGGGCTTGATGATGTTTCTTGGTATTCAGAAGCTAAATACTGGCCTTATATTTTAACCTTCATTAATTTGTGGAAGGGTGTCGGGTTCTTGTGTGTCATTTACTTGGCCGCTATTATCGGGATTGATCAAGAGTACTATGAAGCAGCCACTTTAGATGGAGCAAATAAATGGCAGCAAATCATTCATATAACAATTCCTTCCATTATGCCAGTTATTATCATGATGACATTATTGGCAATTGGACGTATTTTCTACTCCGATTTCGGTTTGTTCTATCAAGTGCCAATGAATTCAGGAGCCATCTATGACACAACAAATGTTATTGATACCTATGTTTACCGTGGTTTAATGCAGCTTGGGGATATTGGAATGTCAGCAGCAGCCGGTTTATATCAATCCGTTGTCGGTTTTGTTCTTGTATTAGTATCAAATTATCTCGTGCGCAGAAAAAGTAAAGATAATGCATTATTCTAAGATGGAGGTAGCGCAGAATGTATAAAGCTGATCGAATTACACAATGGATATCCCATATCGTTTTAATCATATTGGCGGCGTGCAGCATTATTCCGTTCATTATTCTTTTATCTTCTTCATTTTCAAGTGAAGCATCCATATTGAAGGAAGGATATTCATTTATTCCCAGGGAGATAAGCTTTGATGCTTATAAGTACCTGCTAATAAACTCAGCTAGTATTCTACGTGCTTATGGAATCACCGTTTTTGTTACAGTATTTGGCACCTTTGTAAGCCTGGTGATGACTGCTCTTTTGGCATATGGACTTTCACGTCGCGATTTACCTTACAGAAATGTGTTTTCTTTACGTTATTGTTCAACGGAGGTCTTGTTCCAACTTATCTCGTGTATACGCAGGTATTTGATATAAAAAATACCATTTGGGCATTAATCGTCCCCGGTTTACTTATGAATGGATTTAATGTTTTATTAATGAGAACATTCTTTATGACTTCGATACCAGAACCAGTCATTGAATCAGCACGGATGGATGGTGCAGGTGAATTTAGAACCTTCTTTTCTATCATTTTGCCACTTTCACTGCCTATCCTGGCTACAATTGGGCTGCTTCAAACGATTTTTTATTGGAATGATTGGTTTAATGGTCTTATCTATATCACAGATCCTTCATTATTTAGTATTCAAAACATATTAAACAGGATGCTTTCGGACATTCAATTTTTAGCAAGCAGCAATTTAGGTACTAATACCAGTGCGGCGGCTGCGCAAATCCCTACCACAGCAGTAAGGATGGCCATTGCGGTGATTGGTTTTCTGCCAATACTTATTGCCTATCCATTTTTCCAAAAATACTTGGTAAAAGGAATTGCACTAGGCTCTGTTAAAGGTTGATTTATTACATTTTTCACCATTTAGGGCCATTCAAAAATGGCCCTATTTTTATTTTTATTACATGGTGTCGATTTATATAAAATATTGAAATTGAAGACTTCAAAGTGTTATGGTACTATTATTTAATATAATAACTGAAAATAGTTCGGGTATTTACAGAAAAACAGGTGATAAAATGGTAACAGTTGTAGATGTTGCAAAAAAAGCAGGAGTATCTGTTGCAACGGTGTCTCGTGTTTTAAACAGTAATTACATGGTGACAAAAGAGAAAAGAGATAAAGTTTTAAAAGCTATTGCAGAGCTTGGTTATGTACCTAAAACGACAGTTCGAAATGAAAAAGGCACTGAAAAAAAAGTAATTGTTGTGGTTGCCGCGGCAATTATTCATGAAATTATTGCAGGAATTCAAGATTTTGGTGAACAACATGACTATGAAATTATCATCAGCTATCACGCTAGTCAAACTAAAAGTTCCCAACCTTGGAGTTTCTTAACGAAAGAGCAATTAGGCGGGCTAATTATTTTAAATATGTTATTCGATGACCAAGAACTTCTAGAAATAAGTGAGAAGGTTCCGGTTGTTCAATGCAGTCAGTATTCTTCCATACCCAATGCATTCACAGTGACAGTAGATGATGAAAATGCTACTTATCATGCTGTTACTCATTTAATTGAGACAGGAAAAAGAAATATTGCATTTGTTGGTCTTGGAAGCGAGGACGGAGACGTCTATATATCCCCAAATTTTTCGAAAAATCGATATATAGGTTATCGTAGAGCATTGGAAGACAATGGTATCGAATTTAATCCGGACTTAGTTAAGTATGGTGACTATAGTTATGAAAGCGGTGCCCAAACTGCAAAAGAACTATTAGAACAACAAATTCCACTAGATGGGGTTTTTTGTGTAACAGATAATATGGCTGTAGCCTGTTTAAATACTTTTAAAGAAGCCGGTTATCGTATTCCTGAGGATATTGCAGTATGTGGATTTGATAATCAGGAAATTTCTGAAATGACTAATCCCAAGCTCACTACAGTGGACCAACCTTTTTATGAAATTGGGTATGAATCGATGAGAATGCTTGAAAGTATTATAAAAGGGGAAATTTCTACAGGTAGAAGAGTGTTAATTGAACATAAGCTTATTAAACGCGGATCAACAGTATCATAATCAATCAAACAATTAATTAAATATTTTAAAACCTGGGTAATGGTCATCTTATCCGGGTTTTTTTTATGTGTTAAAAGAAAAAATGGTTAGATATTTTCCTGTAAATAAAAGAAAACTACTGTGAAATTAAATGAAAATATTATAATTTTTTATGAAAATAATGAAAATGATGTATTGTTTTTCTGAAAATTAAGTGCTATATTTTATATGTAAAGTTTCATAAAGCGCTTTCAGAAAGTGTTTGCGTGAAAAATTATCCTTCAAACCTGTCAGTAGTGATTAATCCTGTAATTTTTAAAACTACTAGTTTTAAAGGAAGGTATTTTAGGAGGTGAGGTGATAAATTGGGAGTTGACTGTAGTTTTGAGATGTTCAAAAGAAAAAAATAATCATTTATGGGGGAAAAAATGAAAAAGAATTACGCCTTCTTATCTTTAGTTATTTCTATCTTTATCCTTCTAACTGCCTGTAGTAACACTACCACGAGCTCAGATGAAAACAAAAAAGATCAAACAGATAACAAAAATAGTGAAACTACCGAATTAACCATGGCCTTTTTGGCATTTGGTCCTCCGCCAAAAGATCTGGAATTAGTTCAAAACGAAATTAATAAATTGACGAAAGAAAAAATTAACGCAACAGTTAAATTATTACCTATTAATGCCAGCCAGTATACACAACAAACGAATCTAATGCTATCAAGTAAGGAAAAGTTAGATTTACTCATTACAGGTAACATTCCTGGTTTTCTCGATTATTCTGGACAATCTGTAAGGGGACAGCTTCATCCCTTAGATGAATTAATTGAAAAACATGGAGAAGGTATTGCTAATGCTCTTGGCTCACAATTTATCGGCGTTAGCAAAATCGGCGGAAAAACTTACGGTATTCCAACAGTGCGTGATTTGGCTGGCGATCGCAGTCTAATCATGAGAAAAGATTTAGTAGATAAATATAACATCGATATTAGTAAAATAAAATCTCTGGATGACGTAGAAGCGGTTTTAAAGACAATTAAGGAGAATGAACCAAACGTTTCCCCATTAATGCCGGGACAAGTAGGGACTGCAACAGTTGTTGATGGAGTAAATCTTCCAGATGGGGATTTATTAGGCGATGGTGTAGGAGTCCTACTAGATTCATCCAAGTTAGAGGTTAGTAATTATTATAAATCCGATGAATATTCAGAATTATTAAAGATTGCAAGAAAGTGGTACAAAGCTGGGTATATACTACCAGGTGCAGCGACAAATAAAGAATCCGCTGAATCGCTTATGAAGGCGAAGAAAATATTCTCATTCATCCAGAGCTCTAAGCCAGGAATTGAAGGCCAAGTATCAAAGGGTGTTGGAGCGGAAGTAGTAAGTGTACCTTTAACTCCAGTAACAACCAACACTCAAAAAGTAACTGGGTTTATGTGGGCTGTCCCTCAACATGCTGAAAATCCTGAAAAATCTGTTGAGTTTCTTAATTTATTGTACTCCGATAAGGATTTAGTTAATTTGATTGACTGGGGAATTGAAGGAAAACATTATGTCAAAGCTGATGATGGACTGATTGATTATCCAGCCGATTTCGATGCTAATTCTACTGGATATGCGTTAAATTCAGGCTTTCAATTCGGTAATCAATTTTTATCCTATGTTTGGAAAGGAGATTCTCCAGATATTTGGAAAGAAATGGATTCATTTAATAAAACCGCAAAAGCATCCCAAGCGCTTGGGTTCTTATTTGACTCATCACCAGTTAAAACAGAAGTGGCTGCCGTATCAAACGTTACAAACCAGTTTAAGGGTGCCTTAGAAAATGGTATGGTTGATCCCAAAACGGAATTGCCGAAATTCGAAGAAAAACTAAAAGCTGCCGGAATTGATAAGATTATTCAAGAAAAGCAAAAGCAACTTGATAAATGGGCAAAAGAAAATAAATAACATATTTTCGGACCCCAATCAATTCATGCCAAGATTTTTGAGGAAATAAAAAGGTAAATACAACTGATGAAATATTAAGATTCTAGTAATTTACTAGCTTGATATATTGACCCAATTATTAGTAGGAGGAAGTAAAAATGGCAAAGAAATTAAAGATCGGAATTATTGGTTGTGGAGGAATTGCAAATCAAAAACATTTTCCAGCATTGTCTCTATATAAGGATACATGTGAAATGGTTGCCTTTTGTGACATTGTGATTGAACGTGCAGAAAAAGCTGCGAAAGAATACGGAACAACAGATGCTAAAGTATACGTAGATTATCGTGAGCTACTGAAAGATGAATCCATCGATATCGTTCATGTTCTTACTCCGAATGTAAGCCATAGTCCTATTACCGTTGCATCTTTTCAAGCTGGTAAACATGTTATGTGTGAAAAGCCAATGGCCCACAATACGGAAGCTGCTGAAAAAATGATGGAAGCTTGGAAAAAGTCAGGTAAGAAATTTACCATCGCTTATCAAAATCGTTTCCGTGAAGAAGTGCAATCACTTCATAAAGCATGTGAAAAAGAAGAGCTAGGCGATGTTTACTTTGCCAAAGCACATGCAGTTCGCCGTCGTGCGGTCCCTACTTGGGGAGTATTTCCTGATAAATCTCAACAAGGCGGGGGTCCATTAATTGATATCGGAACTCATGCACTTGATCTGACATTATGGATGATGAATAACTATAAGCCAGTTTCTGTAACTGGTTCAGTCTATCATAAATTAGGTCATTTACCAGAAGCTACAGAAGGGAATATGTTTGGCCCTTGGGAGCCAGAAACATTTGAAGTCGAAGATTCAGCATTTGGTTATATCAAAATGGAGAACGGAGCAACAATTTTCCTAGAATCATCTTGGGCACTAAATGTTTTAGAATCGAAAGAAGCGGCAATGACCCTTTGTGGTACAAAAGCAGGAGCTCAAATCAATGCGGGTATGAGCTATAGAAACAATGAATTAATTTATAACTCGGCTCACAATGATATGTTAGTCGAAGAGAGAAATTCATCATCAGGAAACATTGCTTTCTTTGAAGGAAGCACTAAATCACCAGCAGCGTTAGAGGCAAAGCAGTGGTTAGATGCAGTAAGGAACGATAAAGAACCATTGGTTAAACCGGAAGAAGCATTTGTTGTGACCAAAATTTTAGATGCGATTTATCAATCAGCAGAAACAGGGGAAACGGTAAAAATAAAGTCAGATGAATTCGTTACAATTGGATAAATACGCTGGAAAAATCCCTATAGTATAGAACTCGCCATCCTATAGGGATTCCTTTAACATTCAAAAACACTGTATATTTCGCATTTACTGGAGCAATTAGTCTACATAAATCAATTATTTAAGGAGTGATATCCGTGTTTGAACAATATTTAGTTTGTGAGGATGGATTTAGAAATGTAGTGAAAGAAGGAGAGATAGTAGGATTTGAAGTAAAATTACGAATCCCATATTACCGAGGTCTTGCACTTTCGATGATTAATAGTATTGATATAGAAGTGAATGGGATTCCTTTTGCTCACGAAGATATGGTGTTTTCTGTAGAAACTGGCAGCTTTCCATATAGTGAATTGTCCACAGTGATTAATAACCGGTGGGAAATGGGCGAAAAGGCTGCATTGTTCGTAAAAAAAACAGGTGGATTAACAGAAGGAATACATGAAGTACATGCTGTCGTAAATCTAAGAATCTCTTATCTTCCTTGGCCAAATATCGGGGATGATACCAAACATATTACCCTTGAGGAAAATAAAATTTTAGCATAAAAAAGGAGGCAAGAAAGATGATTCGTCAACATAACATCAAACGTGGAGTATCACTCTATAGTTATCAGGAAGAATTTTATACAAGAAAATTAACTCTAGAGCAATGTATAGCTGAAGCTTCAAAAACAGGGGCAACTGGTATCGAATTAATACCTGAACAAATGCTAAAAGGATTCCCTAAACTTACCGATGAATTCGTAGATCAATGGTTTGGGTGGATGGATAAGTACGGAACAGAACCAGTTGCTTACGATGCCTTTTTAGATACAAAATTATTTCCTAATCGTTTATTAACTTTAGATGAATCGGTCGATATGATGGTTCGGGATTTAAAGATTGCCAATAAACTAGGATTTAAAGTTTTACGCACATTAGTTTCAACACCATTAGAGGTAGTGAAACAGAGTCTTCCTTACGCTGAAGAGTACGGTGTGAAAATTGCGTTGGAAGTTCACGCTCCATTTACATTTGGCACTCCTTGGTTCGAGGAACGAATGGAATATATTATTAGTAGTGGTACAAAATGGTTTGGAATCATGCCTGATCTAGGAATTTTTGTTAAAAGGATGGCACCGGTAATGGAGCAGCGATATGTTCGTGATGGAGGAACACCGGAAATTCTCAAACTTGTAAGTGATAACTACGCAAACCGTGTAGACAAACATGAGACTCTAGAAGCTGTGAAGAAAATGAAGGATGCAAATGAAATTGATATTAATTATGCAGAGTTGGCCACTCATTTTGTTTATACTGATCCTAATATCTTAAAAGATTATATACCGTATATCATGCATGTTCATGGTAAATACTATGAAATAACGGAAAACTATCAAGAACCAAGTATTCCTTATAAAGATATCATTAATGTATTAATTGAGGGCGGCTATGAAGGGTATATTGATAGTGAATACGAAGGTAATCGACACATTCAAGATTTCATGGAAGTTGATAGTGTAGAGCAAGTGAGACGTCACCAGGTATTACTTAAAAACTTTCTTGGACAATAAGGTTAATCCTAAATCCATAGGAATTTAGAAGATTCCTTCCTTATGAAGAAATTTCAAGAGGACGCCGAAGAAGTAGGAATAGACCAACCAGATGAGGATATTCCAGTTATTTATTTATCAGTCAAGCTGGAAGCTAGTTTAGAAGAGACGTATAAATGGGGTCAGGAAAGTGCTAAGGTATTTTTGTATGTATCAACTACGTAATCGATATCCTGAGCTGCTTGTCTATAATATGCGGACGGATAATGCCTTTATGTACGGGAAACCGCAAAGAGAGCATTATTCAACGTGGCAGACCATTAATCAAGGTTCAAGGACGAAATCCGATGGTAGTGGAGGATAAAAGCTTTTGATAGACGGTTAGGTTAGATGGACATAGTATTTCCCGTCTTCTCGTAAGATTCGAACACTATAGGCTCTTCCACTTGACAGCTTGGTAAGAATCGTCATGATGTGTTTTTCGGGGAATTGAACAACGAAAGATAAACGCCTAATAGGATGCCTTCTGCTTCAAACAGATTTTCTTGCTGAATATTCGGCAAGCCATTCAGGTAATGTATTTCGTTGGTGAGGTTTGCGTTCGTGTTCAATTCTCTCCCGTCCTATCCTCATCCATTTTTGTAATGTTTCTGGAAAATCATTTTCTTCAAAAGGGAATACAGCAATATCAGCAATCGCAGGTGGAAAAGGACTTTTTCGAATGTGGTTTTTCACCTTCGCCATTACCTTTTCATAATCCATTTCAGAACAAAATTGGAACCATTGCTGGACCGTCTCGTCCTTAAAAATGCAGTTGGGATAAACCGATTCAATAAGTATTAAAAGTTTGACTACCTCTTCCTTGGTCAATGCGATTCCTCCTCTAACATAATTTTCCCTTCATGAATCAGCCGTCCAACCGGTCAGACATGGATTCCTTTTTTGACTTTTTAGGCTGTTTGCCGTTTTTCTCTGCTTCTAGTATTGACTTGATGGCCTTTTCGCAATACAACGCACTGTTAATATTCCCATTCTGATTCTTCATGCGGTATTTACAAGAAATTCTCAGTTTCTTTCAATGGCTTGTTCATCTTTTGCACTCGTAGAAGTTATAATAAAAGTGGATGGTTAAATTTATGATAATTTGGATGGTAATTAATTATTATGAACATTAGGTTTTTTTAAAAGTTCATAACAAACGATTAATAATATTAATAAAGAAACATAATAGTTAGACTAAATTACCTAATAAGGACTGAAATATATGGATTGGAAACCAGATCGCCAAGCCAAAAAAGCTATATATAAACAACTTGCTGATTATATCGAAAATGGAATTGCAGATGGTACTTTTCCTCCAGATAAACCATTACCTTCTGAAAGAAATTTAGCTAAGGACCTTAACATAAATAGAAGTACAGTTGTTGCGGCATATGATGAATTGGAGTCAAATGGACTAATACAAAGGAATAGAGGAAGCGGGACGACCATAAGTAAAGATATCTGGGGAATTACCAAGAAACGTATACCGAACTGGAACAGGTATATTGAAGCAGGATCGTTTTTACCTAACTTGCCTATAACACAGAGGATAAGAAAGGAAGCAGTAGAACAGAAGTTAATCAATCTAGCTAGCGGCGAACTGTCAGAGGATCTTTTTCCGCTGAAATACTTAAGTGAGATTACTTCTTCTAGATCGTTTATAGGAAGCTTAGGTTATGATCATCCGCAAGGAAACGCAATATTAAGAGAAACGATTGCAAAGCATGTTAAGCAATATAGAAAAATTGAAACAAATCCTTCATCCATATTAATTACATCTGGGGCACAACAAGCATTACATTTAGTGGTTCAATGCCTATTAAAACAGGGAGATGCAGTTGCATTGGAAGATCCCTCTTATAACTATAATCTTCCGATTTTTAAATCAGCAGGACTAAGACCTTATTTCATACCTGTAAACCAAGATGGAATCAACCCGGATGACTTACTTTCATTACATAAAAAGCATCGAATCCGAATGATATTTTTGAATCCTGCTTTTCAAAATCCAACAGGAGCTTTACTTCAGGAAAAGCAACGGAAAGCAATCTTAGAAATTTCTTCAGAACATGGTATACCCGTGGTTGAGGATGATCCTTATAGTTTAACCTCGTTTACAGGGGAAAAGATTTCTACTCTAAAATCAATGGATATTAACGGAAATGTCTTATATATTAGCTCTTTAACAAAGATCGTTGCTTCTGGATTAAGAATTGGTTGGATTATAGGCCCCACACCTGTTATTGAGAGATTATCCGATGCGAAGCAGCAAATTGATTTTGGTCATGCAAGTTTTACTCAGTGGATCGCAAATGATTTTTTAGAATCGGAAAATTTCCATTCTCATATCGAAAATTTAAACAAACAATTAGAAAAGAGAAGAGATCAAATTATTACTAGTCTTATATTTTATTTAAAGGATAAAGTTGATTTCTCCATCCCTCAGGGAGGAATTCATATTTGGTGCAGGATAAAAAAAGAGATTAATGAAATGCAATTACTGGAGGAATCAATCAGCAGAGGAGTTATTTATGTCCCAGGTTACACGATGGGGTCCAAAAAAGGTTTTGTTCGTTTTACATTTGCTAGGGAAAATGAAGAATTAATACATGAAGGAATTAAAAGGTTTGCGGAGGCACTAGGGTCTATTTAATACTTAAAGTTTGAAAGGATCATGTTCATAGTATTACCATAACATTCATTTCGGCAAATCCATTTCAGTTATGTTATAATACTATCAAATCAATGATAAGCGCTCGAATTTTAATTTTTTTCTTAATATATTTCTAGCAAAGATATTTTGAAATTCACTTTTCAATTAATACCCAAGCAGCTAATAGTCATTTCCTCACAAGAAACAACGGTATAAGAGCGGTAATCAAATAATTTTATCAAGGAGTGAATTAAATGGTTATTCGAAGTAAAGCCGATGTTGAGTTCTTTTGTGAGAGGTTTGGTGATTTGGCCATCTGGGATGGTTCGAAGCACTACATTGCCCTACAAGATGATCAAAACAACGGCACTGTTACATTTATGCGATATCCTGATGGCACGCTTACTGCTCATAGGAAGTATCAAACTTTTTGGGATATAAATGAGCTTCCGGTTGATAATAAAGATATATGGCGGTATAGAAAAGTGCTAAACAGTTACTTGAAAAATTTCAATAATTATTAAAGGCGACTTCATTTTGTGGAGTCGCTTTCTTCGGTTTCGAGTTACGAGAGGTACAAAGAATTAACCAAAATTAAAAAGTCATAAATAAAAAAAGAGAGTTCGGGAGAAAAAAATTTCCGAACTCTTTTTTTCTATGAAATACGTTTATTATCTATATTATTATTCTAGTAAAGTTTTTACGCCTTCGTGATATTTTTCATCAGGCGGCCATACTGAAAGATCAAAAGGATAATCTGACCCTGGAACAACTCGATCCACGCCTACAGTGTTAGAAAGGAATTCCAGACTTTCTTTGTTCCACAATACGGTATCATACCAAAAGCGTTTTAAGTATTCAGATGGCGGCGCTTGGAGGTTAGTGGAAACTAGTTTCCATTGTTCATATCCTTTATCAAGTCTGCCAATCTGGTATGGTAGGAAGCCGCCGCCATGGGCAAACAGGATCTTTACATTCGGATAGCGATCAATCAGCCCGCTTAATAAAAGGTCCGTTGCACAAACGGTCGTTTCCCACGGAACCCCTATCAAATTTGGCATCATTCTTCTATTTAATCGAAGATCTTCACACAATAATGGATGAATAAAGACGATTGCTTTTTGCCGATTTGCTTCTTCAAAAAAAGGGATGAAAAATTCATCAGATAACATTTGACCTGGCAGGCCTGGTCCGATAATAACTCCTTTTAATCCTAGATTCATTGCCGTACATAAGACCTGGGCTGCTTTATCTGGGTTAGTGAGGGGAATAGTGCCTAATGCTGAGATTTTCTCGGGTGCTGATTTTGACCAAGTGGCTAAAGCGCAATTATAAACATTCGAAATATCTGTTGACACTTCATCAGGAAAATCATACAGGAATAACTGCGGGATAGGGGAAATAACCGAATGTGTTACACCGGCATTTTCCTGTTCGTTTAAATAGTGCTGGCCATCAGTGAACGCCTTTTTAAGTTCAAATCCCCATTTTTCATTAACGACTAAAAATTCATCTTTAATTTCTTCTTTCCTAAGCCATTTTGCATTAACTTTTTCTTTGTGATCCTTAAGCCAAGCAATGACATCAGGCGGGATAAAATGAGTATGAAAGTCAAACATATTTAAAACTCCTTTTACTTAATATTTTAGAATAATAGATTAGCCTCTATATCCCATCCGAACTGAGACTTCCATGGCAGCAGATATTATTTTTTTGGCAAAGCCTGGGACTTTATGAGATTGGATTCTTTGCTTTGGACCAACGACAGATAACGCTGCCACAACCTTGCCTCTGTAATCATAGATGGGTGCAGCAAGGGAATTTACCCCTTCATGGAATTCTTCAAAACTAGTAGTATATCCATTTTTTCTAATTTCTTTTAATTGAGTGCGGATTTTATTTGGATCCGTAATTGTATTTTTTGTATATTTTTTTAATTCTCGTTCAAGGACCGCATCCACCATTTCCTCCTCTGCATACGCAAGCAGCACTTTACCTGAGCTTGTGCAGTGAGGGGGATTGCGTCTGCCAACATGGGTTAAGAACCTTACGGGATGATTACATTCTACTTTTTGCAAATAAATAACCTCTAATTTATCTATAACAGAAATGTGAGCGGTTTCACCGAGGTTTTCAACAAGCCGGCTTAAGACAGGGAAAGATTCATGGTAAACATCCATATTGCTATTAACGATACTGCTTAATGAAAGAAGTGAGAGACCTAGACGATATTTTTTTGTTTCAGGGTCTTTGTAAACAAAGCCTTCGCTTGCCAGAGTTGCCATGGTACGGCTCACCGTGCTTTTGTTAAGTCCAAGTGAGGAAGAAATATCGCTTACCTTTTTTTCGGGCTCATCCATTGAAAAGCTTTTTAAAATTCTAAGCGCATTCTTAACGGAGGATAGATAAATATCCTCTTGGTTTTTAGATTCCAAGTGATCACTCCTCTGTTTCAATATAGAAAACCATGTTGTTCTATAGTACGCAATATAGCAGAAAGTCTTTAAAAATAAAAGTAAAATCAGGAATATTTAGATTATTTAAATTTATTTTAAAATTCTTTCCTGTTGTTGCATATAGAGAAACGCAAGCGTTGTATGTGAAATTCGCAAGCGTTACCATAAAGTTAAGAAAATAAATAAATTTTTCCATTTAGGAGGAATACTGACATGCAAGTAGAAACAAAAGTAAAAGCTATAAATTGCTTACACTATATTAATGGGCAATTCGTTGAGTCTCAAAGCAAAAAAACATTTGAAAATATTAACCCAGCCACAGAAGAAGTGTTAGGAACTGTTGCAGAAGGCGGAAAAGAAGAAGTGGATTATGCAGTCGCTGCTGCTCGCAGAGCATTAAATGGAAAGTGGAAAAAGATTACAGTTGGAGAACGTTCGAAAATTCTTCGCCGAATCGGTGATCTGATTTTGGAAAGACAAGAGGAATTAGCCCGTTTAGAATCGTTGGATACCGGTAAACCATTTTGGCTGGCAAATAGCATTGATATCCCGCGGGCAGCGTACAACTTTCACTTTTTTGCTGATTATATGATTTCTGTAAACACCGATGCAAATCAGCAGGATGACCAAGCCCTTCATTATTCGTATCGCCGTCCAGTTGGGGTTGTTGGCATTATCAAACCTTGGAACTTACCGTTACTCTTATTAACTTGGAAATTAGCACCTTGTCTTGCAATGGGGAATACCGCCGTGATTAAACCGGCTGAATGGACACCAATGACGGCAACCGTGTTAATGGAGATTTGTAAAGAAGCTGGCGTACCAGATGGGGTTGTTAATCTAGTTCATGGTTTCGGTCCAAATTCCGCTGGCGGTGCCATTTCAGAACATCCAGACATTGATGCGATTTCTTTTATTGGTGAACCAGGAACAGGTTCTGCGATTATGAAAGCAGCATCTAGTTCCTTGAAAAAACTATCGTTTGAACTAGGCGGTAAAAATCCAAATATTATTTTTGCAGACTCAGATCTTGATGAAGTAGTTGAAACGACGATTAAATCAAGTTTCATTAACCAAGGGGAAGTTTGCTTGTGCGGTTCACGAATTTATGTGGAACGTCCGGCCTATGAAGAGTTCTTGAAGAAATTTGTTGAAAAAGTAAAAACGTTAAAAGTAGGCAAGCCGGAAAACGAAGATACTAAGGTAGGAGCCTTAATTAGCAAGGAACACTATGACCGAGTTAACAGTTATATTGAGATCGCAAGAAAGGATGGGGCGACGATTCTAACTGGTGGGAAACGCCCTGAAGGACTTGAAAAAGGTTTTTATTTAGAGCCAACCATTATTACTGGTTTGGACCGGAATTCCCGTTGTGTCCGTGAAGAAATATTTGGACCTGTCGTGACTGTTATGCCATTTGATATGGAAGAAGAAGTGATTATGCAGGCGAACGATTCCCATTTTGGTTTAAGTGCAACCATTTGGACCAATGATTTAAGACGTGCCCATCGTGTCGCCCATCAAATTGAAGCAGGAATTATCTGGGTCAATACCTGGTTCTTAAGGGATTTACGCACACCATTCGGCGGTATGAAAAACAGCGGAATCGGGAGAACCGGCGGCATGCACAGCATCGATTTCTACTCGGAATTATCGAATATTACTATTAAACTCTAAGAAAGGAAGGAAGACTCGTGACGAATAAAGTAAAAGAATATGCTGACATCTTGGCCGAAGCAGAGTCTACTCGAGTTGGTATCACTCCATTAACGTTCACCGATTCTGAATTGACCATTAAGGAAGCCTATTATATTCAGCTTGAAAATATCAACAACAAAGTACAGCAGGGTCAGAAAATCGTTGGGAAAAAGATCGGTTTAACCTCCTTAGCTATGCAGAAGCT
Organism: Bacillus sp. ISL-46; assembly: GCF_018613205.1. NCBI lineage: Bacteria > Bacillati > Bacillota > Bacilli > Caryophanales > Bacillaceae > Bacillus > Bacillus sp. ISL-46. Next base: position 159,545 of record NZ_JAGGQR010000014.1, read on the forward strand.
GTTAGGCGTAGATGAACCCGATTATGGACACCTGCTGGAAACGATGGTTGTTGAAAACGGAGGACGTATTCCAGTCGAACAGGTCCTCCAGCCAAAGGTAGAGGCTGAAATTGCCTTTATTTTAAAAAAGGAATTACGGGGACCTAATGTAACAGCGCTTGATGTTCTTCAGGCAACAGAATATGTTGTTCCTGCACTCGAGATTGTCGATAGCCGAATTAAAGATTGGAAGATTAAACTGGCGGATACAATTGCTGATAATGCTTCATCAGGGTTTTATGTTCTTGGCGGCAAACCAACAAAGGTAAACGACATTGATCTAGAACTGATCGGGATGGCTTTTTCAAAAAATGGCGAACTGGTTAATACCGGTGTAGGGGCTGCGACCTTGGGAAACCCTGCTAATTGTGTCGCATGGTTAGCTAATAAGCTGTCTGAATTTGATATACCGCTGCTTGCTGGCGAAGTGATTCTCTCTGGGGCCTTATCGGCAGCAGTCGAAGCTCGGGCAGGGGATTCATTTACGGCAAGATTCGCACACATTGGGCAGGTAAGCGTCCATTTTTAAAAGGGAGAAAAGGAGATACCAAAATGAGTCAATACCAGGATATTGCTAATTACCTTGTTTCAGCGGAGGAAGATCGGCGTGAAGTTCCAAAGGTAACATTGAACATGAAGCCAGATTTATCGGTAGAGGAAGCGTATTTTGTTCAACAAGAAATCGTAAACCGCAAATTAAATGAAGGAAGAAGAATTGTTGGTCCTAAGATGGGCTTAACAAGCTTTGCCAAAATGAAGCAAATGGGCATTGAAGAGCCTATTTATGGATATGTGTTTGATTATATGTTGATAGAAAATGGCGGTAAAGCCCGTTTAAGTGATTTGATCCATCCGAAAGTGGAAGCAGAGATTGCATTTGTGATAGGAGAAGATATTGAAGGCCCAGGCATAACAGGCGCGCAGGTTCTCGCAAAAACGGAATACGTTCTTCCAGCGTTGGAAATTATCGACAGCCGTTATGAAAACTTCCAGTTTACTTTACCGGATGTGATTGCTGATAATGCCTCAACGTCACGTGTTGTGTTGGGCACCACCTTAAAAAAACCGGAACAATTTGAACTGGACCTTGTCGGAGCTACGCTTACTATTAATGGTGAAATCAAGGAATTGGGCGCAGGGGCTGCTGTCCTTGGCCACCCAGCCCACTCTGTGGCAATGCTTGCCAATATGCTGGCAAGAAAGGGTGAAAAGGTTCGTAAGGGTGACGTGATTATAACTGGCGGCATTACTGCTGCCGTTAAGTTGAACTTTGGCGATGTTGTAAGCGGGAAATTTGATGGTTTTGGCGAAGTGTCTTTTACCGTGACAGATTAATAATTGTAGAGAGCAGGGATTTTCATGCCTATTATTCATGTGCAAATGATGGAAGGTAGACCGAAAGAAAAAGTGGCTGAATTAATTCGCAATGTCACGGCCACCGTATCCGAAACATTGGATTCACCGAAGGAGAATATAAGAGTCCTCGTAACCGAGATTCCTAAAACACATTGGGGGAAAGCTGGGGAGCCGGTTGAAAAATAGAAAATGACTGAGCATGGTGGTAACACCGCCATGCTCAAGTTTAATACTATTCTGAAAGCGGTTCCTGGGGGATGAAAAATTTTTTAAGGGGGATTATTATGACGATTGAATGTAGTATGTTGGTTCCGCACATGCCAAGTATGTGCCATGAGGACCTGGTACCGGAGTTTCAAAAGGATATGGCTGTCGCTTTGAAGGAAATCGGAAAGCAGCTGAAGGAGATCAAACCCGATGTCATTGTCTTAGTATCTTGTCATTGGCCTTCTACTTTCTTCCATTATGTAGACTGTACCCCAGTACACAAAGGAATCCTTACTGCCTTTGAAGCGCCCGATTTAATCAAGGACGTCCCTTACCATTATCCTGGTGACGAGTATTTGGCAAATGAATTGGTAAAAGCAGCGGAGAATGAGGGGCTTGAGGTTCAAGGTGTCAATGACCCTTTTTACATTTGGGACTACGGGACTGTCGTTCCATTACGCTACTTGGTTCCTGATGAAGATATTCCCGTCATTAATTTATCTGTCACGCTTGCTGCGAGTTTAGAAGAAACGTATAAATGGGGGCAAACTATTGCCAAGGTGTTACGAGAAAGTGAGAAAAAGGTTGTATTTATTTCAAGCGGTGCTTTGTCTCATAATTTAGTTCGCGGCAGACATAATAAGCCGACTATTACCGAACATGCGATGGATAAACAATTTATTGAATTCGTTATGAATAATAATTATCAAGCAGCTTATGAAATGCTTCCTGAATATACGAGGTTTGCTAGGGTAGAATCCGGCGGCCGTCATCTTGCCATGCTGTTCAGTATGATAGAGGAAGGCTGGAAGCCGGCCTATCTAGCGGATGGCCAATCTTCCGGCAGCTGGAATGCCGTTATTACATTTGGGAAAAATGAAGTGGCACTCTCTGAAACTACTGAAGAAACCGAATATGCAAAATAAATACTCCAAAATTAATTAATGGATAGGAGTGAGGGTATGCGTACGAAAGTAGGAATAATCGGAGCGGGTCCAGCTGGACTTTTTTTGTCGCATTTATTGCATCTAAAGGGGATTGATTCTATCATTCTAGAATCCCGCTCGCGTGAAGAAATTGAAGGAACCATCCGTGCAGGCGTTTTAGAACAAGGAACGGTCGATTTAATGAATGCCACTGGTGTCGGTACTCGAATGATGAAGGAAGGGCATGTCCACCATGGAATTGAATTGCAATTTAGTGGAAAAAGACATCGAATCAATATGCATGACCTAACCGGGGGAAAAAAGATTACCGTTTATGCCCAGCATGAGGTGATTAAAGATTTAGTCGCAGCCCGTATAGAAGCTGGCGCAAAAATTTATTTTAATGTAAAAGATGTCAGCCTTCATCAAATTGAAACATCCTCTCCTAAAATCCGGTTCCTGCCAGAAAATGCAGTCGATTTTGAAGAAGTTAACTGTGATTTTATTGCAGGCTGTGATGGGTTTCATGGGCCGAGCCGTCAGGCGATTCCAGCTAATGTCCGGGTTGAAAAACAAAAAATATATCCTTTTGGATGGTTAGGAATTCTTGCAAAAACTCCTCCAGTCAATCCAGAATTAATTTATTCCAACCATGAAAAAGGATTCGCATTAATAAGCACAAGGTCACCTGAAATTCAGCGGCACTATATCCAGGTTGATCCAAAGGATGACATGGCTAAATGGTCAGATGACCGCATTTGGTCGGAACTACATGCAAGAGTTGACATGGATGGCTGGTCCATCCTGGATGGGCCGATCATGCAAAAGAATATTGTTTCCATGCGCAGCTTCGTATGCGAAACGATGCGCTATGGAAACCTATTCCTTACAGGAGATGCAGCCCATATTGTTCCCCCAACGGGTGCAAAGGGATTAAATTTAGCAGCAGCAGACGTTCAAGTCTTAGCACGTGGCTTGAGTGAATATTATCATTCGGGAGAGGAAGATATCCTTAACCACTATGCGCAAATTTGTCTCCGCCGCATTTGGAAAGCCCAAAGATTCTCCTATTGGATGACTACCATGCTGCACCGAAACTATGAACATAGCTCATTTGAATATAACATTCAACTGGCAGAATTAGATTATGTGACTTCCTCACAAACAGCGGCGGCCAGTCTTTCAGAAAATTATGTTGGCTTACCGATGGAAATTCAAACTAATTATTCTATCAGGGATTTAATAATATAGAGCAATAGTGCCCAAATGAAATTGTGGAAAATACCAAGCTAGAACTAATAATTAATTATGTAGAGTGGGTTTAAAAAGACTTACTCTATTTTTATTGATATGCAGTAAGTAACCTTTAGTTTGAAATTAAATTAAGGCAACACTAGTGTTATCTTTTATATATTGATATATATTGATTGCTAAATGAATATTAAATAATGGTTGACTTTCATTCAAGTCCGTTAATAGAATTTCCTCAATTCGTTTTAAACGATAGCTTAAGGTATTTGTGTGAATATGTAAAGAATCAGCCGTTTTCTTTATGTTTTGATTTTGGTCTAAATAAACAATCAGAGTGCTTAACAGTTCGCCTTTTCTAGATTGTTCATATTCAATGAGGGGACCTAATACTTCATGGATAAAATCAATCAATTCTTCCTTTGAATTTTGTAAAATAAACCTCTGAACGCCAAGGTCTGTATAACTAAGAACTCTATGATCAAAACGATAGTTTTTGAGAAACTTTATGCACTTTGTCGCTTCTACAAATGACTCGTGGACAAAAATAAGCCCTTGCTTAATTCTTCCAATCCCAATTGATACGTCTATCTCTCTATATTTATTTTTAATCTCATGCTGTAAAATTTTTGCATGTTCTTTTAATTCAGCAATAATATTGGACGAAGAAACTCTTGAATGCAAGGATAGAAGGGCAACGATTTGATTTTCATCCCTTACTGCCATTACTTGTGAGTTCATCCCAAGTAATGTATTGGCCATATGGAGTAAATTCCTTATGAAGTGGTCGCCGATTACCTTTTGCTCGTTTAACTTATCCTCAAAATTAATAAGTATGGCAACATAGTTTCGGTTAGGGTCAAAATTTAAATTTTTTGCTTTCTGAATAAGTGCTTCATCGATTTGTCCTGAAAAAAGCTTGGTCACGAATTCCCCTCTTAAACGCTGCTGTGTTTCAAAAACGGCTTGCTCTTTTCCCAGTTCAAGTGAAATGACTGTACAAGCATGTTCAAGAGCAGCGATATCCACCTCATTCATTTTTTGTTTTGAAAGGATGATTAGCCCGCCTAGAGACTTTAATTTGGACCCAAGTGGCAATACAACTAATTGATACGTTTCATCATTTAATGTTATTTCGGAAACGGTATGTGAGTTTTCAAGTGTTAGGATAATTTGTTTTGCATACGCTTTCATATACTCGGTCATTTCAATTGAAAAGGAAGAATAGCAGGCAGAAGCCCTAAGTTCACCTATTTCATCAAAGAGAAACATATGTTGTCCTATTGTTTTATGTATAAAATTCATAATCGACTGAATTCCTTCTCCATTTACAACGAGATTGGCCAGGTTCCTATGTATTTCGATTGAATGGGAAAGCTTCTGAACCATTTTTTCCTTCTCATAATAAAGACTGGATTTTTCCAAGGCAACTGCTGCTTGGTGGCCAATCGCTTCCAATAGATTAATATCCTCTTGCTTAAACTGCAAAGATTGTTCAAAAGAGTCCAATGTAATCACGCCAATACATTTTCCGTTTTGTAAAATAGGTGAAGAAATGACAGATGTAAAATGAAAATTACTCGGAATTGACTGATCCAATAAATCTCTGTTATATGGCGTTAATGTTGACAGCGCCTGTTTAATTTCTACCTCATCCCAAAAAATGAGACATTTTTTTGCAGCAAAAGACATCCCAGTCATGGATTCACCGCTAACTAGTTTAATTTGCCTAAATATATGTGGATAAAATAATCCTTGAGCTGATTTTGCGATGAGTCGATTCTGGCTTTTGTCAAAAATCCATATAGAGCCTCCTCCTGCCGCTTCAACGACAGATATCGTTTCATTCATGATTGAATCAAAGATCGTATCAATATCTAATTTGGAATTGATAACGTTGGACACATGGATTAAGGACTTTAGTTGCCGATGAGTTAAGGTATCTTGCATCTGTCATCATCCTTTCTCTAAGATTTTTTACATTTCATCCATTTTCGTGTTTTTGTGTAAAAGACACAAATTTTTCATAATAATATTCATGAAAATGTACATAGCATAATATTCATAATGATTATATTCTTATTATAAGAAAGTTTTGAAAATAATGAAAGGAGTTCAGCGTAAAGATATGTAGTGGTGGCTTAATTTTTTTTCGCTTAAAACAATCAGAATATTTAGAAAGGAGTTGTAGATAAATGAATTTTGATTTAACGAAAGAACAAGAGATGATACGCAAGTTAATTCGAGATTTTGCTGATGCAGAAGTTGCACCTGGTGCAGATGAACGTGATCGAACGGGGGAATTCCCTAAGGAAATTTTCGCGAAATTAGCAGAGTTAGGGATCATGGGTCTGCCTTTTCCTGAACAATACGGTGGAGGTGAGGCTGACACGATCAGCTTTGCAATTGTCGTTGAAGAACTTAGTCGTGTTTGTGCATCAACAGGAATTACATATTCAGCACATATTTCATTGGGAGGAGCTCCTCTTAATTTATTTGGTACAAATGAGCAAAAAGAGAAATACTTAACACCAATTTGTACGGGAGAGTCTTTTGGAGCATTTGGATTGACTGAGCCGAATGCAGGCTCCGATGCAGGGGGAACCCAAACATCAGCAGTTCTTGATGGAGATGAGTGGGTTATTAACGGCTCAAAATGTTTTATTACAAATGCAAGCTATGCTAATCACCTTGCAGTGACAGCGGTAACAGACCGCTCAAAAGGAATCAACGGAATCAGCGCATTTATTGTTCCTACAAATGCTCCAGGATTCACTGTAATCGACAACTACGAAAAAATGGGTCTGCATGCCTCAAATACCACAGAACTTATCTTAGAGAATGTAAGGGTTCCAAAAGAAAATCTGCTGGGAACAGATGGAAACGGTTACAAGCAATTTTTAGCTACGCTTGATGGCGGAAGAATTGGAATCGGTGCCATGGCTGTAGGTATTGCTCAAGGAGCCTATGAAAAAGCTCTTCAATATGCAAAAGAAAGAAAACAGTTTGGAAAGAGTTTAGCCAACTTCCAGGCAATCCAATTTAAATTAGCTGACATGGCAATGAATATTGAATTAGCCCGGAATATGGTTTTTAAAGCAGCTTGGTTAAAGGATCAAGGAAGAGCCTTTAAAAAGGAAGCGGCATTTGCGAAATTATTTGCTTCGGAAATATGCATGCGAGCATGTGATCAAGCCGTTCAAATTCATGGTGGATATGGATATATGAAGGAATATCAAGTGGAGCGATTCTTCCGTGATGCGAAACTCTTGGAAATTGGTGAAGGAACATCTGAAGTTCAACGAATGGTTATTGCCAAACAAATTGGATGTTAATGAATTTTTTATAGGATTGGCTGTGTTAAAGGTGATGGTTGATCTTAAAGACTACGTTGATTGGAGCGAAGCGCCTGGAGCGGAAATCAACAGCCTAGTAGAGACATAGTGATTAAATAAAAATTGTTAAAGGAGCCATTACATGGATATCAGTGGAATTTTACAAGTAGTTTCAAATAGCAAACTCATTTATCCAGAAGAAGAAAAAGTCCGTTCAACCTCCATTGGGAGCAGCGAAGCATTTCAAGAACTGCTTAAACAATCCCAAGAAGATCCTGCTAGATTTTGGGATCGTGCAGCCCGTGAACTTGTTTGGTATGAACCATGGGATGAAACCATTAGTGGACAGCTCCCCGATTTTCGCTTTTTTGCCGGCGGCATTAGTAACCCAAGTGTAAATTTACTTGATCGGCATATAGAAAATGGGGCAGGAAACCGGACCGCTCTCATTTGGGAGGGTGAAAACGGGGACACCAAATTTTACACCTATAATATGCTTCTTGCTGAAGTAAATCGTTTTGCGAATGTTCTTAAATCATTTGGTGTAAAAAAAGGTGATTGTGTTGCTATTTTTCTTCCCAATCTGGCAGAAGCCTTTATTTCCGTTTTAGCTTGTTTTCGAATTGGTGCTATTTACAATACAATTTTCTCAGGATATTCGGAACAATCATTGACAGACCGTCTCATCAATTTTGAGCCAAAAGTATTAATCACTGCGGATGCAACTGAACGTCGGGGTAAATTCATTCCTTTAAAAGAAAAAGTTGATCATGTTGTACCATTCATTCCATCGATCGAAGCAGTCATTGTTGTTGACCGATTAGGTTCAGAGGTTCAAATGAAAGATGGCCGGGATTACTGGTGGCATGAGCAGACAAAAGCGGCAAGTATCGTTTGTGAACCAGAGAGAATTGAAGCTAATGAGAGCGGTATTGTGTTTTATACAAGTGGTACGACAGGTAAACCAAAAGGCGTCGTGCATTCCGGCATGGCTTTTGTCACACAGAATTACACATATGCCAAGTATCATATGGATCACCATCAAGACGATGTTTTCTGGTGTACCGCGGATATCGGCTGGTTAACCATGCATATTTGGGGAATTACAGGTGCCTTAGCGAATGGTGTAACAACCGTTGTCTTTGAAGGGGCTGTTGATTATCCAACAAAAGATCGTTTTTATCAAATCATTGAAAAATACAGGGTGAATAAACTGTTTACTGCCCCAACAGCATTAAGAATGTTAAAAAGTATGGGAGAAAAGGCATTAGAGAAATTTGATTTATCGTGCCTCGATGTCATTTCCCTTGTTGGAGAACCTTTCGATCCGGAAACCTGGCATTGGACATATGAAGTTTTAGGAAAGAAGAAGGTATATATCAATAATACTTGGGGTCAAACAGAAACCGCGGGATCGCCTATAGCTGGAGCAGCTTGGCTGACGCCGATGAAACCGGGTTCCTCAGGTACTGCCTTTTTAGGTGCGGTTATGGATATCGTTGATGTAGAAGGCAATCCAGTTAAACATGGTGTCTTAGGAAATCTGGTTATTAGAAAACCATTTCCTATGCTATGCCGGACACTTTGGAAAGAACCGGAACGATATTACGCATCCTATTATAGCCAAGTGGATGGCTGCTATTATGCCAGCGACCTGGCATTAATAGATGATGATGGATATTTATGGGTAGTTGGCCGTTCAGATGACGCGTTTAATGTAGCTGGACACCGCTTAAGTACAATGGAGATGGAGAGTGCTGTACTTGAATGTGAGGGTGTTTCTGAAAGCGCAATCATTGGGATCCCAGATGAAATTAAAGGAGAAGTTCCGCTCGCATTTGTCCGTTTGGCCGATGGCTATGAAGGAACAGAGGAATTAAAACAACAAATAAATAATCGCATCATTCAACAAATTGGTAAGATTGCAACCCCAAAATCAATTATTTTTACAGATATGTTGCCGAAAACAGTCAGTGGAAAAATCATGCGCCGCTTATTAAAGGAAATTGTTGTATCAGGAAAGGTTTCCGGCGACATTACAGGACTAGAAGACCCGACGACGGTTGCACAAATCCAAAAAATAGTTGCTGAAAAGTCATCAGTTAAATAGTTATTAATTAGAGACAGTCATTTGTCAGGAAAATCACCGGCAAATGACTGGTTCCATATTACTAGATTAAGAGTTAAAGATAAACGTAAAGAATGTTGCAAAATGAATAATTAGACTTTTACATAGCTCCTTAATCATCAAAGTTTAAGCTTTGTAATGATGATGACGAGTTTTGAACCTTCTTAGATAGAAGATAGAAAGGGTGGAAAGGCATGTTCAAAAAAGTTTTAATTGCTAATCGTGGCGAAATTGCTGTCCGTGTAATCCGTACATGCAAAGCATTAGGGATTACCACAATTGGAGTTTACTCAGAGGCTGATGCGGATGCTCCCCATGTAAAAATGGCAGATGAGGCCTATTTAATCGGAGGTTCCCGTGTAGCAGAAAGCTATTTAAATATCAATAAAATTCTAGAGGTCGCTCAGGTTTCAGGAGCGGAGGCTATTCACCCGGGATATGGCTTGCTGTCTGAAAATACGGACTTTGCCCGCCGCTGTGAGGAAGCAGGACTTGTATTCATCGGGCCTTCTCCAGAGGTTATTTCTAAAATGGGAAGTAAGATTGAATCACGCAAAGCGATGGAGGGAGCGGGTGTTCCTGTCGTTCCAGGGATTACCTACCCACTGGCAGATGAAGAGGAAGCGGTAGAAGCGGCGGGCCGCATCGGTTATCCCGTTATGCTAAAAGCCTCCGCAGGGGGTGGTGGAATTGGAATGCAGGTGGTCCATAACGGGGATGAAATCCGAAAAGCATTTGCGGGGAACCAAAAGCGGGCTACTGATTTCTTTGGCGATGGAGCAATGTATATTGAAAAATTTGTTGAAAATCCAAGACATATTGAGATTCAAATCTTGGCAGACGGTTTTGGAAATACCGTTTACCTTTGGGAACGTGAATGTTCGATCCAACGCCGTCATCAAAAAGTCGTAGAGGAAGCCCCATCATCGTTTATTACTGAAAAAACTCGTACCAAGATGGGGGAGGCTGCAGTAAAAGCGGCCCAATCGATTGGGTATAAAAATGCAGGAACAATCGAGTTCTTAGTTGATGAAGAGCAAAATTTCTACTTTCTTGAAATGAATACCCGTTTGCAAGTGGAGCATCCTGTTACGGAAGAAATTACAGGATTGGACTTAGTTGAAAAACAATTGCAAATCGCTGCAGGTGAAGCTCTGAAATTTTCTCAAGAAGACGTAAAACGTGAGGGTCATGCCATTGAGGTTAGAATCTATGCGGAAGATCCCAAAACATTTTTCCCTTCACCTGGAAAAATAACAAAATTAGAGTTGCCGAACGGACCTGGAGTTCGACATGAATTAGCTATTCACGGTCAATCTGTAGTCACTCCTTTTTATGATCCAATGATTGCTAAGCTTGTCGTCAAAGGCAGCAATCGTGAAGAGGCAATAAATCGTCTGCAAGCTGCATTAGCTGATTATCATATTGAAGGTATTAAAACAAATATCCCAATGCTGCAAGAGGTTATTGCCCACTCGGCATTCCATTCAGGTGATACGACAACAGACTTTGTTAACAAGTATTTAAAAACTAAAAAAGAAAATAACGTAAAATAGGAGGAATTATCATGAGTGAAGTAATTGCAGTCATGGCAGGAAATGTATGGAAGGTATTAGTTAAAGCTGGAGATCAGGTAGAAGAGGGTCAAGATGTAGTGATTTTAGAATCGATGAAAATGGAAATTCCAATTGCAGCTGAATTCGATGGAACGGTGAAAGAAGTGAAAGTGAACGAAGGCGACTTTGTTAATGAAGGCGACGTCATTGTAGTAGTTGAATAAAGCCTGGATAAAGGTGGAAAGGAGATGAAACAATGAAGTGGCCGGAAGGTGTAACGATTAAAGAGGTTGGTCCTCGTGATGGATTGCAAAACGAAAAGGCATTTATATCAACAGAAGATAAAATCGCTTGGATTAATCAATTGTCAGATAGTGGACTAAAACATCTTGAGATTACCTCTTTTGTTAATCCCAAATGGATTCCTGCACTTTCAGATGCAGTTGCCGTTGCTACTGGCATTACCAAAGTGCCTGGTGTCACCTATACAGCACTCGTTCCTAACCTTCAAGGTTTGGAACGGGCATTTAAAGCGAACATTGATGAAGTAGCAGTGTTTATGTCAGCAAGCGAAGCACATAACCTAAAAAATATAAATAAAACGATTGGCGAGACTTTCCCTGTGTTACGGGATTTGGTCATAGAAACCATTTCAGCAGGAAAATTAAGCAGAGGTTATGTTTCTACTGTTTTTGGCTGTCCGTATGAAGGTGATGTTGATATCGATGCGGTCATAAGAGTTTCCGAAACTTTATTTGACATGGGTATTGCAGAATTGTCTCTCGGTGACACAATCGGTGTGGCAAATCCAAAGCAAGTTCAAGAAGTGTTGGAAGTTTTATTAAAAAGATTTCCAGCAGATAAATTAGCCATGCATTTTCATGATACACGAGGAACGGCTTTGGCCAACATCTTAGTATCGTTAGAAATGGGAATTACCATTTTTGATTCTTCCCTTGGCGGCTTAGGAGGATGTCCTTATGCGCCTGGAGCATCTGGAAACGTAGCAACAGACGATTTACTTTATATGCTTCACGGGATGGGAATTCACACTGGTGCTGATCAGCAAAAGCTGCTTCATGCATCCCAATTCATTCAGGAGAAGCTTGGCAGACCTTTACCAAGTAAAAGTTTTCAAGCCGCGAGTTCCAAGTTGGGTGGAAAGCTTGGAAATGCTTTGTGAGAAAGGTGAGATCATGAGTAAAACCATATTAGTTAACAAGATGGAAAACGGAATCGTGATGATTACTTTAAATAGGCCGGAAGCTGCTAATGCTTTATCCTTACAGATGTTAGAGGGGCTCAAGAGCGCCATTCTTACCTGTAAATATGATCGATTAGTTCGCTGTATCGTCATTACAGGGGCTGGGGAGAAAGCTTTTTGTGCGGGAGCTGATTTAAAGGAACGAGCTGGAATGGATCCGGTTGAGGTGAGGAAGACGGTTTCTTTGATCCGTGAAACTATCAACTCTTTAGAATCATTACCCCAACCGGTCATAGCGGCTGTGAACGGAGTTGCTTTTGGCGGAGGAACTGAACTAGCGCTCGCTTGTGATATCCGTATTGCCTCTGAAACTGCGAAGCTTGGACTGACGGAAACATCACTGGGAATTATTCCTGGTGCAGGCGGAACACAGCGTTTACCAAGATTAGTAGGAAAGGGACGTGCAAAAGAGCTGATTTTCACTGCAAGACGAATTGATGCAAAAGAAGCCCTTGAGATTGGATTAGTAGAGTATACGGTCTCTGTTGAAAGCTTAATTGATAAAGCATTAGAAATTGCAGGACAAATTGTTCGGAATGGCCCGATTGCCGTTGCACAAGCAAAGTTCGCAATCGATAAAGGCTTTGATGTAGAAATAAACACCGGTCTGGCCATTGAGCAAAATGCCTATGAAGTGACGATGTCAACAAAAGATCGTTTAGAAGGATTACAGGCTTTTAAGGAGAAACGCGCCCCAATCTACAATGGTGAATAAGAAAACTAGATTAATAGGAGGAAAAATAATGACAGTGGATATGAAACCTTTACAACAAACACTGAATGATCGAGTCGAACAAATCAAAAAGGGCGGAGCTCCCAAATATCACGAAAAAAACCAAGAGCAGGGAAAACTGTTCGTTCGCGAGCGTTTATCATTATTATTCGATCCTGGCTTTGAACTGGAGGACGCGCTATTTGCAAACTGCATGGCGGGGGATCTTCCTGCAGATGGTGTTGTGACAGGGATGGGCAAGATTAATGGCCAGCTTGTCTGTGTGATGGCTAACGATTCAACGATCAAAGCCGGTTCTTGGGGAGCTCGGACGGTTGAGAAAATCATTCGAATCCAAGAAACAGCTGAAAAACTTCGAGTGCCATTATTATACCTAGTAGATTCTGCTGGAGCTCGGATAACGGATCAGGTGGAAATGTTCCCGGGGCGTCGTGGGGCAGGAAGAATCTTTTACAATCAAGTAAAACTTTCAGGTAAAATTCCTCAGATCTGTATTCTGTTTGGCCCATCTGCTGCTGGTGGAGCCTATATTCCAGCTTTTTGTGACATTGTTATTATGGTTGATAAAAATGCATCGATGTACCTGGGATCACCGAGAATGGCCGAAATGGTTATTGGTGAAAAAGTAACCTTGGAGGAAATGGGCGGCGCGCGCATGCACTGTTCTGTTTCAGGCTGTGGTGATGTTCTTGCAAAAAATGAAGAAGAAGCCATTTCAATGGCAAGAAACTATCTTTCTTATTTCCCTGCTAATTTTTCAGAGAAACCGCCAGTTCGTGAGTCTGTGACTCCTAAACCATTGAAAAAACCATTAGAAGAGCTGATTCCGGCTAATCAGAATGCACCATTTAATATGCATGATCTAATAAACGGGATTATTGATGAAGACTCCTTCTTTGAGATCAAAAAACTTTTTGCTGGCGAACTTATTACAGGACTTGCCCGCATGGATGGGAAACCTGTCGGAATCATTGCCAATCAGCCGCGTGTTAAAGGCGGGGTATTATTCCACGATTCAGCAGATAAGGCTGCAAAATTTATTAATCTTTGTGATGCCTACCATATTCCCCTTTTGTTTTTAGTTGATGTTCCTGGATTTATGATAGGTACAAAGGTAGAACGGGCAGGAATCATTCGTCATGGTGCGAAAATGATTTCAGCAATGGCTGAAGCAAGTGTTCCAAAAATCTCTGTTATTGTACGTAAAGCATATGGAGCTGGTCTTTATGCAATGGCTGGCCCTGCATTTGAACCGGATGCTTGTCTTGCATTGCCTTCTGCTCAAATTGCGGTTATGGGACCAGAAGCAGCAGTTAATGCCGTTTATGCTAATAAAATTGCAGAGCTTCCTGAAGAGGAGCGAACCGCATTCATAGAACAAAAACGTGAGGAATATAAAGAGGACATTGATATTTACCATTTAGCTTCCGAAATGGTGATCGACGGTATTATTCCAGCAAACTCATTGCGTAAAGAGCTTGTTTATCGTTTTGAGGCATACTCTTCAAAATATCTCATTTTTTCAGAACGAAAACACTCTGTATATCCGGTCTAATTTTTAACAGTTAATTTCAAATGTAAGAGACTCTATTTTAATAAGGAGGCGGATCCTGTGAAGAATGGAAAAATTGTGAACTCCTTTGTGGAAGCAATACAAGATATTTCAGATGGCGATACCATCATTGTTGGTGGTTTCGGACTGTGCGGAATTCCGGAAAGAGCAATTCTTGCCTTAAGAGATCAAGGAACGAAGGATTTAACAATCGTTAGTAATAACTGTGGCGTTGATGATTGGGGGCTTGGTCTGCTGCTTGCAAATAAGCAAATTAAGAAAATGGTTTCATCGTATGTGGGTGAAAATAAAATTTTTGAAAAGCAGTTTTTAAGCGGTGAGCTAGAGGTCGAACTAGTCCCTCAAGGAACGCTTGCTGAACGAATTCGTGCCGGCGGCGCCGGAATACCTGGTTTTTATACGGCTACTGGGGTGGGAACTCCAATTGCAGAAGGAAAAGAGCACAAGGATTTTAAAGGAAGAACCTATTTATTAGAAGAAGGAATTGTCGGCGATTTTGCCCTGGTGAAAGCCTGGAAGGCCGACCCACTTGGAAACCTTGTTTTCCGAAAAACATCACGCAACTTTAATCCATTGGCTGCAATGGCCGGGAAAATTACAATTGCAGAAGTCGAGGAAATCGTTGGGGTAGGAGATTTAAATCCTGAAGAAATCCATACGCCAGGAATCTACGTTCAACGTGTGCTGCTCGGAACAAACTATGAAAAACGGATAGAAAGACGTACAGTAGTACAAGCCTAATAGTTTAAAAGAGACAAGGAGTGAGTGGATTGAAGGATGCGCGGTTAACCATTGTAAAACGTGCGGTTCAAGAAATTCAGGATGGAATGAACGTAAATTTAGGGATTGGGATCCCTACCCTTATTGCCAATGAAATTCCAAGCGAATACAACGTCTTGCTTCAATCAGAAAATGGCTTATTGGGCATTGGACCTTATCCGGTTGAAGGGACAGAAGACCCCGATTTAATAAATGCGGGAAAAGAAACGGTAACTGCTGTACCTGGTGCTTCTTTTTTCGACAGTGCAGAATCATTTGCAATGATTCGCGGTGGTCACATCGACCTTGCTATCTTAGGGGGAATGGAAGTTTCTCAAACATGAGATTTGGCTAATTGGATGATTCCAGGGAAGATGGTCAAAGGAATGGGCGGAGCCATGGACTTAGTAAACGGCGCAAAACGTGTTGTGATTATTATGGAACATGTTAATAAGCACGGAGAATCAAAGGTCAAAAAAGAGTGTACACTTCCCCTTACTGGAAAAGAAGTGGTCCACCGTTTAATAACAGATTTGGCTGTATTTGATTTCACTCCGGAAGGAATGGTTCTCGTGGAAACCCAGGACGGAGTATCGGTTGAGGAAGTTATTGAAAAAACGGAGGCTTCATTTAAAATTGGTGTCGAATTACTAGTTAAGTAAAAGGTGTTGGGCAAAATCTTATAGCAATAATGGAGGCAGTTTCCTACCGTAAGGATCATTATTTTATTGAACTAGATGACCAAGATTAAGTGGTTGATGAGATATTTTTTAGAGCTGTCCTTAAGGCAGCTTTTTTTTGATGAAAGGATTAGGTTATAGATTAAAAATTTATACAAATGTTTAATTATTGGTTTTTTTGTCCATAGTTTTTAAGTAAATCATTTTTATGGAGGGCATTAAACGTGGGAGAATTTACAAAAGAAATAGTACCATTACCCGAGGAATTTTATGTTCAGCCCACGCTTGACCTGGCAAAGGCATTGCTCGGATGCCTCCTTGTAAAAGAAACGAATGAAGGAATGACAGCAGGATATATTGTCGAAACAGAAGCTTACATAGGTCCTGGTGACAGGGCTGCACATAGCTACAATAATAGAAGGACGGCAAGAACCGAGGTCATGTTCCAACGGTCCGGCCTGGCCTATACCTATGTTATGCATAGGCACTGCCTCTTCAATGTGGTTAGCGGCGGTGAAGAAAATCCTGAAGCCGTTTTGATTCGTGCCCTTGAACCTCGAGATGGTCTCGAGATTATGAAAATAAGGAGGGGCATTGAAGAACTTTCAAAACTGACAAATGGCCCTGGCAAACTGACAAAATCATTGGGCATTACCATGGAGGACTATGGACGTCCCCTCACTCCTCCACGATTATTTATTGCCAAAGGCTTTTGTCCAGAAAGCATATCAGTCGGAAAAAGGATTGGAATTGAAACATCTGGTGAAGCCCGTGATTATCCATGGCGATTTTGGGTTACTAATAATCAATATGTTTCACGGCATCAAAAGTCTGAGTATGTAATTGTCTGAACAGTAAAAAGGACTTAACTCGTTGGTTAAGTCCCTATAATAAATGGATTCGTTAGTTTTCCTTAGTAATTATTAGGCTTACAGCCAATAATTTATTCCTTTCCTAAAGTTTATTTATCGAAAAGGATTATCCATTTAATCCTTTTGTTTCGATTTTACTAGTATGAAGTTTTTTCCGAAAGGACAATCCTAATCAACACCTCCTCATCATTAAATTGGATGGGTTCTGATCACCTGGACCGATAAAATCTAATGCGGCAGGAGAAAATACTGTAAATTTTCTTTTACTGCCCTCCAAAGCAATTCGGATTGGCTCATGAACTTCATGAGCCTGAAAGAAATTACCTCCCGTGATTATTCTCTTTTTCTTCCTCCTTACGATGGCAGTCATATTTTTCTTGCTATCTGCGTTAACAGTGGCACGCTCTTTCACTTTCTCATTAAGTACTAATAGTCCTTTCTCGGTTTGGAAAACTTCTTCTTCAATCGAAGCGACCATTCCGATTTCACGTTTGTTTATGACCAAGATGAAGTTATATCCTGTATCAGTTTTCTTTTGTAAAATGTTAACTTCATCTGTGATAAACGTGACGAATTCTTCGGGTTCTTTCGTGTGTGAATCTTGAGAGTTTTCTTTTTGCTTAATGACTCGATAATATGCTTTTGCTCCAATTCCTTCATCTGTAAAATCAAAAGGTTTTATACTCTGGGTGCGTACAAAGAATAATTGATTTACCTTCTCTTTACTGTTTAATTGGACACATAAAGCAACATCTTCTTTCATCACCGTTCCTTCTTCGTCAGAATGCATAGGGATATTCATTTTCATCCCTGGAAATTGAACGAAGATGTAACTGAAGTTTTTCTTAGGCTGTACATTCGAAAGTCTCATAAACTCACAACCTTTCCGATTTGTACAAGATTATTTTCCTTGTAGGTGTATAATTCAATATCGTTCTTCACATTCCTGTATGATTAGAAAGAGTTTTCATCGTCACTTTCTTATGAAATACGATGGTTCCTCCTAAATTATGAGTAAATCTCCTAGCGAAACATGTAAATGATAAAATTCTGCTTTCTAAAACGACAATTTACAGCCTATTATTGAGTATATTTTATAAATCCTGTTAGATTCTTTTTTTGGGAATTTTTTTTAGGTTGTGCACTATATGGAAGGATATGGATAAAAAAGTAAGGATGTCAGTGCTATATTCTCGAGTTTGAATGACATTCTTGTATACAGCAAAATACACCGTTTTTTTGACTTTGTGTGACCTTGAATTCAATGATAAGATGAAACCTACGTAAAAGAACAATTCGCCCAGGGGAAAAGAACTGAAAGGAATGATTTGTTATCAATCATTTACAATTAAGTTATACGAGCGAAATGGAAAAAGCGATGTATAGTGCACATGGTGTAGGTCATGAAGATTACAGAAGACATCATACAGTGAGAATGAGAGTCGAAAAACGCCGTAAAAAGGATTATACTAATTGTCTTAGAATGGTTGCAGATTTAGACCGGCTTGTTCATTTTAATAATCGATTAAAGGCATGAATCAAAGTGGAAACCAATGTGAATGAACACTGGTTTCCTTTTTTTGATTAAAAGCAAAAATAAATAAGAAAAATTCCTCATCCTTGTCTTATTTAGGGTGGTTTTTTTCCCATTTATTAAACTTATAAATAGGTTAATCTTAACTGGACAAGAAAATTTAGGTTCAGTAGACTAAAAACTAATTCATAATAAATACCTTTATTATCATAAGAGGTCATACAAGCAACTTTAATTAGAGGGGTAAGTTTGCTCTGAAATAATTAGAAAGCAATAGTAAAATTTCCTGTCACCTAATCTACTATAGCGGAGGAATGAACATGTTAGAATTTGATACAAATATGGACCAACTCGCCAAGATTAAAGTCATCGGTGTTGGCGGCGGGGGAAATAACGCCGTGAATCGTATGATTGACGAAGGAGTTGAAGGTGTAGAATTTATTGCCGTTAATACAGATGCACAAGCTCTTAATCAATCAAAAGCAGCGGTCACGATGCAAATTGGTACAGCATTGACAAGAGGTTTGGGAGCTGGGGCTAATCCAGAAATAGGTAAAAGAGCTGTGGAAGAGAGTAAACAGCAAATAAAAGAAGTGTTAGCAGGTGCAGACATGGTTTTCGTTACAGCCGGTATGGGAGGTGGTACCGGCACAGGTGCAGCGCCTGCCATTGCTGAAATTGCCCGCAATCTTGGTGCCCTGACAATTGGAGTTGTCACACGTCCGTTTAAATTTGAAGGCCGCAAGCGTGCAGCTAACGCAGAAACTGGAATTAATGAAATGAGGGAAGCAGTAGACACCTTAATTATTATTCCCAACGATCGCTTATTAGAGATTGTAGATAAAAAAACACCCATGATTGAAGCTTTTCGGGAAGCGGATAATGTACTACGCCAGGGTGTTCAAGGGATTTCCGATTTAATTGCTGTGCCAGGGCTAATCAACCTTGATTTTGCTGACGTGAAAACGGTCATGTCCCATAAGGGAACTGCCTTAATGGGAATTGGTATTGCTAAAGGTAAAGATCGTGCTGTTGAGGCTGCGCAGAAAGCCTTAAATAGTCCCTTACTTGAAACTTCTATCAATGGAGCTCATGGTGTGATCATGAACATAACTGGTGGAAATAATTTAAGTCTTTTTGAAGTACAGGAGGCAGCCGATATAGTTGCTTCTGCTTCTCATGAGGAATTAAATATGATTTTTGGTTCGGTCATTAACGAAAACTTAGATGAAGAAATTATCGTAACTGTTATTGCCACTGGATTCACTGAGCAAGAGGAGATATTAGCACAACCGCTTTCCCAGCCATCAATGGAAGAAATGTCTAATCCATATCAAAGGGAAAAACGTATACAGCGTGAACCAATAAACCGAGGCGAACCAGTTCAAGATTATGAAAGACACTCAGAACAGTCAGAAGAATCTCTGAATATACCAGCGTTCTTGCGCAATCGAAAAAAACGATTTTTATAAATTTAACATCCGCATTTTCATTTGAAAGGGTCAAAAGGACAAAACTTGTAGAATCTAATAGAATATGTCCTCATGAAAGGCTCATGAGGACAAATCTTGTAGAATCTAATAGAACATGTCCTCATGAAGTAAAACCAACGTTTCAGGAATACAAAAGTGTATTTAAAACCCGTAATGTTTGGGTCAGTATGCTAATGGCTATTTTTTACATGATGTACTTATTAGTATTTACCTGCTTCATGCCGATTTTTAGCTGGTGTTTCGAAAATATAGTACTGGCCAATATGGAGCCAACTTAGGAATCATGGGGATAGGGATGTGGACAGCCGTTGTTTTCTTCTTGTTATCCTTCTTACTTAAGGAAACCGAACCGGAAAAAGTATCTCGTGATATTTCAGAATATTCCGGAATTAATATATCTCTTTAAATTAAAAAAAGGACGCTATCATAATGTGTTGGAAAATACATTACGAAAGCGTCTTCGTGTTAACTTTAAAATAATTTCTTCACTTGTTATTTTTTCAATGTAGTGGTTGAACTTCTAATCACAAGCTCAGGCTCGTAAACGATGGATGGAGGAATGTTGTCCTTTTTTTCGACAGCAGCAACAATCCATTTTGCAGCATCAATACCCATTTGCATTTTTGGATGGGTTACTGATGTAAGCTTTACATCTGATGCCTCTGCTAAAAAGGAGTCATCGTAGCCAACAATCGAAACATCATCAGGAATACTTAATCCAAGTTCTCTTAACATATTTAATATTTGTAAGGCCAGTTGGTCATTGTAACACACTATTGCTGAAGGGATTGAATCTGCATTGAAAAATTTTTCTAATCGCTCTAATAATCTGCTATCTTTTTCATCGGTGGTATAGGTAATCACCATCTCCGGGAAAAATGTGATGCCATGCTCTCTGAAAGCGCGGATAAAGCCCTGCATACGATTTACCCCTTGGAGGTCATCAGTTTTAAAGAGTCCAACTATCTTTTCATGGCCTAATTTAATTAAATGTTCAGTAGCCGCAAAGCCGCCGTGCTCATCATTCACAATGATATGAGGAGGCATAAGCTGGGGATAGAATTGGTTAATCATTAAGTATGGGATATGGTTCTGTTCTAATTCCAGATAGTAATGAATGTTAGGATTGTAATTGCTGCTTTTGGTAGGCTCAACAATAAGACCGTCAATGTTCCTGCTTAACATCGATTGTAAACATTGTTTTTCTTTCTCAACATCATTATCCGTACAAGCAAAGGTTAAAGAATATCCCTCAGCTGTTAAATATGATTCAATTCCTTTGATAATGGAAGGGAAAATATAGTCAGAAATGTAGGTGGTTATAACTCCGATATTTTTTCCATTACTTGATTGATTCTGGATTTGAGGCTTTTCATTCCCCAACTTATTGGAACAAAAGGTTCCAGCACCTTGTTCTCTGTATAGCCATCCCTCATGAACCAAATCCCCGATAGCTTGACGAATCGTATGTCTGCTTACACCAAACATTTTGACAAGTTCATTTTCAGAATAAATCTTATCCCCAGGTTTTACCTGACCGCTAGTTATCCATTCTGTTATCTTTTCCTTTACCATATTATATTTAGTTTGTTGAGCCAATTGGATTACACCACTTTCAACTTGGAAGCAAGTTTATTTACTTATGCGTACAACATGTTTAATAAAATAATATTAACAAAAAAACAAGAGATTGACCATGAGATAATTTACTAGCATTATACGTACAAGTTGCGGCTGACCTATTATTTGTGATGCTTTTGGAATTTGTATAGATCAAGCTTTTGAATATGTATCCTCAGATTGCACAGTGTAAGGCTATATCGAAAATCATGTTATAATAAAGTTGAGCTATGTTCCGTAATAAGGCAATAATAAAAAAGAGTAGGAGTTAATAAAATGATTAAAGTTGTATGTAAAGCAAAACTAAAACCAGGTGTAAAAGTGGAAGAATATTTTATATTGGCAAGAGAAGTTGTGTCAGAAACTAGAAAAGAAAAAGGCTGTATAACGTACACACTTCATCAAGATATCAATGATCCGACCATCCTTACTATGCTCGAAGAATGGGTGGATGAAGAGGCTCTAAATCAACACAATAAAAGTGAACATGTTATGAAAATTGTTCCAGAGCTTAGAAAACTTCGAGAAAGTACAGAAATCAACCTTTATAGAGAAGTAAAATAATCCCCAATGGAAATTGGATCGAGTTTATGGAGATGAATCCTAAATCTCCATATATGAGAGGTAAAAAAAGGAAGTACTTACATATCCTTCTTGTCCCGAGCACCTTCCTCCCACGATAATGGTGCCTGATTTAGAATAAATGAGAAAAAATATGCTTTCTAAAACGACAATTTATAGACTATTCGCTAAATTATGTATTAAAATGAATTTTATATATTATAGCTTCACGAAAATAATATAGGAAACCCTCGTTAGCAAATTTTATCGGATAGTAAAAACTTTTAATATAACCTTGGAGGATGCTATGAACTTTGTTAGTACACGCGGAAACGTAAATAAAATTGGTTTTATTGATACAGTCTTAATGGGATTAGCTAATGATGGGGGACTATTAGTCCCCGAGAAAATCCCGCATATTCCTGCAGATAAGTTAGAAGCAATGTCCCAGTTAACTTATCAGGAACTAGCATACGAAATCTTTTCCTATTATGTTGATGGTGAAATTCCAGACAATGAGCTAAAGGGTTTAATCGAGAAAAGCTACGCAACCTTCCGCCACCCAGAAGTAACACCTGTTCAAAAGCTGAAGGATAACATGTATGTGCTAGAACTGTTCCATGGTCCGACCTTTGCTTTTAAAGATATTGCTCTGCAATTCTTAGGGAATTTATATTCCTATGTATCAAAGAATACAGGTGAATCAATTCATATTCTCGGCGCTACTTCAGGGGATACGGGTGCCTCAGCGATTGAGGGTGTCAGAGGAAAAGAAGGCATTCGCATTTGCATTTTGCACCCCCATGGCAAGGTAAGTAAGGTACAAGAATTACAAATGACGACCGTTGATGACAAAAGTGTTTTGAATTTAGCCATAAATGGAACGTTTGATGATGGTCAAAGAATCATCAAGGAATTGTTCGCAGATGTGGATTTTAAAAACAAATACCATCTGCGTGCGATAAATTCCATTAACTTTGTTCGTATAATGGCGCAAACAGTTTATTATTTCTATGCGTATTTCCAAGTAACAAAAGAGACAGGTTCACAGAGCGTTAACTTCAGTGTGCCGACTGGAAATTTTGGAGATATATTTGCTGGTTATCTTGCAAAGAAAATGGGTCTGCCGATTGGTAAACTCATCGTGGCGACCAACGAGAATAATATTTTAGAGGATTTTATCCGTGATGGGGTGTACATGCCTGGTGAGTTCCGCAGTACGTATAGCCCTTCTATGGATATTCAAGTAGCTAGCAATTTTGAGCGATATTTGTACTACCTGCTTGGTGAAAATCCAAACGAAGTATCTGACTTAATGGAGAAATTCAAGTCAGAAGGGAAAATTGTCGTGAACGAGAAGCAGCTCCGCCAGGTGAAAGAGGATTTTGCGGCACATGGAGTTGAAGGGAAAGAATGCTTGGAAACCATCAGTAAGTACTATGCTGAAACGAATTATTTATTAGATCCACATACTGCTTGTGGGGTCGCTGCATACGAAAGTTGTAATGAACCTATTGAGGTTTGTGTTACACTTGCAACAGCCCATCCGGCAAAATTTAATGAATCCATTGAACGTTGCGAAATTAAGCAGACATTCCCTGAAGAAATTAGACAATTGTTTAATAAACCACAGCATCTAGAAGTTGTTGAGGCGGATAAAGATGAAGTGGTTCGTCAGTTAGAAACACTTTTTCGTTTTTCAGCTAAATAAACTCTAATTCTTTTAAAAGAAAAGGCAACTACCCCTTATTTGTGGTAGTTGCCTTTTTCTATGCGATTCACTCTACTATTGAAATCAAAGAAAAGAAAACACACCGATAAACCTTAATGGAAGAGAAAAACAAATGAAGCTATCATGGGGATTAAATAAAAAATAACTATTATTAAACAACTACCTATCTCTAGAAATAAGAGACAGGTAGTTGTTTTTATTTTACTCATCAACAAATCACAGTCTAAATGAATCTAGTATGATAATTTTGGATGATATTGAAAAAGTTCTAAATATATATAACCTTTTCTAAAAAAGTTAGAATTTTAAAAAAATAGAATAAAAATTACAATAAAAAGTGTAAAGAGGATTTATAAAAATTTATGGGGGGCAAAAGAAAATATCGTTTAAGGATGTTAATTTCAAAAATGTAACCGTTATCAAGTTTTTAAAAATGATTAGAAAATTGGAGGGATTAATCAATGAATGTTTGGCAACCAAATAGCCCATTAGGGGGATTACCATTTATTAAGAATGCAAGTTCAAAACGTGAATCAAGCTACGATCGAACAGGGGGAAATAGAGATTTTGTTATAGTGGAACCTGGAGCAACTGCAGTAATGGCTGATATCAAAGGAGCCGGGTGTATAAAACATATTTGGATGACTACCAGATGCTATGCACCTCAATACTTAAGGAAGCTAGTGCTAGAAATGTATTGGGATGGGGAAGAAAATCCAAGTGTGAGAGTTCCTTTCGGCGATTTCTTTGGTATAGGGCATGCTACATGCAAGCACTATGTCTCCCTTCCTTTAAGTATGGTGATGGGGGAGAAAAGAGGACCTAAAGGGCCATTTGCTGCATCAATGAACTGTTATTTTCCGATGCCATTTGCCGATGGTGCTAAAATTCAATTAATCAATGAAAGTGAAGAAAAAATAGAGAATTTGTTTTATTATGTAGATTATGAATCATATGACAGCAAGGAACAAATTCCGGATGATCTTGGAAGATTTCATGCCACCTGGAACCGTGAAAACCCTTGTGAAAAGGTAGTGTTTAACAGTGATATTGAAAACCCGGCACCATGGGACCTTCCAGGTAAAAATACAACGGGTGATGAAAACTATGTCATTCTAGATGCTGAGGGGAAAGGGCATTATGTTGGATGCGTATTAAACATTGATAATTTTGATGCCTCCAATCAAGAGTACACATGGCCAGGCGAAGGTGATGATATGTTCTTCATTGATGGAGAACAATGGCCGCCATCCCTCCATGGTACAGGGACAGAAGACTACTTTAATGCAGCATGGGGTTTCCCTAGTGGAGAATATGCCGGTCCTTATCATGGTGTATCTTTAGGAAGCGATGTACAAGAGCACTTTGGAAAATGGAGCCTATACCGTTTCCATATCGAAGATCCAATCCGTTTTAACAAATCGATTCGCGCAACGATAGAGCATGGCCACGCAAATGATCAAGGAAATGATTATTCTAGTGTTGCTTATTGGTATCAACTGGAGCCTCATAAACCACTTCCGGAGCTTCCTCCAGTAAAAGAACGCCTTCCTAGAAGATGGCCAGAACATGGTTTGTGGGATCGATAATTTAAATCAAAAATTAAGGGGGCTGTAAAGGGTGAAGAAAAAAGGAATTCTAACGATTGTTTCTCTATTTTTAGTATTATCTGTCTTTTTATCGGGATGCTCGGAAGAAAAAACAGGAAGTTCAGAAACAAAAGGTGATAATAAATCCATTACTGTTCTTGTTGAAGGGGGAAGCCCGGCATTTAAGGTAGCAAAAGAAACAGCAGCGGAATTTAAACAGAAAACAGGCTATGAAGTGAAAATTGAATCGGTTCCCTATACCGGAGTTTATGACAAATTAAAAGCTGAGGTAGCTTCACAGGCAGGAGCTTTCGACGTTGCAACCATTGATATTCTTTGGTTTCCTGCTCTTGCTGGTGGACTTTTACCCTTAGATGATCTAATCGTAGATGACGTTAAAAATGATTTATTTCCAGGTCTAGTAGAAGGCGGAAGCTATAATAATGAAGTTTATGGAATGCCTGTATGGACGAATGCAAAAAATTTAATCTATCGGAAAGATCTATTCGAAGATCCAAAGAATAAAGCTGATTTCAAAGCAAAATATGGCTATGATTTACATCCGCCAACAACATGGGATGAATATAGAGATACAGCAAAGTTTTTTACTAGAGATACCGATAATGATAAAAAAGTTGATATGTATGGAACAACGGTATTTGGTGCGAACAATGGGGATGCAGTAGCTAGCTGGCTTGATCATGCTGCTCAAGCAGGTGCGAAACCCTTGGTAGTTGGTGATAATGGCAAAGTTCTTGTAAACACGAAACCGTATGTTGATTCATTACAATTTTTAGTTGACCTTTTAAAGAAGGATCAATCAGTTCCAGCAGGAGCACTTGAAATGGCATCTGCTGAAACTTCTGAGCTATTTTGGAATGGAAAATCTGCAATGATGTTAGCATGGGGTCACTTTTATGTCCCTTCAAATGACCCAAAACAATCAAAGGTGGCAGGAAAAGTAGGAAGTGCCCCAATGATCGGTGGGGGAGCAGGAATAGGTGCAGTACCAGGTCCATGGTATCAGGTTATCCCAAGTTCTTCAAAAAAACAGGAGATCGCCAAAAAGTACTTGAACTTCATTTATGATAAGAATGAACTATTTATGAAATCATTGGGAGTAGCAGCCAGAAAATCTGTTTTTGAAAATTATAGCACGAAAAATGGTTATGAGCATTTGCAACCACTTATGACAACATTAAGCGGACCACAAACTCAAAATCGACCTGCTATTAAGGAATGGCAGCAAATCGAAAGTGAAGCACTCATCCCAGCCGTGCAATATGCACTTTCAGGAGAAAAGACACCACAGGAGGCACTTGATTGGGCAGCGGGAGTAATAAAAGATCTATTGCCGCCACAATAAAATGAATATGTTGATAGAACCTTTTCGTGGGCTCTTTATTCCATGAAGAGGTTCTTATCCAAAAAATATAGTTTAACAGATTAATAGAAAGGAGTGGATTTCATGAGAATGAAAAATGGGGCATTATCGACCATGTTTTTCTTTCCTGCAGGTATCTTTATGTTGGTGTTTCTGGTCTATCCAATATTACTTTTAATCAGAGATAGTTTTTATAAGATAGATTTAATAAATCCTTCATTAAGAGAATTTGTCGGCTTTGCTAACTATACAAACTCGTTGACTTCCTCACGATTTTTAAAAGCACTTTGGAACACAGTGGTTTATATAGGAGTAGCGGTGTGTATCGAGTTTATCTTAGGTCTGATCCTTGCATTGCTCCTAAGTAATGCTTTCAAAGGAAGCCAATTTATTCGGACACTATTGTTAAGCCCGCTAATGTTAGCACCTTTAGTAACGGGGTTGATTTGGAAATTTATGCTTAATGATCAATTCGGCATCATCAACTGGGGGCTTTATAAACTAGGACTCCTCTCTGACCCACATCAAATACTCTGGTTATCCGACTCCCGTTTTGCACTCTATTCTACGATTATTGCAGATATCTGGTTAACAACACCTTTCATTATGCTCGTATTATTAGCAGGTATTAAAGGAATCCCCATTAGTTTATATGAATCTGCTGAAATAGATGGGGCTAATAAATGGCATAAGTTTCGTTACATTACGTTTCCTTCGCTTATTCCGGTAGCAACAGTAGCATTACTAATTCGTATTATTGATGCTGCAAGAACCTTTGATATTGTTTGGGTGCTTACACAAGGGGGACCAGGTTTTTCTTCTGAAGTGCTAAGTACATATATGTATAAGACATTAACTCGTTATGGAGAAGTCGGGCAGTCTAGTGCAATGGCGGTAATCTTTATAATCATTTTATTAATCCTAAGTTCTTTCTTCATTACAAAAATGTGGTCTCCTAGGAAAAGACATGGATAAAGATAAGAGAGGTGAAAGATAGAATGGCCCATATGCCAATAAAAGAAACAATGGTAGGAAAACCGGTTTGGATCACTAATTTTTATTATAAACATAAAATATGGACGATGATTATATTTTTGGTCACATGTTTGCTGGCTTTATTATTCTTAGGTCCGTATATCTATCTATTGTTAACGTCCTTAAAACCATCCGCCGAGGCAGTTACTGCACCACCGAGGTTATGGCCTTCGAAATTTTCGCTAGAAAATTATAAAAACATGCTAAATACCTTACCGATAGGGAAATATTTTTTGAATAGCTTAATTACTGCAGGCGCTAGTACCATTTTAAGTGTATTTTTTGGTGCAATGGCTGCATATGGAATCTCCAGGTTCTCTTCCATTACTGGAAATTACTTTTTGTTATTTACCTTAGTGATAAGAATGGTACCAATGATTAGTATTGCTATACCGATGTATATGATTATAAAAAGTATGGGCTTAATTGATACCCATTTGGCCTTAATATTGGTGTATACCAGCTTGAATGTCCCGTTTGCCATTTGGTTATTAATTGGTTTTTTTGACTCGGTGCCTAAAGAATTTGATGAAGCTGCAAGGGTGGATGGATGCAGCTGGATCGGTTCCTTTATACGAATTATTCTACCGGTTTCACTCCCTGGATTGGCAACGACGGCTATCTTTACCTTTATGTTGGCATGGAATGATTTCTTGTTCTCGTTACTTATGACCAGTACGAAGGCAAAAACGGCTACAGTGGGAATTTCAGAATTTTTAACAGCTTATAATCTTGAC
The DNA here is from genome assembly GCF_018613205.1 of Bacillus sp. ISL-46. Lineage (NCBI taxonomy): Bacteria > Bacillati > Bacillota > Bacilli > Caryophanales > Bacillaceae > Bacillus > Bacillus sp. ISL-46. The sequence goes on from NZ_JAGGQR010000014.1 coordinate 187,906, forward strand.
CTAGGTCCAATGACAGCCGCTGCCATCTCGTTTAGTTTACCGGTTATGATATTTTCCTTTTTCGTTCAACGCTACATTGTAAGTGGAATGACTTTAGGAGCAGTGAAAGAATAATGATTTTAAGGAATGAAAAAAGGCTGAGGGCGGAGTGAGGTAAATTTATGTTCGATGTAACGAGTATTGGAGAGTTATTAATTGATTTTAATCAGACTAGAATTACTGATAATGAGACTGTATCTTTTGTTAGGAATCCTGGCAGAGCCCCAGCAAAAGTATTGGCTGCCTTAGCGAAATTTAATAGAAGGGTTGCGTTTATCGGAAAGGTTGGAAACGATTCCTTTGGACATTACCTTCAACAGGTGAGTAGATACAACTGGAGCTGATGATGCTTTCTTAGGAGGGATTCTTCACAAAATAATAGAATATAATATTAATCCTTCCCAATTGATGTTATCTAAGGTGGTTGAAATGGCTAAGTTTGCTAATACCGTTGCTGCTATATCTCACAAGAAAAGGTGGTATTCCTAGCATGCCTACACTTGAAGAAGTGGAGGAACTATTGGACCTCGAAGGGAGTAAGTAAAATTGATGAAATCTAAGTTAGTAACTGGCCAGGAAATATACCGTCCACAATATCATTTTACTCCTAAAAAAACTGGATGAATGATCCCAACGGATTGGTTTATTATCAACAAGAATTTCATATGTTCTATCAATACCATCCTTTTGGTACCAAATGGGGGCCCATGCATTGGGGGCACGCAGTAAGTAAAGATTTGGTTCATTGGGAGCATTTAGAGATTGGTTTATCTCCTGACGAAAATGGAATGATTTTTTCAGGAAGTGCTGTTGTAGACTGGAATGATACTTCAGGTTTCTTTAATGGAAAAACCGGATTAGTAGCTATTTTTACCCAACACGATTCTGACCCAAACAGAGAGCAACCTAGACAGCAGCAAAGTCTTGCCTACAGTATCGACAATGGTAGAACCTGGATTAAATATAGTCATAACCCAGTTTTAGTTAATGTGGAAAAAATTGATTTTCGTGATCCAAAGGTTTTCTGGCATGAACAAACAAATAATTGGATTATGGTTTTGGCAACTGGGGATTGCATTGAAATTTATAGCTCTCCTAATTTAAAGGAGTGGAGATTTGAAAGTTCATTTAAAGGACACACAGGAGCAAAGTTTGGTGTTTGGGAATGCCCAGACTTATTTACCCTACCAATTGAGGGTGATCCAAACCAAACCAAATGGGTTCTTCTCGTTAGTCATGGAGATCAACCGACTAGTCGTTATGGTTCGAGAACGCAATATTTTGTGGGAGATTTTGACGGCCATACCTTTACAGAGGACGGATCGGATCACAAAGTAAAATGGCTTGACAGTGGTAAAGATAACTACGCTGGAGTCAGTTGGTCAGACACTGTCGATTCCAGAAGAATTTATATAGGCTGGATGAGCAATTGGAGGTATGCAAATGAAACCCCAACACAAGGGTGGAGAGGAGCCATGACGCTTCCACGCGAACTATTTCTGACATCTAAGAGCTTACTGCTTCAAAAGCCAATAAAGGAGTTGGAAAACCTCCGCGATAAACATATCCAAATCATGAATCAAATGATAGCACCAGATAAAGATTTCCTGTCAAACCTTCAAGGAACGACATGGGAAATCATTGCTGAATTTGAGTTTGAAGAAGTCAAGGAATTTGGATTAAAAGTTTTTAAATCACCTAATAAAGAAACTTTGATAGGTTATAATGTCGATAAAGAGGAGATTTACATTGATAGAAGAAACTCAGGTGAAACCTCTTTTAATAGATTCTTTGCATCTTTAGATAGTGTATCGTTTAAAGCTCCAAACAATCGAATAAAATTCCATGTCTTTGTGGATCATTCTTCAATTGAGGTTTTTTGTAATAATGGAGAAATTGCCATGACCAATCTTATATTTCCAGACTCATTAAGTAAGGATCTTGATTTGTATTCGAGTGGAGGGAACGTAAAACTACTCTCACTGGATGTCTATCAATTGAAGCCCATTTGGTCATAAGGAGTTAAATCATCTTAAAACGAAATAAGAAAAAATTTACTAGATAAGATTGAGAGATGGACCGCGAACGAATCAATTTTTATATCAGCAGAGTAAGCGGTACCTGAATAAAATTCTTAAACTGGAGAAACCAAATGCCAAAACTACTGAGACTCATTGACTCTCCAATCAAGCGTAAAATTATCTTATTAGCTTTGTTTTCAGCTCTAATACCTTTACTTGTTATTGGTCCTTTTACGTTCATTTATTTTAATAAAGTAATAGAAAATAAAGTATCTACAACCATTAATAACTTTTTAAATATAGTCGATTGGAATATAAATTCATTTGTAAGCAATGTAGAAAATTTATCTAATGGTATCTTTCTTTCAAATGAAATTCATGCATATTTAACTTATAAAAAAACAGATCCAAAGTTATACAGATTAGAGACTTCATCCCTAGAAAACCTAAATAATATAACGGTAGTAAACAATCCTTATATTAATGCCATTTATGTTGGTAATGAAAATCACGGCTTTTTGAAAATAAACCGTGGGGAACGGAATATTAAAAATAACATCTATCAAACAATAAAAAAGTCCAATATCTATCCGCATTTGATCAATGGCCAATGGCAAGGTGAATGGTTAAATGGTAGTGATTTAAAACTTGTTAAAGATAGTAACCATTCTTTACTTTATGGTAGAAATATTAGAGACCTTGGAACGAAGGAACAAATGGGGTTAGTACTTATTGATCTTGATCAATCTTATTTCGAGAATATGTTTAAAAATAGTAATCCTCCTGGAGATATTTTGGTGTTAGATGGGGATAAAATTTTGTTCTCGAGTAGTGATCATAGTTTCTCTCCCTCTCAAGTAGCTAAAATAATTCAAGGGCGTGGTAAAAGCGGGACAATTAAAAAAGTGATGAATGGAACGCAATATTTCTTTAATTATCATACTAACAAGAAAACAAATTGGGATGTTGTATGTATTATCCCATATGAAAATATTGTTCGTGAGGTAAATCAACTTCGTTTGATAACCATCTCTTTATTAATGATAGCGCTGATATTGTCCTTGATAATTGCCTTATTTATAACTAGGAGAATTACAAAACATTTAAGTTTGTTGCGAATGGTTACTGAAAAAATGGAAAAAAGAGAAACTGTACTTGGTATTCACTTTAATAATGAGGATGAAATTGGACAAATTGGGAACCGAATTGTTCACCTTTATAACTGGAATAATGATTTAACAAAAAGGTTATATAAATCACAAATTAAGGAAAAAGAAGCAGAGCTACTAGCCCTGCAAAGCCACATTAATCCGCATTTTTTATATAATACTTTGAACACTATTTTTTGGATGGCGGAGAAGTTAAAAGCGAAGCAGATTGCAAAAATTGCGATTAATTTGTCAAAAATCTTTAAACTTACATTAAATGATGGAAATCATATTACCTCTGTTAAGAATGAAATAGAACAAGTTAAAAGTTATCTGGATATCCAAAATATTCGTTTTGACCATAAAATCAACTATGCAATTAATATCGAACCTGAAATCCTAGAAGTAAGAATCATTAAATTGCTTTTACAGCCTATTGTAGAAAACTCAGTCTACCATGGTTTAGAACAGCAGGAAAGTGGAACCATCATCATTGAAGGTTATAAGCAGCAAGACGGTTTAGTTTTTAAAATTAGTGATACTGGAAAAGGATTTGACATGAAAGAGGTAGATATAAACACACAAGGTTATGCTTTGAAAAATATTAATGAACGATTGAAACTTTTTTATGGAAAAGAATATGGATTAAAGATCGAGAGTGAAATAGGAAAGGGAACGACCGTTTATCTTAAGATTGGCCTGAATAATGACGGAATCATCCATGACAACATTTAAGGGGTTTTCTATTATGTATAAACTTTTAATTGTTGATGATGAAAAAATTGTAATTGAAGGCTTGAAATCTGCAACTAACTGGAAGGAACATCACATTGAAATTGTAGGATCGGCCTCTGACGGAGAAGAAGCCTTTAAAGAAATTATTAACAAAAAGCCTGACATTGTTTTAGCAGATATAAGAATTCCAAAAATGAATGGATTGGATTTAATAAAAGAAACAAAGAATCTTAATCTAGAAACTGTTTTTATCATTATTAGTGGATATTCAAAATTTGATTACGCCAAAAGGGCCATTCAACTCGAGGCAATTGACTATCTGGTCAAACCAATTGAGGTGGATGAAATTGTTTGTTCTATTAAAAAAGCCATTTTAAAACTTGAAAAAATAAAAAATGAAAAACAAACAACTGAACGGATTAATGAATATCAAATTGCATTAGAAGAAAAGCGTGTTCTTGATTACATCTTAGGACATAGATTTGTTGACCCTGAAATAGACCAAAAATTAAATCGTTTTTCTTTTTTAACCATCGGATTGAAAGGGTTTACATGGGATGATTCAAAAGAGACTAAAAAACTTCAGGTCCCATTAGGTTGTATGAAAAATCTATTGGAAAACAGGGGAATTGAGAGTTTCATTTATACGATTGATAGTCAAATTGTAATCATGTTTTCCAATTCCTGTTTAGAGATTAGGAATGACTTGGTTCATGATCTTGTGTCATTGATTTTTCATGATATCAAATTCAAACCGATTGTTGGAATCAGCAATGTACATGAAAATATTTCGGAAATAAAGAAAGCATACAGTGAAGCAAAAGAAGCATTGAAAAATGGAATTTTTTCAAACCAGTTAGTAACATATTATAAAGAATTAGAAACTTTCAATCATTCATTTGGAAACAGTATTATCGAAGAAATTAATCAATTTTTTAATGAAAAAAACCCAGATCTTCTTAGCAGAATGAATCTTTTCATGGCCAAAGTTTTTCTCGATTGCAAAAAGAGTAACCTGTCACCGGAAAAATCAAAATATTTATGTTTTAAAATCGTTAATCATTTTTTGGAATACATCGAAAGGGAATATGAAGTAAAAAATATCGGCGGCGAAAGATATTTATTATACGAAGAGTTAAATCTATTACAGTCTTTGGAAGAAATCAGAGATTGGCTTGAACAATTTATTGATCAATCAACTGAATTTTTAAATGAGCACCACGTGTCCTATAATGAAAAATTAATCATCGACTTAAAAAGTTTCATAAATACTAATTATAAGGAACCCATTGTTTTAGATGATTTAGGTAAACTGTTCCATAAAAACCCTGCATACCTGTGCAGTTTGTTTTCTAAGGCTGTTGGTAACACCATCTTTGAATATATTACAAATGTTAGATTAAATAATGCGAAAAAACTACTAAGAACCTCAAATTTAAAAGTTTCCGAAATTTGTAAACAGGTAGGCTACGAAAATCAAAAATACTTTAATCAAGTATTCAAGAAAAATATCGGAACAACCCCAGGTTTATACCGTTCACAACACATACTAAAGTAAATTGTGATGGAGTGTTATTTGAGAGTCCACCTGAATCTATGTGGGAAATTGCGAATAATTCAATAAAGCCTTCGGAGGCGAAAGGAAAATGAATAAACGAAATATGAGACTACGAAACATCTTCACAAAAATGGTAGCAAGACTTATTTTTTAAGTTATAAATTCGTTCATTTTGAATAATACTGTATGAAACCATGAAGCGAAAATAATGTGTGTCCAGAGAGCCTTCAAATTATTATATTTGGAGGTTTTTGGTATGCGTAAAGGCTTGAGGAAACATGAAAGAGTTACAAACAGGTTATAGCAGCGGTTTCACCTTTAAGAATTTTAAAGCCCATGATATGCTCCATACCGTTAGAAGAGCTATTCATTTTTACCATGAAAATGGAATTTGGAATAATTTGGTGCAAAAAGCGATGAGTCAAGATTATAGTTGGCTACAATCCGCTAAGAAATACAACGGAATTTATGAGAATCTACTAGCGGACTCAGCAATTGAGTGAAGGAATCTCTATGGTGAACCGGGGATTGGGAAGTCTTCTTTGGTTGCTAAATATTTGCATAATACAAAATATAATCAACAAAATGATTCGAAAGATTCGTCACCTTTCCGAGTGCGGTACAAAACGGTATTGGTTGAGTCATTACGGTATCGAACTTATGAAAAACATGAGAGGCATTCAAGACCTACCAAGCCTGACAAATGGCCCTGGCAAACTGACAGAATCACTGGGCAGTACAATCGAGGACTATGGCCGCACCCTCACGCTTCCTCCTCTATATATTGCCTAAGGCTTCAGTCCGGAAAGCATATCAGCCGGGAAAAGGATCGGAATTGACAAATCTGGTGAAGCCCGGGACTATCCATGGCGTTTTTGGGTTACGAATAATAAATATGTTTCAAGGCATCAAAAGTCTATTTATGTATTTTAAAGTAAGGCTCTTTTCTAAATTATTGTTGCTTTTTTTGATTCGCTGATTAAGTGGTTGGAATCACTGATAAAATTGCAGATTCGCTGATAAACTTACGAAATTCGCTGATATATTAGATTAATTCACTAAAAAGGTGTGATTTTACACCTTATTATGACCTTTTTGGTGATTAAACTTGGTAAATAACCACATTCTTTACGAAAACAACCTAAAAAGGACTTAACACGTTGGTTAAGTCCCTATAATAAATGGATTCGTTTAGTTTTCCTTAGTAAGTTTGGCTTGCAGCCAATATTTCATTCCTTTCCTAAAGTTTATTCTATCGAAAAGGATTATCCATTTAATCCTTTTGTTTCGATTTTACTAGTATGAAGTTTTTTCAAAAGGGACGATCCTAATCAGCACCTCCTCATGATTAAAATGGTTTGGTTCCGATCACCTGGACCGATAAAATCTAATGCCGCAGGAGAAAAGACTGTAACTTTTCTTTTAACGCCCTCTAAAAGAATTCGGATTGATTTAATAACTACAATATTCTGAAAGACATAGCCTCCTGAGAAAATCTCCTTGTTGGCTCTCCTGCCGAGGACAGCGATAATTTTTTTACTAGCCGTTTTAGTGGTAACAGGATCATTCGATTCTTTAGTAATTCGCAATGATTCTTTCTCTGGTTGAAAAACTTCTTCTTCCATCGATGCAACTGTACCAATCTCACATTTATTTAACACCAAGACGAAGTCATAGCCTGTTTCTGTTTTCTTTTGTACAATTTCTACTTCATCTGTAATAATCGTGACGAAATCTACGTTTTTATTTATGTGTGAGTTTTGAGAGGTTTCCTTTTGTTTCACAACTCGATAAAATGCTTTTGCTCCAATTCTTTCATCTGTGAAGTCAAACGGTTTTATACTTTGTGTGCGGACAAAGTAGAGTTGATGCACCTTTTCTTTGCTGTTTAATTGGACACATAACGCAACATCTTCTTTCACAGCCTTTCCCTCTTCGTTAGAGAGCATAGGGACATTCATTTTCATTCCTGGAAATTGAACGAAGATGTAGCTGTAGTTTTTCTTAGGTTGTAGATCCGAAAGTATCATAAACTCACAACCTCTCTATTTTTGTTACAAGATTATTTTTCTTGTAAGGGTATAATTCAATATCATTCTTCTCATTCCTGTATGTGTATGATGAGTTTTCATCGTCACTTTCTTATGAAATACGATGGTTCCCCCTATTTGTTGAGTAAATATGAGGAAATCTATTATCGAAAAATGTAATTGAGAAAAAAATACCTTTTAAAACGACAATTTATAGACTATTCGCTCAATTCTGTGTGAAATAAAATTTATATAATTTTAATCCACAAAATAATATAAGATTCTCGTGTTTTTAAATGAATGTTGTCTTACAATTAAGATAGTAAAACTTTTAATATACTTGGAGGCTGCCATGACCTTTGTTAGTACACGCGGTAATATGAGTAAAATTGTATTTATTGATACAGTCTTTTCGCAAATGTGGATTTTAAGAACAAATATCATCTGCGTGCGATAAATTCCATTAACTTTGTTCGAATAATGGCGCAAACGGTTTATTATTTTTGTGCATATTTCCAATTGAAAAAAGAGACCGATATAAAGTATATTTCTTTTCTTCTCCATAGATAATATAACTAAAGGAGATGATGAGGATGGAAACAAAGGATGATTTTCTAAACGGAGCTAAAGTTACGAAAGATAATCAAATTTATGGAACCCCTAATAGCAAAAGCAAAAATGGTACCGGTGACTCACCAAATGATAATACCGGAAAGAATAAAAAGGGACTTGATCGTTAAATAGTCAGCCAAGAAATTCTTGGCTGCTTTTTTTTTACCAAAATAGCTCTGGGGATAAACTTAAAAAGATTTTATTGGAGCGCTTCAATATGTCATTAAAAGGAAGCCGCTCATACCTATATGCTCCACCAAGGTGGGGCTGGATATTTACAACATAGCGGCCCATCAAGAAGATTAAGAGAAGTTTATTTTCTTGTCAATTTAACACCAACAGTCAAGCACCTAGAAAAATTTCTTTATGGCTAAAACATTTTATGGAGAATATAAATTGTTGATTTACAGTGGGACACGATACTTAAAAATTTGCCGTGAATAAATTATAACTTTTCTCATCAACTTAAGAAATAAACAAATTAGAGAAGTAGGTGTAATAGGTGTCGCGGAACTTTTATCAGTGCTTCACCCTAATTTCTTTAGGCATGGTTTTTTTATTAATGATGTCATCCTGCAGTCATTCACAAATAAAAAATGGTAGTCCAAATGGTGTTCTAGAAAATACGTACAGTATCGAAAAGCCATCGCCAGAGAAAATGCAGAATTTTCATCCAGGTTATTCAGAAACGGACGAACAGAGAGTTCAGGTACATAATATTAATAAAATTCCTCGTGAAGTTTTAGGCTTTTACACAGAACAGGAAGGCGGTTTTCCAGGTTCTCAACCTACATTTAACTCGCAATTCACCAATATAAGCATCATTGCACCCTTTTGGTACAAGCTTGATGATAAACGTCCAGGCAGTCTGATAGATTCCGTTACAGCTGCTCATAAGAAAAAGGTTATTCTAAGCGCTCATGAAAAACAGGTGAAGGTATATCTAGTTGTTCACAACCTCTTTTATGAAACCACGGAGAAGGGTAAGCAAGTAGCGAGTAATGTACTCGATAACGATAAAAGCCGGAGTGTTTTCATTCGAAATTTACGAAATGAAATAAATCAGTTCAGTTATGACGGTATTAATATAGACATGGAAAATTTGTATTTGACAGACCGAGATTCTTTTAGCCTAATGATTAAAAAATTGTCTGATACACTGCATCGTGATGGAAAAGTAGTGACGGTTTCCGTCCCGGCAAACACAGGTGATTCGCGTGCTAATCCCTGGTCACCGTGGTTTGATTACGCAAAACTTGGTCTATTTGCAGATCGGTTAATGATTATGACCTACGATGAACACAACGCAAACACAACACCCGGGTCAACGGCGGCGGCTGATTGGACAGAAGCAACGATTCGTTATGCTTTGAATAAAGGAGTACCAAAATCAAAAATTTTACTCGGTATCGCTGGTTATGGATGGGACTGGGACAAAACAGCAAATAAAGCATTATATAGCTCCTATGCACTGTTAATGGAGCATAAAACAAAATATAAAGCTGAAATTTTGTGGGACCCTCGTACGAAAACACCTCATTACAATTATGTAGATGAAAAAAACCACATCCACGAGGCTTGGTTTGAGAATAGTGACAGTCTGCGGTCTAAACTAAACCTTGTAGAAAAATATAACTTACAAGGAATCGGGATTTGGCGACTCGGCTTAGAAGACCCTATGTACTGGAAGGCCATACCCGAGACAATAAAAGTAAAAAAATAATGATCTATGAATGAATTTTCCCTACAGAAAGTAAGACATATAAAAAAGCAGATCTAATGGATCTGCTCAGATTGTCGAGAAAGGTTCATTTTCTCGGCAATTTTTCATTTTGTCTGATCCAAAATCCCGATTTTTATTTATTGATTGTCCCTGCTAACTGGCCTGTTGATTTCCGCTCCAGGTGCTTCGCTTTCCGCGAGCGGTAAAATCAACAGACAAGTTGAAAATCCTATATATTAAAATTATTTTAACAAAGGTCCTATATTACTATTAAAATAGTAGCTGAGGTAGAAAGAAATGGTAAATATGGCTTTCGAAGTTTTTTCGTAATCGGGATACTATAAAGATATAATTACAGCATATTAATGTCCATATGAATACTATTTATCAATATAAAGGTAGGATGTAAAAGGAAATAATGATACCACTGGATGAAGTAAGTTCTTAAAAGGGAGTGATAGTAAAATGCTTTATATATGGAATATTGAAAAGATCATAAAAGGTACATTAGATAAGCACAATTTAAATATTGACTATGAATTTAACAATAATCTCACTGTACCTATGAGTTATAACATATCGACAAATACTATAAAATTTAATTATCTACAAGTTAACGGTTATATCAACAAAATTAGAATTAAAGAGATAGATGAAAACTTTGTTAGAATTATTCTTTATCATGTGATTGGGTATTACTTGGATTTTAAAAAAAACAAACATGATCTTAGGATTCTAATGTATGGTGAAGATGAAGAAATAGAGAAGCTTAAATCTGAAATTGAAACGAATGCTTGGGAATACGGGAGAACATTGGTACCGGAACAACTGTTACAGTCATATGATAAAGTACGTGAATTAGATAAAACTTTAATAAAGGGCCAATTAACCAATATGTAATCATCATTGTTACTTATGGGGTTTTGTAAGGGAAACTTCTTTTTCGTCATTAATCAACTATCTTAGCTTTTTAAAATATATTACTCGTGAGGTGGAAAAAATTGAAGGCGGATGCTGTTTTTGAAGGTGGTGGGGCTAGGGGAATTGCTTTTATTGGAGCGATTCAAGCAATGGAAGAGGAAAAAGTAGAATGGCAAAGATTAGCTGGAACATCAGCAGGAGCTGTAATCGCTGCTCTTTTGGCAAGCGGCTACAAAAGCTATGAAATTAGAGATCATTTGAGCAAACTAGATTTTTCAAAGCTACGAGGTAGAACGTACTTGAATCGAATTCCGATTTTTGGTACCTTATTAGAACTAATGATTCATCTTGGAATTTATAAAAACGATTACTTGGAAATCTGGATGGATTCACTTCTTATAGAAAAAGGAATTAAGACATTTGCGGATCTACCAGAGGAAAAATTGAGGATAATCGCTTCTGATGTTACGAATGGCCAAATGCTTGTTTTGCCAGATGATTTGGATCGGTATGGGATGACTCCTGCTGATTTTAAGGTTTCAACCGCAGTTATGATGAGTGCCTCTCTCCCATTTTTCTTCCGTCCGGTTATTTGGAAATCAAAAGACCGTAAAAAGTCCTACATTTTAGATGGTGGTTTACTAAGTAACTTTCCAATATGGATATTTGATACGGAAAACCCTCGGTTTCCAACGTTCGGCTTCCGTTTTGTGAAAGATAAAGTTAACATAGATCCAGTAATACCAACGCCCATCCACCTTTTTAAAAATATATTTAATACGATGATTCAAGCCCATGATCTACGACATTTGAACAAAGAGACGATTGAACGTACCATTCAAATTCCAACTGGTGACATCAACGCTACTGATTTTGAATTGGATACGGATGAAATCGATTTTCTCTATATGTCAGGCTATTCTTCTACAAAAGAATTTTTATCGAAGTGGGATTTTGAACAATATAAGGTTAAAAGAATGCAAAGATTAAAGAATAAGTAGCTGAAAAGGCCATTTCTCGAACTTTATTTAGAAAATAGATTAAAAGTGAATGTAATCAGGTGCACAATAGCAAGAGCACCTAATAGATTCGTACCGATATAGAGTAGAACGTCCATTAGTTTCCTCCTCAATTTTTTACACTTCAATACTTAAGTCATTATAAACAAGGTATATTGAAAAAGTTGTCGATATTCCTCATTTTAAATGAACTGTTAACTTCTTTTAATAAAAGAAAAAAATTTTCATTGTTTGACTTATGTTTGTAAAAAAAGCCATGCTATTCTAAGCACGGCTTTTCTCATTTCCACCATTTCCACCATTTCCTTTGCTCGGCGACTGCGATTTGCTTTCTGGTTTCTTCCTCAATCATTTTACTTCGTTCCTTCTCCATTTGCTCCATACGTTCTACATACTTCAAAATTAGATTAATCTTCTCTTCTTGCCTAGCTTCCCGTACTGCCTTCTCCTTCAAATGTTTGATTAAATCTAAGTTTACTTGATCCAAATGTTCTATACGATCCAATAGCTCTTTAGTGTTAGTATTTTGCTCAATATCCCCCTCATTAGTTGTCTGTAACGGCACCACTTCCGTAAAGGTTACCGTTTTATATTCTACAGAGTTCCATGTCATCACTGCCTCGGCTGAACGTTCCATCGTCATACCCTCTTGCTTACTGAATTCGATTAATTTGCGGAGAGTGATAACATCTTTATCTATATAGGTTCTATGTCCTCTATTATTACGCTGAACTTGATACCCATGTCCTTCTAAGAGAATGGCATACTTCCGTAATGTACTACCATCAATTCCAAGCAATTCCTGTACGTCACTAGGTGAATATATTATCGTCATAACACTACACCTCCAATTTAACACTTCTATAAAACGCTGAGAATTCCTTTTTTTATTAGAATTTTTTCTGAATGAAGTATAGGTAATGCACTATATGGAAGGATACGGCTATAAAAGTAAGGATGTCAGACATCATTCAGTGAGAATGAGAGTCGAAAATTAATTTAAGTCTTTTTGAAGTACAGGAAGCAGCCGATATAGTTGCTTCTGCTTCTCATGAGGAATTAAATATGATCTTTGGTTCGGTCATTAACGAAAACTTAGATGAAGAAATTATCGTAACTGTCTTTGCCACTGGATTCACTGAGCATGTCATTGGTCATAAGAAGCAAATAAGAAGAATAAACATCAAAATAGTGTGGGGATTTCTTACTGGGAGGAATAAACATGAACGATGTCTTTGCGAGAACAGCAAAATTTGAACACCGTTTTTGGCTCCAAATATTAGGTGATCATTCGAGGCTTATTTTCGAAGCTCTTGCACCCGTTCAAAAAGAGGAAATTGAGAAGGCATCATCTTTTATTCGAGTTTTTGACAAACTTCTGGAGCGTGCAAATTCCTCAGATTTAGTGCCATTAACAATTGAAGCTGAAACAGAGGTTATAAGATTACGGGAATTTAAATTGGACTTATTAAGAAAACATCTGATAGGGAAAATAAAAATTCACCTTTCGCCAACCTTTATTAATCATATGGTCAATGAATTAGAGGAATACTTAAGAATTTTAATACACCTAAAAGCAGGGGAAGCTCCTCCTGTTTACCATGAACTACATCATCATCTTTTATGGTTATTAGATGCTGCGGGTCATTCAGAGGCAATTTCCTCTAATTTAGATAGTGTTGAAAAGAAACTCATTGAGAAAAGTAATACATTTAGGAAGAACTTTGAAGATTTTTACCTGAAATCAGTTGAACTAGCAGGATATTTAAGAACTAATTTGACCTCGTTCCCTGCTTTGTTAAAAATGAATTCAGACAGCCAGTTAGAAATAAAATTATTTCAAAATTTTCTACATGAAATAGAAGAACTCAGACTAAGTAAGCAAGCATTAGGAACATTCGCCCCCCTAATGGCGGATCATATGTACCGTGAAGAATGTTATTATCTTATGAAATTAGCAGAATCGGCAAATCTTGACTCACCCAATTGTGATCCTGCTAAACCTCGACTTAAGGAATATTTTAATGAGAAATAAAAGGGAAACACAACCACAACCAATGATCGGTCAAGCATGGACTGGTAGACATGTGATCTTGCTTCACTGTACAAACAATAATCAATTAATAAATCTTTATAAAAGTTTCCATGCTCCGTTTGAGCCTCCACGTCAAAATTGTGCAGAAACTTTGTCGCAATTACTGAGTATCGGATATCGTGTTATGGCGATTACGCCCATATCAGCAAATCATATTCAATATTTTTTGGTACTAGGAGATTAAAGATGCAGAATCCACGAATGCGATAAAAATGAACCCAATCCTTTGCAGTGGGTTCATTTTTTGTTTCTCCATTAATCTAGATTCTCCGAAATTAATTATTGACAAAGTGATTGAATACTACTAAAATTAGAAATTATTTAACAATAATTTAGTTTGTGAGATAAGAAGTAATAATGCATAACTTTTTTTAGCGGGGGATTTTGAACCATTTGTTCTTCTACATAAATTAAATACTAAGCAAGCTATGATTGCTATGGATCAAACTATAGCAGGAGCAGCTTCTGGAGAGACCGCAGGAAATCTGCGGCGCCGAAGGGTTCACAATCTCAGGCAAAAGGACAGAAGAGTACGAGTTTTATTTGTTATTCTGACAAAAGAGTAATGGATATTATTTGTTATTCTTATGACCGAAGAGATTGGAGAAATTCCAATCTCTTTTTTCATGGAGTTTAACCATTTGTTCATATCTTCACAAAGTGAACAAAGGAAATTATTACTAATGAGGGGGCAAATGAAGTGGTACAACAAGAATTAAAACGAGATTTAAAAAATCGGCACGTACAACTGATTGCGATTGGAGGTACGATTGGTACAGGTTTATTCCTAGGTTCAGGAAAAGCCATTCAGTTAGCAGGTCCATCTATCATTATTGCATACTTAATCGTGGGTATCGCATGTTTTTTTGTAATGAGGGCATTAGGAGAGCTTCTTTTATCAAATAAGGGCTATCAATCATTTACGGACTTCGCCGAGGATTATATTGGACCGTGGGCTGGTTATGTAACTGGATGGACGTATTGGTTTTGTTGGATTATGACAGCAATGGCTGATATTATTGCTGTTGGTGTATATGTACAATATTGGTTCGATATCCCACAATGGATGCCTGCTATAGTCTGTTTAATTCTATTATTGGGACTAAATTTATTAACAGTAAAGCTATTTGGAGAATTAGAGTTTTGGTTTGCTTTAATTAAAGTGATCACCATTCTTGCTTTAATCATCATAGGGGTCATTTTGTTAATTATTGGATTTCAAACAGATTCAGGAACGGTTACAGTAAAAAATCTATGGAGCCATGGTGGTCTTTTCCCAAATGGAATATCAGGTTTCTTACTTTCTTTTCAAATGGTTGTATTTGCATTTGTAGGTGTTGAATTAGTAGGTGTATCAGCAGCCGAAACATCCAATCCACAAAAAAATATCCCATCTGCAATAAATAAAATACCTTTAAGAATACTGTTTTTCTATGTGGGAGCCCTTATTATCCTTTTATGCATCAATCCATGGACGCAACTGAATGCAGGAAACAGTCCTTTTGTAAAAACGTTTAGTTTAGTTGGTATTCCGATTGCTGCAGGAATTATTAATTTTGTCGTCTTAACATCAGCTGCGTCTGCCTGTAACAGTGGATTGTTTTCAACGAGCCGCATATTATTTAATTTAAGTAATCATCAACAGGGACCAGCGAATTTTGCTAAATTAAATAAAAATCATGTACCGAGTAACGCATTATTTATATCTGCACTTGTTCTTTCCGTCGGAGCTCTTTTAAGTAAGCTGATTCCAGAACAAGCCTTTGGTATCGTGACAACGATTAGTGCGATTTGTTTTATTTGGGTTTGGAGCATTATCTTAATTTGTCATCTGCGATATAAGAAATCACGCCCCGATTTACATGAAAAGTCGATTTTTAAAGCACCGTTTACACCATTTATTAATTATCTTGTTCTCACGTTATTTGCATTTATTCTCATTATTATGCTATTTGCAGAATCAACTCGTGTCGCTTTATTAATGACACCATTATGGTTCATTCTTTTATTCATAGTGTATTCATTTAAAAGGACAAAGGGAAAAAATATTAGAATATCTGCGTAAAGTAGAATTCTTGCAATATAATAAAAATATTGTCACATGATATGTATCGTGTTACTATTAGATGAAATTAAATTCCTTTAATTTGGTCCAGAGAGGCCAAAAAGGCAAAAGTAAACTTCATTATACTAATTATGTATATGAATGCCCTTTTGTCCTTTGGATGAAAGGGCATTTTATTTTTGCCCATTATCTTTTAATCAAAGTCCTGTGAGGCTTGAAAGGAGAACGACAAAAATGGATTATCGTAAAAAAACAGTAGTTGCATCAGTAGCAGGTTTAACATTAGAGGGCATGGATATCATGTTTATCTCCTTTGCGATGTCGATGATTATTGCAGAGTTTCATATTGACATGGTTGCTGGAGGTCTTATTTCTTCGATTACCAATTTAGGTATGCTCGCTGGAGGAATCATTTTCGGTATCTTAGCAGATAAATTTGGGAGAGTTAAAATATTTACCTATACGATTCTACTATTTGCTATCGGAACGGCGTTAACTGGTTTAGCCGTAAATATTGGACAAGTATACATCTTTAGGTTTATTGCCGGCTTAGGCGCAGGTGGGGAATACGGAATTGGTATGGCGCTTGTGGCTGAAGCATGGCCAAAGAATAAACAAGGACGCGCTTCTTCTTATGTTAGCATCGGTGCACAATACGGTGTGATTCTGGCTGCTCTTCTTAGTGCCATGATCCTGCCTGCTGGGGGATGGAGAGGATTGTTTTTCATCGGATTGGTTCCGGTTATATTCGCCTTTATCGTCCGAAAAAAATTAGACGAATCACCCGTGTGGCTTGCATCACAAAAGAAAAAACAACTTGTGCCAAAGCAAGGGAATTTAAAGCAATTGTTTGCTACTCCAAGAACTTCAGTTACGACGATTGCTTTAGCTATTATGGCAACGGTCCAAATTGCAGGTTATAATGGCTTGATGATTTGGCTGCCATCCATGCTTCAACAATCCCAGGGATTATCAGTTTCAAACTCGGCTCTTTGGACGATTAGTACAGCTGCGGGAATGATTGCAGGTATGTTAACTTTTGGACAGTTTATGGATCGACTTGGAATGAAGCGGTCATTCGGAATCTTCTTATTCGCTTCCGCAATCGCAGTCTTTTTATACTCCTTTGCGTCAGGAAGTGCGGGTCTTTTAATCGGCGGTGCGATTGTAGGATTCTTCTCGAATGGAATGTTTGCTGGTTACGGTGCATTAATAAGCAATTACTATCCAGTAGAAATTCGCAGTACAGCAACCAATACTATCTTTAACTTCGGTAGAGCATTAGGGGGATTATCTCCTATTTTAGTAGGATATATCCTGCAGCATGCTAATGTTACGATTGCAATGGGATATCTTGCTGTACTCTACTGTATCTCCTTTATAGCAATGGTTAGTTTGAAAAAAAGAAAAGATAATCAAGATCAAAACATTACTTTATCTAAAGCAGTGTGAATTGACTCTTATAGCATCTTCATAAAATAATAAAATCTAAACTAAATTGAGGCTGCAAATCAAATTGGATTTGTGCCTCTTTTTTATGGAGATTGTTCGCTAATTTTTCCTGATTCTTTAATTCTAAGGCCTCTTTTTCGTGATAAATAGTATTGTTGGTGTCATTATAACGTCCCCAAACATACACTCTTCTTAAAGATGGGTTGGAAATTAGACGTTGAGGAGAGGACAAATTGAACTTCGAGATGCAAAAAGCGAATATGTTGGCTGAAAATATCAAGGGTTTTATAAAATATGTTCAGAAAAGCCATGAAAATAAAAACAGCTTTAGGTTTAATCCGGATAAATTGTTTCAAATAAAACTCCTGATTGAGGAGTTTAAGTTTCAAATACTTGCAGATGAACTTTTAAGAATCAATAAGTTTTCTTGGGATGAAAAGTACACGTATTATTTAGTTGATCAATTTATAGAAGGAATCGAGATTATTGATGAATACATCCATAATAACTACAATGATTTATTTCTCTTAACGGCTAGAGTTTACACATTAAAGGATCTCAGTCAATCATTTAGCAGGCAGGGAAAACTGTATCATTGGTCCTAAGATTTCCTTTTTTTAACTAAGGCATTGGTATTAATAAAGCCAATGCCTTTTCATTTCGTCAAATAGGAATTAATGTAACCATACCCGTACAAAATACAGGAACAAAAGTGAAGGGTATTTATGCTATTATTATTTGATTATAAGAATTTTCAGGAAATAGGTTGACACATTCGGACAAACCATGATATAAACACAATAAGAAATTTTTAGTAATTAAAAGCATAAAAGTATGAAATAATATGAGAAAAGTGGAATAAACAGGGGGAAATGACGATCATGGAAACTCGTAGCAAAATTTTAGACTGTACCATTCGTGATGGAGGATTAGTTAACAATTGGGATTTCAGTGTCGAATTTGTTCAAGACTTGTATAACGGCCTAAGTGAAGCGGGTGTTGAATACATGGAGATTGGCTATAAAAATTCTCCAAAGCTTCTTAAAGCGACTGAGCCCAATCCATGGCGATTTCTTGATGATAACTTCCTGAAAGAAATTATCCCTGTCAAAAAGTTCACGAAGCTATCGGCTTTAGTCGATATTGGGCGTGTAGATCCCAATGATATTCTACCTCGTGAACAAAGTGTTTTAGATATGATTCGAGTAGCGTGCTATATCCGTGAAGTAGATAAGGGCTTAGAACTTGTCCAAATGTTCCATGATTTGGGATATGAGACGTCACTGAACATTATGGCATTATCAAGTGTTCCTGAACAACAGCTGATCAAAGCTTTTGAATTGGTGAAGGAAAGCCCTGTAGATGTGGTCTATATCGTTGATTCCTTTGGAAGCTTAGACCCTGTAGATATTGAGCACCAAGTGAAAAAGTTCAAAGCGTTGATCCCTAACAAACAGCTTGGAATTCACACACATAACAATATGCAGTTAGCTTTTGCCAATACATTAACTGCGATGCGAAATGGGGTTACATATCTCGATTCGTCTGTATATGGCATGGGTCGGGCAGCAGGTAACTGTAACACAGAACTTCTTGTTAGCTACATCCAAAAATCAAGCTATGAGATTAAGCCAGTTCTTGGAGTCATTGAGAAGCACATGCTAGAAATGCGTGAAAAGTGGGAGTGGGGCTTTATCATTCCTTATATGATTTCAGGTGTTCTTAATGAACATCCACGTGTTGCCATGGCATACCGTGATAGTGCTGAACGTGATCAATTCGTAGATTTTTATGACAAGGTAACATCACCTGAAAGTACAGTGGCTACAACTTTAAAATAGGTTAAATTACTTAAAGCACCTCTATATTTGAGGTGTTTTTTTATCTTTACTAATTATATATGAGGGCAAATCTCGCATTACATAAAATTTGCTTTTTCAACAAAAAAACAACCTACTCTTCTTTTTTGATCATTCCCTCTATCAAATTGTCAAAATTCTTATTAAAATCCCTATTTCCAGTTTCTTGGTTATCGTTTATACTATTCTAGAAATTATAAAAAATTATTGGGGGAAAATTTTTTGAAGCGTCTATTGTCCGTTTTACTAGCTGTAACTCTTACTCTTGGGTTGATACCTATCACTGCTTTTGCACAGATTGATTCTCAGGACCAGGAGTTTCAAAACTTTTTACAAGAAATCGGTATGTCGGAAGATGAATTTTTAACATATTTGGAGGATATACACGACTTTACCCTGGCAGACTTTGATTCAGTCTCAGAATTAAAGGATTATCTGGGACCACTTGTTGACGAAAGCAATTTACAAGATTTGCTCGATGAGTTCGAATTAACGAAACAAGAACTCGAAGATATGCTTGCTGAAAATAGCACTTCCTTGGATGAGTACATTTTTTACGACGACCTTTACTTTGACGTTTATGAATTTCAATACCAGGAGGAATTAACCCCGATTACAGATGAAAGCCTCCAGCAGCTTCTTGATGATTATGAGTTTGAATCAAAAGAAGAACTTGAAAAGTTTTTAAATAAATACGATGATTCGATTGAAAACTACGAAAACATTGAAGAGCTTGAAGCTACAGTAGCAGTACTGGTCTCTCAGGAAGGAAAAGACGAAATAATCAACATTCTCGATAAGTTTGGCTTATCGCTTGATGAGTCCAAAAAGCTTGCAAATTACTCCATGAACATTTTTGAAGACCCGAATACCAATGTGGAGGATTTCTACACAAAATTAGAAGATATCGCGAATCGTCTAATGGCATTCCGTGAATTCGACAGTTCTGATGATCTGTCCGCGGATGAAATTGCAGAAATACTGGATGTTTGGAATGATCTGCTTAATCTTTTCGAATTGAAAACGGAATTTTATTTAACCAAAGATGGAAAAACAATGCCTCTTTTAGTGGAATCTCTTTTAAAAATGGATTCTACAAATGGTGCGGATTTAAAGATTAAAATCTTCTCGAAAGACGGAGAGTTTCTTGCTGATATGGTGATCACAGCTGAAATGTTCGGTTCAGATTTCTTGGATGAAACTGGTGAAAACCTGAAGCAAACAGAACAAGTCGCAAAAGAGGTTTCCAAAGTAGCTACAAAGCTTCCTGAGAAAGCACTAAAAAGGACAGTCAAAGGCGGCAAATTGCCAAACACCGCTTCAGACTATCTGCCCAATGCATTAGGCGGCCTTGCCATCGCAGCTGCTGGCATAATTCTGTTCAGAAGAATGAAAGTAAAAGGGATTTAATAAATGAAAAAGGAAAAAAAAGGGGGAACTAGGCAGCTGGTTCTTCTTTCCCTATCAATCGGGATTGTCATTTTTGGATTATGGTTCAGTGGAACAAATGCTTTTAAATTTATAAAAGGGTATTTGTTATTTAAATCCGCTCAAGCCAACTCTGAACAGGTTGAAGTGAAAAAGACTGAATCTAAAAAGCCCGGCGCCATTAATGCTGGAGACTCTCTATATTCCGAAATTCCGAAAAAAGGGGAAATAATCGGTGAGCTGTTTATTCCGAAATTAAGGGCAACGCTTCCCATTTATCACGGTACAGATGAGGATGAACTAGAAAAAGGGGTCGGCCATTTTGCAGGAAGTGTCCTTCCCGGGGAAAAAGATAACTCGGTGCTATCTGGACATCGCGATACGGTCTTTCGCAGACTTGGCAGTGTCGGAAAAGGAGATCTTTTAATTGTTTCCACTTCAGCTGGCAAATTTACGTACAAGGTCAGGAAGGTTCGGATTGTCGATGCCGTCGATCGAACCGTCATTGTTCCTAAACCACGTGCTACATTAACTGTGACAACATGTTATCCGTTCAATTTTATCGGAAATGCCCAGCAGCGTTATATCCTTGTGGGGAGTTTAATAAAAAGTGAGAAAAAGTAAAGCTGGTGTAGGGGCTCCCCCCTGCAACAGCTTTACTTTTTTTAGTTAAAATTACTATGCTCCCAAAATTTTAATATATTTACATATTACATTGTTAAACCAAACAACTTTAAATATAATGGGAATAGTTGGATAGTTGAAAAAATAAAAAAGAATTTGAATTATATTGCAAATTATTTATAAGACAACCTTAAGAAGAGGTAATGTACAGTATGAATGAGGAGTTAATAAAAAATGCAAATGCAAGCTATCAGTTAGCTGAGCAGGAGGCTGCTCATTATTTTAAATCACTTTTTGATCAGGTTATGCAAAAGACCTTTGTCCCTACATTAACGAAAGATATTCAATCTTGGAAACACAACCATATTCATCACACTTCGATATTATCCTTTTTTTCACGTCGAAAGGGAAAACCTGATAATCGAGCCTATCACAATTATATCCGATGGCTCAATTACACCGGCAAACTTGATAATTACTTGGATCGCAGCATCTCCTATATTTTCATGCGGGACCTAGGCAAAGCTCTGGACTCAACTGAGACACAGAATAGGGTAAGGCGTGTCGTTGACAGTTTAAAAAATCACCTAATTCAGTCTACCGCAACAAACCTTAGTGTCAATTCTGAGACGTTTAGCATGGCCGGGTTGTACCGAATCGCCCAGAAAGAAGGCATCGAATCCACGATGATCTGGTTGCTAAACAAATTAAAGACTGTATCCTCCAATATTCCAACGGGAATGGATGCTGAGAATGCTCAGCGAAAGCTCATTAAAATTATTGCTGGGGTAATTATGCATGAGGTGGAAGAGATGGGCGATGAGGTATCGCCTGAAGAAAGAAGGCAGAAACTTGATGGTGCTATTAGGCTAGGCTATTGCTATGGTTTGACCTATCCATTTATTGACGATCTTCTCGATGCCAAAGTCTTATCTGCCAATGAGGAAAAACAATATTCCGATTTAATTCGTACCACCCTTATCACAGGAACTGTGCCGGAATTGGGTGAGTGGACGGGGAATAACGTAAACCTAATCCGATTTATTCATTCAGAACTCCGCGATGCCTTTGAGTATATTAAATCTCACTTGCGTCTAGACACCCGCAAAAAATTTTTCGAGCAGGCCTATGTGTTTTTTAATTCACAGGAAGTGGACCGTGTAAAGGATCTATCCAACGCAAATTACTCGAATGAAGAGTTATACATTCCGGTCATTTTAAAATCCTCTTCTTCCCGATTGATTGTCCGCTCAGTTATTAGTGCTCCGGAGGATAAAGGCTTTGACACCCGAACATTCTTTTATGGCATATACAACCAGCTTGCGGATGATTTTGCAGATATGTATGAAGACTTGAAGGAGGGCAGGGTAACCCCCTATACCTATTATCTGAAATATCATGATAAGCGAATCGATCTTATCAATCCCTTTGAATTATACTGGACGGTCATCTCCAATTTGATCCATAAGGTGTATCACTCAGATCACAAGGCCTGTGAGGTGATTCTTGATCGTGCTATAAATGGTCTTAAGAGATTTAAAGAACGAATGGGAACTGAAAAATACAACGAAGTTATGAAACTATTTTTTTCAG
Organism: Bacillus sp. ISL-46; assembly: GCF_018613205.1. Classification (NCBI taxonomy): domain Bacteria; kingdom Bacillati; phylum Bacillota; class Bacilli; order Caryophanales; family Bacillaceae; genus Bacillus; species Bacillus sp. ISL-46. The sequence goes on from NZ_JAGGQR010000014.1 coordinate 210,828, forward strand.
GAGTTCCAAAGTTTAATCATGTGATTCAAAATATGGTTCGGGAAGCTGATGATGTCGATTTCTTTGATAAACTACTTCGTGACCATATGATTACCACTCTGAAAAATGAACGGAAAGAGCGGGAAGGGTTTTTAGACACTGTTGAAACTGTTCGTAAGGAGATCAACCACATCTTAAAAATCCCTAAAATCGAAGAAGTTGAGCCAATAATTGATGCTGCCAATTACAGTCTGGAAGGTGACGGGAAGCGATTGAGGCCAATAATGACCTGGGTCATGGGCGTTAACGAATATGGACTAAATAAGTCTGCAATCATGCCACTTCTGAAATCATTGGAATATATGCATACCGCATCCTTAATCTTCGATGATTTGCCATCACAGGATAATGCCTCTACCCGTCGGGGGCGTCAAGCTCTACATTCGGTTTATAACGTTGCTATAGCAGAATTAACTGGCCTGTTTCTGACCCAAAAGGCAATAGAAGAACAAGCATCTCTTGATCAATTCGATTCGAAAGCGGTGCTTAACTTGATCCAATACTCGGCTCAAATGACAGCTGTTATGTGTAAGGGACAGGCAATGGATTTGGATTCTAAAGGGAAACAATTGACACTGGAACAATTGAATTTGATGTGTTTTTATAAAACCGGAATAGCATTTGAAGCTTCCCTGATCATGCCTGCAATCCTTGCTCATGCAAAGGAGTACGAAATGGAAGCTTTGAAAAAATTCGCCCAACATGCTGGTATTGCGTTTCAGATAAAAGATGACCTGCTTGATGTGGAAGGAGATCTGATCTTACTCGGAAAACCGATTGGCAAAGATGCTGAAAACAACAGTTCTACTTTTGTGTCAATCCTAGGTCAGGATGGTGCTAGAAAAGAGATGTGGGAACATTACTGTCTTGCAATGGAAGCGTTGCACGAGATGCCACGCAATATTACTTTTTTGAAGCATTTATTAAATTATATAGTTAACCGCGATCATTAATCGTTTGTCATATTGTTATATTTAGAAGATGTTTAAACCATTGTTTGTTTTACTTGACGTTTTGTCCTGGTAAAAGCAATAAAATCACAAAGTTCTTCTTCAGTTAATGGAGTACCATCGAGATAAATTAAACTGTTACCCGACTGTAATACGCAGTTTAATTCAACCTTTATTTTTTCTTCGTCGACCCGATTTAAGAGAAAATCAACTGTTGTATCAAATAGTTCGGCCATTTGAGATAAAGCATGTAAAGAAGGCTCTCTATACCCTGATTCATAGCCTGCATAGGTACTTTTGGCAATGCCCAGCTGATCGGCTGTTTCCTGCATTGACCACTTTTTAAGTTTTCTAAGGTTTACTAATCGTTTTAACACTCTCGTTCCCTTCCCCCATGTTTGTTTGCTTGATTATATCATAGAAAAAATCGATTAAAAAGAAATATATACGCGAAATGAAAACAATGATTGATTTTATTATCATAATAGCTTTATAATCAGTTATATTCATTCGCAAAACGCGTACGGGCAGAAATAAAAGTAAAGCGGGGGATAAGGATGAAAAAAATATTATTACTTGCAACAGGGGGAACAATTGCATCGGTGGAGGGCAATGAAGGGCTAGTTCCTGGCATGTCTCCTGAAGAATTACTCCGATATAGCCTGAATGTATCAGAATCAATAAAGGTAACGTGCAAAATTCTTATGAATAGAGATAGCACAAATATGCAACCAGAACATTGGGTTATGATGGCAAATGCAATAGCCGATAATTACACTATGTATGATGGATTTGTCATTACACATGGTACTGATACATTAGCCTATACTTCCTCAGCGTTATCCTATATGCTGCAGGGGTTACAAAAACCTGTTGTTGTAACTGGATCCCAAGTTCCAATTAGCTTTAGTCGAACCGATGCCGTAAAAAATGTTGCGGATTCAATTCGATTTGCTTGTGAAGATATTGGTGGCGTTTTTGTTGTCTTTGATGGACGAGTTATTATTGGAACCCGTGCAGTCAAAATTAGAACGAAAAGTTATGATGCTTTTGAGAGTATTAACCATCCTTATGTTGCATATATAACTGGGAACGATGTTAATTACTATTTCAAACCAAAGTTGGTGCAGCAAGAATTAAGTGTAGATACACGTATTTCTCCAGATGTATTTGTTTTAAAATTGTTTCCAGGAACGAAGCCTGAAGTATTTGATTTTGTGAAATCTTGCTATCGAGGTGTCATTATTGAAAGTTTTGGCAATGGGGGGCTTCCGTTTGAGGAACGGAACTTATTACCCAAGATTAAAGAATTAACTGAGGCTGGTATAGCCGTTATCATAACTACTCAATGCTTAGAGGAAGGGGAAGACCTTTATCTCTATGAGGTTGGAAGAAAGGCAGCACAATATAATATCACACTATCAGGTGATATGAACACCGAAGCTATTGTTTCCAAGCTAATGTGGGCGCTTGGAAAAACAAATGATAGTATAGAGGTAAAGACACTCATGGAAACCCCCATTGCGTGGGATTTAACAACTGATTACGAATAAATAGATTGAAGACCGTTTAATTATTTGAACGGTCTTCTTGCAATAAATGGCTGTTTGTATGTATCTATTACTTCCTTTTAGTAGAATCAGCATCCCCAAATTCAACTAGGAAATTGGTACTGAAAGCGTCCTTGCTCACTCAAATTCTATTCTCTAGAGGACTTCTATTATAGTCTTTTTTATCCATTCACTTTATATATTTACTCCTATAGTATAAATAATAAATGCAAGGAAAGAAGGAAGATCGTGAACACGGATCAAGCTTTTGATTTGTTAATGGAAGCAGGAGTCACAGAAGATACTAGTATTCAAACGGTTAGACGGTGGCTCCGTGAAAGAAAGATTAACTACGAGGGAACAGGACAACGGGATTCAGGATACATAATTGATAATTCAGATCAAGTTTTTAACATGTTAAAGGATGCAGGTGTAACCGATAGCATCGCATTTCAAATTGTTCGTCGCTTGCTGCGTGAAGGTAAGATTCAAACCGTGGGGACTGGAAATCGGAAAACAAATAACCAGCAAAATGAAATTGATTCAAAGCAATTTATAATTAGTCCGTCAGATCAAGAAAAGGTCGTCCACCAATTGAAAATAAGAATAAAAGCACAGGATGAACATATAAAAGGGATTGAACATCTACATAAGACGTCCGTAACCAATTTAATTAAGCAAAGAGATATTTTACATAAAGAAATTGCCAACCTAAAGAATGAGAAAAGTGAATTACAAAAGGAAACCAAGAAATTACTTAAAGAAAATATTGATTTAACTAATGAATTGTTAAAATTAAAAGAAGAACTTTTTAAAGGAAACAAAAGAGGCACTGATAAGACACATGACATTCCTCCTGTTTCTCCTAAATCGAATGATTATCGTCAAAAATTAGGCCTTTCAAAAATGGCGAGCGATAAAGAAGTCTTAACCAGGTATAAAAAATTATTAAAATTAACCCATCCAGATCACGGCGGTAATGCAATAGCCTTTCATTTCATTAAAACCGACTATGATTATTTTAGAAATAGTATCAAAATGAAATAAGTTCAAAGGATTTATAGCTTTAGTCGCCAATAACCCTAGTGGCGACTTTTTTGCTTGGCTAAAAGTTCAGAAAGAAGGAAAATTAAATAATAATTCATAAAGAAGGAAGAATGAAAAGAGGACTATTCGCTCATCAGATAAGTTCTAACTAATATGATTAATAATAAAGTAAGTAGCATTTAGGAGGAATATCATGCGGCGAAAGTTTAGGGGAAAAATGCTACGGGTATCCTTGTTCCTAGTAGTTCCCGTCTTAATTTTTGGAAATTACTTTGCTACAGCTACAAATAACGAAAATACCCACAAAAACCGAATTACCGTTTTTTTGGCTGGAGATTCGACCGTTTCTGATTATTCCAGCTCGTTAGCACCTAGGGCAGGCTGGGGACAAGTTTCTAAACGGTTTTTCGATGATAAGATTGTCGTAAATAATGAGGCCGCATCTGGTAGGAGTTCAAAAAGTTTTATTGATGAAGGGAGACTCAAATCAATCTTAGATCAGATTGAGAAGGGTGATTACCTGTTTATTCAATTTGGTCATAATGATGAAAAAAAAGAGGATCCAACCCGTTATACGGAGCCCTATTCAACCTATAAAAGCTATTTAAAACAATATATTGACGGTGCCCGTGCTAAACAAGCCATTCCTGTTCTAGTGACACCTGTTGAACGCCGGCGTTTTTCTGAAAAAGGAAGAGCGCGTGATACGCACGGGGAGTATCCTGCTGCCATGAAGGAGCTTGGAATGGAAGAAAATGTACCTGTCATTGACCTTACTGCCAAAAGCAAGGCATTGTTCGAGGAGGTTGGACCAGAAGAAACGAAGAATATTTTCCTTTGGCTTGATGCCGGAGAGAATGTTAACTATCCAGACGGAGTTCAGGATAACACTCATTTCCAGGAGGCTGGTGCTGAGAAGACTGCCCGTCTTGTGCTTGAAGGCATCGAGGAATCAAAGCTAGTACCGCTTTGTAATCACATTTTGAAATAAGGAAGAAAAATCAAGTGAGGAACTATCATGTGATAGTTTCTTTTTTTTCTCAAATGGGAGACATTCCACAAAGAAATCTTCTAATATAAGATATAATGTACATTGTAGTAATCCATACAGTTTAACAAGGAGGGGGAAAACAGCCTGAAAACAAGAAAAATATCACTCCAGACCAAAATATTTGGGCTGGTCCTATTACTGGGATTATTGTTGATCCTGCTGCTGACCACATTTTTCAGCTATATGGAAAGTAAACAAATAGAGGAAAATAAGGGAAGGCTGGCACTGGAAATCTCCCGAACGGTTTCATTCATACCGCCCATTATCACCGCCTTTCAAACAAGTGACCCATCGAAAACAATTCAGCCCATTGCCGAAAAGATTCGCACTGAAACTGGTGCTGAATTCGTTGTTATAGGAAACAAAAATGGAATAAGGTATTCGCACCCTTTAAAATCTTTGATCGGGAAGAAAATGACAGGCGGAGATAACGAAAGGGCCATTAAAAATCAGGAATATTATGTATCTAAGGCAAAGGGGTCACTTGGACCTTCAATTAGAGGTAAATCTCCTATTTTCAACAAAAAGGGAGAGGTAATTGGAATCGTTTCTGTTGGATTTTTGCTTGAAGATATCCATCAGCAAATCTTGAAAACTGTCACCAAGGTACTTCTTGTTTCACTCTTTGCTGTTTTGATTTCACTGATCGGTAGTATCTTGCTAGGACGGAATATCCGTAAAGATACAATGGGGCTTGAACCTTATGAGATTGCCGCACTTTATAAAGAAAAAAACGCAGTACTACATGGAGTAAAAGAGGGGATTTTAGCCATAGATAATGAGGGCTACATAACGATGATGAATCAACCCGCCAAAAGACTTTTACATATTAAGGGATCTGTCCGCCATCTAAAAGTAGATGGGTTGTTTCCTTCTGACTATTTATATGAGGTATTAAAATCAGGAAATCCACAAGTTGATAAAGAAATGGTTTGGAAAGATAAAACAGTGATCGTCAACTGTACGCCACTCTTTGAAGCGTCTGGGATAAGTGGAGTGGTTGCTTCGTTTCGTGATAAAACAGAAATTGAGCAAATGGTAAACACCCTATCAGAAGTAAATAGGTATTCGGAAGATCTGCGTGCGCAAACACATGAATATTCCAATAAATTATATGTGTTATTAGGTCTTCTTCAGCTAGGAGAATATGAACAGGCAATCGATATGATTCAAACGGAAACACAGGTATTGCAATTTCAGAATTCTATTGTTTTTAACCATATTAAAGATACGAAAGTACAGGCCATCCTTTTAGGGAAACTTGGAAAGGCTTCAGAAAAGAAAGTAAAGTTTGAGGTTGTATCTGATAGCTATTTAGAGGCATTGCCATCCCATTTTAAGCTATCTAATCTAATTGTCATACTTGGAAATTTAATAGACAATGCGTTTGAAGCTGTCTATGGTTTAGATTCTCCTACAGTGAAATTTTTCGTTACCGATATAGGCAGCGATATCATTTTTGAGATTGCTGATAATGGGAAGGGATTTAGTGATAACGAAGTTCCGCTTCTATTTGACAGGGGCTATTCTTCTAAAAAAGGAGCTGAACCAAGGGGATTTGGCCTATCTAATGCTGAAGAGGCAGTGTTAGAAATGAATGGGATGATTGAGGTGCAAAGTACCCCGGAAAGTGGGACTGTCTTTACAGTTTACCTTCCAAAGGAATACGAGAGGAGACAAACACTTGACTAGGATAAAAGTAGCCATTGCTGAAGATGATTTTCGAGTTGCCGATATCCATGAGAAATTTTTAACAAAGTTTAATGAAATTGATGTTGTAGGTAAATCATTGAATGGTGATCAGACTCTTCAAATTCTAATGGATAAAACTCCTGATTTATTGATTCTCGATGTGTATATGCCTGATATGCTCGGATCCGATCTGCTCCCAATTATCCGGGAGCGTTTTCCAAGGGTTAGTATAATTATGATCACAGCAGCGACCGATAAAGTTTTCCTAGAAAAAGCATTAAGCTACGGAGTAGAAAATTATTTGATTAAACCTGTAAATAGAGAAAGATTTGACGAAGTCATTTTAGAATATATAAAAAAGCACTCCCTCCTAACTTCCCAAGAAGATGTAGACCAGAATTATGTAGACCTCCTGTTCGGAAATAAAAAGATTGAAAAGGTGGGAAGGGGCACGGGATTACCTAAAGGAATTGATGAAATCACACTTGGAAAGGTGAAAAACGCACTTCTGATTAATAACCAAGGCCTTTCAGCTGAAGAAGTGGGAAAGGAAATTGGAGCATCCCGGATTACTGCACGCCGATATTTAGAATATCTATCCTCTATTAAGGAAGCAAAAGCGGAAGTGGTTTATGGTATTGTCGGGAGGCCGGAAAGAAAATATTATCCTGTTTAGTAAGGGTGCCTAAAGGCATCCTTTTTTTATGTGAAACATTTTAAGGAAACTCCAGCAGGCATATAGGATTCTCCTGTGAACAAAATGAACAAAATATAGAATAATGTACGATAATAACTTTATTTTGGAAACGTTTTCAGTTAGGAATATTTCGATTATTATTAATTTACAAACAAAAGGGGTGGAAGAGATGCTGGCAACTTTAGGATTTTTAATGATCATTATTTTTATGGTATTAATTATGACAAAACGTTTATCTGCAATGATTGCTCTAATGGTGATACCTGTTGTATTTGCATTGATAGGCGGATTCGGAAAAGAAATGGGACCAATGGCGCTTGAAGGTATAAAAAGTGTGGCACCAACAGGAATTATGATTCTATTTGCGATTCTCTTCTTTGGAATCATGATAGATGCAGGGGTTTTTGATCCTATCATTTCAACGATTTTGAAGGTAGTTAAAGGGGATCCTGTTAAAATAGCGATTGGAACAGCAGTTCTTGCGTTAATAATCTCCCTTGATGGTGACGGAACAACTACATATATGATCACCATTTCTGCCATGCTTCCTTTGTATAAACGTATTGGCATGAAACCATTGGTACTTGCAGGGATCGCTGTATCATCTTCAGGTGTTATGAACCTTCTTCCTTGGGGAGGACCAACAGCTAGAGCAATGACAGCATTACATCTTGAGATGGGAGATATTTTCACTCCTGTAATTCCTAGTATGGTGGGGGGAGTGTTGTTTGTATTGTTCATGGCCTACTGTCTTGGTAGAAAAGAGCGTAAACGGATAGGTGTTATGGAAATTGATTATAGCACATTGTCTTTGATGGCAGCTACATCTGAGGATGCTTTCCTTAAACGTCCCAAATTAATTCTTGTAAACTATCTGCTAACTATTCTGCTTTTAGTTGCACTAATCCAAGAAATGCTGCCTACAACCGTATTATTTATGATTGGATTTGCAATTGCGATCACCATCAATTATCCAAATCTAAAAGAACAAAAAGAACGGATTATGCACTACGCTGATAATGCACTATCAGTTGTGTCAATGGTATTTGCTGCAGGTATTTTTACAGGTATTCTTTCTGGAACGAAAATGGTAGACGCTATGGCAACTACGATGATCTCTCATATTCCAGATGCTTTGGGCTCCCATTTTGCAATTATTACTGCGATTATCAGTGCACCATTAACATTTTTTATGTCCAACGATGCATTTTACTACGGAGTTTTGCCATTACTTGCCAAAGCAGGAAGTGTATATGGAATTGATCCGGCTGCAATTGGACGAGCGTCACTTATGGGGATGCCTGTACATTTATTAAGTCCTCTAGTACCTTCAACTTACTTATTAGTCGGTATGGTTGGAGAAGAATTCGGAGACTTGCAGAGAACATTCTTTAAATGGGCCTGTGGATCCACAGGGGTTATGATTTTTGTTGCTATTATTTTGTCCATTTTTCCCTTTTAATTAAAATTTGCTGAATTCTCATGAAAATCATTTAATAATTTGACTGGAGATGAATGATTATGTGGATACTCACTGTCTATTCAGAAGGGAAAATCCCTGCATTGTTTGAATATAATACAGAAAAAGAAGCTTTAGAAGCTTTTAATAAAGTAAAAGGTTGTAGGATTCTCTCAGAGGTTATTTACTATAACGACACTAAAGTATCTTGAATTTTCTGGTAAATAGGTACTATTAAACAGACTCTGTAACCTCCTTTGCTTTGTTGGAAACTCCAACTAAGCAAGGAGGTTTCTTATGTATCAATATGCTGCAGTATAGCAGTCCCGCTGCATTAGGTTTTAATTGGAGGGAAATTTTTGAGTGTTTTACTTCTTATCATATTAAATGTCATTTTACCTGTTTTTTGTCTTATTGGAATTGGTGCGTTTCTTCATCGAAAAATTACATTTGATATGAATACATTATCAAAATTAAATAACTATTTGCTCATGCCTGCTGTAAGTTTTGTCAACATTTATCAGACTAAAATGGAGGGAGAAACAGTCTTAAATATTCTTACTTTCTTAGTAATCCAAAGTCTTTGTCTTATTTTCTTCAGTACCATCATATCTCGATTAGCCAAATTTGATAATAGATTATCTTCGACCTTCAAAAACAGTGTGATACTAAATAATTCTGGGAATTTTGGGTTACCTGTAAGTCAACTTGTATTTCAGCATAATCCACTTGGTTTATCCATCCAAGTGGTGGTTATGATTTATCAAAATCTTCTTACCAATACATATGGGTTATTTAATTCAATAAGAGTAAATTACAAAGGTTTACAAGCAATGAAAGTATTTATGAAAAATCCAGTTGTTTATGCCTTTTTGTTAGGTTTGGTTTTTAATTCACTTTCTATCAAAATACCAAAATACTTGTGGACTCCGATTGAAAATATTTCAAATGCCTTTGTGGCTGTGGCCCTGGTTACGCTCGGTGCACAAAGTGCTTTTTTAAAAATAAATCGATTCTCTATCTCACTTATTCTAAGTCTCTTTGGCCGTTTAATACTTTCTCCCTCCATCGCGATGATCATTATATTACTTTTAAAATTGGAGGGTACTACGGCGCAGGCTTTGTTTATAGCAAGCTCGTTCCCAACTTCAAGAAACAGTGCACTTTTCGCGTTAGAATACGGAAATTACCCAGATTATGCAGCACAAGTGGTATTGTTGTCTACATTACTAAGCATGATTACTGTAACTACTGTTGTATATTTGTCGACAATATTATTTTAATCGTGCGAAGACTAGAGGAACAGAAGCAGGAAACCTTAATGGCGCCTGCTTCTTTCATCTATAGAGATAACATTAATATATCCAAGTTCGAAATGTCGATTGCACCAGAGTCTCGAATTTCTTTTAATTGATTAATATCTAGGATGTCAATTGTACGGGTTGATATTTGGATCCATTGTTGGCTTTTCCATTTATTCAGTATTTTATTTACCGTAATCCTAGAGGTCCCTATGTAACGGGCAAAAGAAGATTGGTCGATTGAAAAATTACCATTTTCGCTTACTAACTTTAAAAGGAAGTGGGCCATTTGCTGCTCAATAGGCGAATTAAGAAAGGAAATAATTTCTGCAAGAATCCTAAATTTATAGATTAGTGAGTTGGTGAAAATACACGCTGCCTCAGGATGTTCCTCACAAATCATGAATAAAGCCTCATCAGAAAAAAAATAGATCTCAGATGAACTACTCGAGGTGGCTGAGGTTAAATAGGGTTCATTTTTCACACCGTGCTCCCCAAATAGCATTCCTTCTGGTACATAATTCACCGTCCGTTCCACACCTTCTTGTGAGAGAAGAGTTATCTTTATCCCACCCTTAGATAAGTAGAAAAAACCCTTGCCTTCACTTCCCTGATGGTATACAACTGAATTTTCCTCAATCTCTAGTTTTTTTCCATATTTTAAAAATGGGCTCCACGAATATCGAAGATTTTTCAAATTATCACCTTACCAAGAAGCTTTTTTAATTCATCAGGTTTCTTTATTAAAAACTTCTTACCACGAATCTCAATAATTTCTTCAGCTTTCCATTGTTTTATAATCTTATATAAGGTGATTCTCGTTAAGCCTGTGCATTTTGTAAGGTCTTGTTGTGTGAGAGGAACTTCGTAATTCTTAAATTCGTAACAAATATTTAGTAGTATCACCGACAGTTGCTGTTCTGGTGTGAGAGAATCCAAATAAATTTTATCAGCTAATATGTGCATTTTATGAATAACGGTTTTGATAAAAATGTTAAGGATAGAAGGTTGAGCTTTAATTAATTTTTGAAAATGTTCACATGAGAAAAAATAGAGAATAGAGTCATTTACTGCCGTTGCGGTAGTAAAATGTGGCTGTCGGTCCATCGCTTGAACTCCTAATAGCTGCCCGGGAATAGCGATGTTTAACAAACGCTCTTTTCCAAACGAAGTGGTAGACGTTACTTTAATTAATCCCTTTTGGATATAATAAAATCCATCCCCGATCGTCCCTTGCTGGTAAATAGATGATTTCTCTTTGAAGAATTGTCTAGTACCAAACTGCAAGCATGATTCCCAATTAATATCACTGTCAAACAAGATTGCCAACTAATCAACTCCTAAGTGAAATGTATGTAAAAAGACAATAAAACTGTAAATCTAGGAAATATGTAATTAATCACATGCTATAAAATAGTGACACTAAATTGTTAACGCTTACATCTGAATGCAAGGAAAAAGTTTATATGCGTTAACCACTTAACAACAGTGTAAAAGATTAAAGATAGAAAATCAATATTGGGTGGATGAAGTCTAGCATATATAAAAAGAAAAGCAGCTCATATCATTTGTATTTAGAATGATGTGTGTTGCTTTATTTGTTTCAATAAAATGAAAATTTTATTTTTTTAGAAAAAATGTTAATCAGACTACAATGACTCAAAAAAATCAATTTTATAATGAAAATATGAAATTAAAGGAGGATGTTTTATGGGAATTCGTACAGGAGCACAATATATCGAGGCATTAAAAACCCGAAGTCCAGAAGTTTGGTTATCAGGAAAAAAAGTAAAAAATATCTTTGAAGAGCCAGTTTTTCATCAGCCAATTCTTCAAATTGCAAAGCTATATGATATGCAGCATGACTCCAAATTTCAAGAGGACATTACTCATATTTGTGAAGAAACAGGAGAAAGAATCTCGAATGCATTCTTGGTACCAAAAAGCTATCAAGATTTACAAGCTCGGAGAAGAACCTTCGAAGAGTTTGCCAAAGCGACCTTTGGTTTAATGGGAAGAACACCTGATTTCTTAAATGTAGTCGTTACATCCATGGCGAGCAATTCGGAGTTCCTGGACAAATACAATCCTGAATGGGGAAAAAATATTCGATCATATTATAAGTTTATCCGCGATAATGATTTATTTTTAACCCATGCAATTATTAATCCGCAGAATGACCGCAGCAAATCATCACACGAACAACAGGATATGTTTACCCATCTAGGTGCTGTTAAAGAAACACCTGATGGCTTAATTGTAAGAGGAGCGAAAATGCTAGCTACACTTGCACCGATAACTGACGAAGTAATTGTTTATTCTTTTCCTGGATTTAAGCCTGGTGATGAGCGCTATGCACTTGCGTTTGCACTACCACTTGATACTCCTGGTCTTCGCATTATCTGCCGTGAAGCAATGCAGGATGGACAGCGTTCGGTATATGACCACCCATTAGCATCAAGATTCGAAGAAATGGATGCGGTCTTAGTCTTTAATGATGTTTTAGTACCTTGGCATCGTGTATTCCTTTATAACAATGTTGAAGCAGCAAATTTACTCTATCCGAAAACAGGAATCGCTCAGCAGCCAGCTCATCAGTCTGGTGTAAGAGGGTTAATCAAACTACAATTTGCAACCGAAGTGGCTTGTAAAATCGCCGACTCCATCGGTGTTGATGCCTACCTAAATGTACAAAATGATTTAGGAGAATTAGTCCAATCGGTTGAATCGATTAGGGCATTACTCAGAATTTCAGAGTATGAACATGAAGTAACTGCTACTGGGGAAGCGATGCCAGCCTATGCACCACTAGAAACAATTCGAGGATTGCTGCCAAAAATGTACCCACGTGCGATTGAAGTGATCCAAATCATTGGTGCAGGTGGCCTACTAATGTCTCCAACAGATGCTGATTTCGAGAATCCGGAATTAAGAGAGGATTTAGAGAAGTATTATCTTGGAAGAGAGGGAGTTTCAGCGGAAGAACGCGTTCATCTCTTTAAGCTAGCATGGGATTTATGTGGCGAGGCATTTGGACAAAGAGTTCTTCAATACGAACGCTATTATACTGGAGATCCAATTCGTAAAAGAGCGATTTTCTATAACAACCACAAAAAGCAGAATTCCTTTGAGCTGGCTGATGAAGCAATGAAAATATTTAATCGAAAAAATGAGGTTACAAGCTTATAAAAGTAAATCAAAAGTAAGAGGAGGTGTGAACGATGCAAACGCTAAAAGATGGAGTTTTGACATTATCTGGTTCGGTGATTGCTATTGGTGCTTTTGATGGAGTCCATAAAGGACATCAAGCTGTGGAAAAGAGTCGGGTTTATCAGGTTCCTAGCGTTGTATATACTTTCGACCCGCCTCCTCGAAATTTTTTTAAGGGCGTTCAAATTTTGACACCAATTCAGGAAAAGGTCAGCAGGATAGCGAAGTTAGGTGTGGATTATATAATCGTTGCCAGCTTCGATGAATGGTATGCCACCCGTCCCCCTGAAGATTTTATTTGTGAATTATCTAAGCTTAACCCAGTAGAGATTTCAGTTGGTTCTGATTTTCATTTTGGAAAAAACAGAGCAGGGGATGTAAATCTTTTAGAAAAGTATTTTCATATCAATATCACTCCTCCTGCTTATTGTAACGGCGGTAAACTTATTTCATCGACGAGAATCCGCCAGTTAATTTCAGAGGGAGATTTCCAGCAGTCCTACTCATTACTAGGACTGTAAACGGAAGTCAAGTAAATGAGACTACATGGTATCCACTGAGTATTAGAAGGGAGATCACTCTATGAAGTTATTAGGAATTTCAGGCACAATTATTGGCGCAAAAACAAGTATTGTTGTTCAAAAGGTATTAGAGGATGTAAAGAAACATCATCCTATCGTTGAAGTAGAATTGTTGGATTTAAGAGAGTATGAGATTCAGTTCTGTGATGGACGAAATCCTTCAACCTATACAGGTGACACTAAGAAAGTTCTCGATATTGTTAATTCTGCTGACTTCTATATTATCGGAACACCGATATTCCAGGGATCTTTATCTGGCCCACTCAAAAATTTGTTTGATTTAATCAATCCTAAGGAGATTCGCAACAAAGTAATCGGTTTTGTTGCAACAGGTGGTACATACCAGCATTACCTGGTTATCGAAAATCAATTGAAGCCGATCGCAGGATTTTTCCGAGCCTTTGTGGCACCAGGCTATGTCTATGTTAATAACGATCATTTTAATGAAGAAAATGAAATCATCGATTCTGAGGTTCTAACAAGAATTACTGCTTTAGCAAAAGAAGTGGTCTTCATGCAGGAGGCATTAAAATCATCTGAGGAAAAATTTGCAACAGTAAATGGATAAGCTTTTGTATTAAAAGTTGAGAGGAGAAGATTTTTATGACAAACTCATTAAAACCAATTAACCTTTGGGGATTTATTGAAGAAAATAAAGATTTACTTAAGCCGCCAGTAAATAATAAAGTAGTTTGGAAGGATTCTGAACTAATGTTCATGGTCCTCGGAGGTCCAAACAAACGACGTGATTTTCATGTGGACCCATCTGAAGAGATATTTTATCAATTAAAAGGTGATTGCTACGTTGAAATTATTAATGCGGAAGGTAAAAGAGAAGTAATTACAGTGAGAGAAGGAGAAGTATTTCATCTCCCTCCAAATGTTCCCCACTCCCCACATCGGGTCGCTGATACAATCGGGATCGTAATTGAACGTGACAGAGATGAAGGTGAATTAGAGGATTTTGTTTGGTTTTGTGATGAATGTGATCATGAAATGCACCGCGTTACCGTCCAATTGACAAATATTGAAGTCCAGGTAAAAGAAGCGATTCATGGATTTAACAGTAATTTAGAGCTTCGCTCTTGTAAGAACTGCGGACATATTATGCCCGAAGAAGCGAGTGAATGGAAATGCGAGTAGATTTTCATACACATATCATCCCTGAAAATTTCCCTGATTTTGCGAAAAGGTACCAAAACGACAAGTGGCCAGTACTCCAGCCTACCTGCTCTTGTGGTGCTAATATTATGGTGGCTGGGAAGGTTTTTCGAGAAGTGACAGACCAGGTTTGGAGGCCTGAAAAAAGGATTTCCGATATGGAAAGAGAAAATATAGACATACAAGTTTTATCGCCAATTCCTGTAACGTTTTCCTATTGGGCACCTACAGAAGAAGCAGTAGCTATGGCAAGATATCAAAATGATTTCATCGCCGAAACAGTAGCTCAGCATCCAACCAAATTTATTGGTCTAGGGACGGTTCCTCTGCAAAATGTCGAAGAAGCGATTCGTGAACTAGACCGCTGTGTACATCAACTAGGATTAAAAGGGATTGAGATTGGAACAAACATTAATGGCAAAAATTTAGACGATGAATCATTAATTGATTTCTTTGCGATGTGTGAGAAATGGAATGTTCCAATATTTGTTCATCCATGGGAAACACTGGGTGGAGATCGTTTTTCCTCCCATAACTTAATGTATACGGTTGGAATGCCAAGTGAAACAGCATTGGCTGCAGCAAGTCTGATCCTGGGAGGTGTCATCGAGAAATTTCCAAAACTTAAAATTTGTTTTTCTCATGGAGGCGGGTCACTTCCTTACATTCTCCCTAGACTTGATCATGGTTGGAATGTTTGGCCGCATTTGCAGTTCACGGCGCATCCTCCAAGTTTTTATGCCAAGAAATTTTTCTATGATTCAATCGTAAATAATCCTGTAAATATTAAATTCTTAGTCGAAAAATTTGGTGCTGAACAAGTCATTATGGGATCGGATTACCCATTCTTACTGCGGGAAACTCCACCAGGGAAGATTATTGATGACACCTTAACACTAAGCGAAGAACAGAAAAGAGCAATGTTAGGTGAAAATGCACTAAGATTTTTAAATATACCGGTTAATTTATTAATTTAATAGGAAATGAGATGAGAAGATGATAGACAAGGTGATCACCCCAGAAGAGAGATTAGGGGAACTTGGATTAAAGCTTCCAGCACTCCGCCCCGCATCTGGTAATTATGTAAGTTGTGTTCGTACAGGGAATCTTATTTTCACATCAGGACAAGGTACAGATGAATACCGTGGAAAACTTGGTGAAGATGTATCGATAGAAGTAGGCTATCAAGCAGCAAGACAATGTATGCTTAATCTATTAGCAGTAGTCAAAAATGAACTGGGTGACCTTAGCAAAGTGAAAAGGATTGTTAAAATCCTTGGTATGGTCAACAGCACGCACGATTTTAAAGACCATCCTAAAGTAATGAATGGATCCTCCGATTTGTTGGTAGAAGTGTTTGGTGAAAAGGGAAGGCATGCGAGATCAGCAGTAGGGATGTCTCAGCTGCCACACAATAACGCTGTTGAAGTTGAGATGATTGTAGAAGTTGAGGATGGTGATCTCGGTGAGTAAAGTCCTAGAAAAACAACTTCAAATTAACGATGCCAAGCTTTTTATTAATGGAGAATATGTAAGCGCTATTTCAGAAGAAACCTTTGACACGATTAATCCTGCCACGAATCAAAAATTAGCTGCTGTCGCTAGTGCAAGTGAGCAAGATGTAGAAAGAGCGATTCAGGTCGCAAAGCGTACTTATGATAGTGGTATTTGGAGTAAAATGCCAGTAGAAGAAAGAGCAAAGATCCTGTGCAGAATGGCAGATCTTGTCATGGAACGTGTCGAGGAGTTAGCGCTAATTGAAACATTAGATGTGGGTAAGCCCATTAGAGAAAGCAGAGATTTTGATATCCCGCGTGCAGCATCAAACTTAAGATTCTTTGCAGAAATGGCAAAATATATCAATCACGAGCATTACGAACAATCCAAGCATATGAGTTATACAAAATACGCTCCTGCAGGTGTAGTAAGCTTAATCATTCCTTGGAATTTACCATTCATGCAAATGACTTGGAAAGTCTCTGCTGCGTTAGCTGCTGGTAATACGGTGATCGTTAAGCCTGCTTCCTATACACCACTCAGTGCGGTCATGTTAGGTGAAATTGCCAACGAAGCAGGATTACCGCCAGGCGTGTTGAATATACTAACAGGTCCAGGTGGAACAGTAGGAACGGCAATGACCACTCATCCATACGTTCGCAGGATTTCTTTTGTCGGGGAGAGTTCCACTGGTAAAACAGTTATGAGAAATGCAGCATCCCAGTTAATTCCGGTATCATTAGAATTAGGTGGTAAATCCGCCAATATCGTATTTGAGGATGCCGACTTAGATGAAGCAGTCGCAGGCTCAATCGAAGCAATTTTTAGAAATCAAGGGGAAATCTGCTTAGCCGGTTCTCGACTATTGGTGCAAGAATCGGTTTATGATAAATTCCTAGAAAAATTTGTTACAGCAGCAAAGAACATCAAAGTGGGCGATCCATTGGATGAAACGACAGATATGGGCGCACTGATTTCCAAAGGTCATCTAGAAACGGTTGACAACTATGTGCAAATTGGAATTTCTGAAGGTGCGAAACTTGCTGCAGGCGGTAAGCGTGTGGCAGGATTGTCACATGGTAACTTTTATGAGCCAACAGTGCTCTATGATGTAAATAACAAAATGAGAGTCGCACAGGAAGAAATCTTTGGTCCTGTATTAGTCGTCATTCCATTTAAAACGGAAGAGGAAGCGATTCAAATCGCCAACGATTCGATTTATGGTTTGGCAGGAGTCGTTTGGTCGAATGATTTAAGACGAGCTCATCGTGTCGCTTCTCAAATCGATTCAGGGTTATTCTGGATCAATTGCTGGTATTATCGTGATTTAAGAACGCCATTTGGAGGATCCAAGGCAAGTGGTATCGGCCGAGAAGGTGGACGTCATAGTTTTGAATTCTACACAGAGGCTAAGACGATTACAATGAAATTATAATATTAAAAGTAAAAGGTGGCTGAATGGCCACTTTTTATCTATTAATATAGAAATGGAAGGTTTAGGAAAAAATGGGAGTATTAGTAGAAAAGATTGCAAATGAATTAATCGACGCAGAAAATCATCAATATTCTGTCGCACCGCTGACGGAGCGCTTTTCCGTATTGACTGTAAGCGATGCCTATCAAATCCAACTCCAAGTTATCGGTAAAAAGTTAAAAGCAGGAAATGAAGTCATAGGGAAAAAGGTTGGGCTGACAAGTAAAGCAATGCAGCAAATGCTTGGCGTCGATGAACCTGATTACGGCCACCTGTTAGATAATATGAAAATAGCCGATGAAGCAACGATAAAAATTGCTGATTTTATCAGTCCGAAGGTTGAGGCGGAAATTGGTTTTATTTTGGAGCAAGACTTAGTTGGTCCAAATGTGAATTATCTAGATGTGTTAATGGCTGCGAAATATGTAGTACCAACCATCGAGATTATTGACAGCCGTATTTCTGATTGGAAAATCAAATTGATTGATACAGTGGCAGATAACGGTTCGTCAGCTAGAGTAGTGGTTGGGAAAAAGCTGTGTCCTATCGACAGTTTGGATTTGCGAACCCAAGGAATGGTCCTTTATAAAAATGATGAGCTTATGGCCACGGGAACTGGAACTGCCGCTCTAGGACACCCCGCCCAAGCCGTCGCATGGTTAGCCAATAAATTGCATGAATTTGGGATTACTCTTAAAGCAGGTGAGTTAATTCTTCCCGGAGCACTTTCTGGTGCGATTGCAGTAAAAGAAGGCGACACGATTTTGGCTGATTTTGGCCCACTAGGTACTGTATCTGTAACTTTTGAGTAAACGAGTTTTTTCTTGAATAAAAATATTAAAAGTGGAGGTTCCATTATGACACTGTTGCAAGGAACAGAACAAGAAATCGTAGACTACCTATTAGCTGCAGAAAAGGAAAAGCGGGAAGTCGAGAAAATCACGACTAGTTACCCTGATTTAACTTTTGAGCATGCCTATGAAATACAACAAAAATTAATCGAGCAAAAAGAACAGGAGGGACTTCGCCGAATTGGAGTGAAACTCGGTTTAACAAGTAAGGCAAAGCAAGAGATGATGGGTGTCCATGAAGCCATCTACGGGTATTTAATGGATGATATGCTTGCACCTGAATGGGAACCAGTCCAATTTAGCAGTTTTATTCATCCCAAAGCAGAACCGGAAATTGCTTTCTTGATTAATGAAGATATCCAAGGAATTAATGTTACAGCCGAAGATATTTTAAAGGTGACGAAATATGTAGCACCAGCGATCGAGATTATTGATAGCCGTTATTTAGACTTCAAGTTTACTCTCGTAGACGTCGTTGCGGATAACTGTTCTTCCTCAAAATTTATCGTAGGGAACAAATGGGTATCGCCGAATGCTCTAAACCTGAAAGAAATTGGCGTATATATGTCTAAGAATTCAGAGGTTGCAACAACGGGGACCAGTGCTGCCGTATTAGGAGATCCAGCAGCTGCTGTTGCTTGGGCTGTAAACAAGCTCGGAAGAACTGGGCAGGGATTAAAGAAAGGTGATATCGTTCTTAGCGGTGCGATAACGGAAGCGATTAGCTTTCAACCCGGGGATACGATTTTGGCACAATTTGCGGATCTAGGCAGTGTCTCATTCTCCAGCAAATCATAGCCTCCCTTCACGCCCTAACTATAATGACACAAGATTCGAGGAGGAATAGGATGCTTTTCACTTTAGAGTATGCAAAACAATTGGATCAAGAAGATATACTTAACAGATTTCGAGAAGAATTTTACATAAAGCCGAATTCCATTTATATGGACGGGAATTCATTGGGGCTGCTTTCGAAAAGAGCAGAACGGACGCTGTTGGAGTCCTTAAATGATTGGAAAGAGCATGGAATTGACGGTTGGATGAGTGGGAACAACCCTTGGTTTTCTTTATCGGAAAAATTAGGAGAGATGATGGCTCCTCTAGTAGGTGGTTCAGCAAATGAAGTGATTGTAACAGGTTCCACAACTGTCAATTTGCATCAGTTAGTTGCTACTTTTTATAAGCCAGAAGGGACAAGGACTAAAATTTTGGCTGACGAATTAACCTTTCCATCAGATATTTATGCACTTCAAAGTCAGCTGCGTATTCATGGATTTGATCCCGATACACATCTTATTCGTGTAAAAAGTCGGGATGGTCGCTTTTTAGAGGAAGAAGATATTATCGAAGCGATGACTGATGAAATTGCGCTTATCATTTTGCCGACAGTACTCTATCGAAGCGGCCAAATCTTGGATATGAAGCGTCTGACAGCTGAAGCGACCAGAAGAGGGATATTAATCGGTTTTGATGGATGTCATTCGATCGGAGCAATTCCGCATTCGTTTAGTGAATGGGGTGTAGATTTTGCGTATTGGTGCAATTATAAACATTTAAATGGTGGTCCGGGTAGTGTTGGAGGTTTATATGTGAATTCTAAACACTTTGGCACAGCCCCTGGTCTTGCCGGCTGGTTTGGTTCCAAAAAAGAGAAACAATTTGACATGGAGCATTCTTTAACACCGGCTGATTCTGCAGGAGCCTATCAAATCGGGACACCACATGTGTTGAGTCTTGCCCCTTTACTTGGCGCGTTGGAGATTTTTGCAGAAGCAGGGATTGAAAAAATCCGCGCTAAGTCACTTAAGATTAATCAATTTCTAATGGACCTACTTGAACAAGAGTTATCTGATATGGGATTAAAAATAGGAAACCCTGTCGAAGATGTCCGTCGGGGTGGTCATGTAAGTTTAGAGCATAAAGAAGCCGCACGTATTTGCAAAGCGTTGAAAGAAAATGGTGTCATACCTGATTTCCGTGCTCCAAACATCATTCGTCTTGCGCCAGTTGCGCTTTATACCTCGTATAAAGAGGTTTGGGAAGTGGTCCAAATTCTTAAGAAAATTATGACTGATAAGCAATATGAAAAGTTTAAGAATGAACGAGAAGTTGTTGCTTAACCTAATGGAACGAGGAGGAATTATATGGCGAACAATAAAACTCATTTGAAAAATGGAAATGGTTCAGAAAATGGGTTGAAGCGTGAATTAAAAACAAATCAACTTACAATGATAGCTATGGGATGTGCGATTGGAACGGGCCTTTTCCTAGGTAGTGGACTTGCCATTAGTACAGCTGGTCCTAGTGTATTAATCAGTTATGCCATTGGTGCTTTCATTGTCTTACTTTTAATGGGATGTTTATCAGAAATGACTGTTGCCCATCCAACATCAGGGTCGTTTGGTACTATTTCTGAGAAGTACATTAGCCCGTTCGCTGGTTATCTTGTCCGATATTCCTATTGGATTGCAAACGTACTTGCTGTTGGGGTAGAGGTAAGTGCAATTGCGGTATATATGAAGTTCTGGTTTCCAGATGTGCCTGGGTTTGTCTGGATATTATTGTTCGCAGCTGTATTGATTTATGTAAATGCAACAAGTGTAAATACATTTGCAACTTTTGAGTATTGGTTCTCGATGATTAAGATCAGTGCAATTGTTGGGTTTATTTTACTAGGATCCTACGTTTTCTTTGGAGGCTCTGCAAAACCAGAAATGGGACCTGAAAACCTTGTCAATGCTGGTGGTTTCTTACCGTTCGGCTGGTGGGGAATGTGGGTGGCTATCTTTATATCTTTATTTAGCTTTTTAGGAACAGAAATGATTGCGGTAACAGCAGGAGAAGCGAAGGACCCGGATATTGCGGTACCAAAAGCTCTGAAAGCAACGGTGTTCCGATTATCGACATTTTATATTATTACTATCGGCATCATGTTAATGATTGTTCCATGGAAATCCGCAGGAGTGGAGGAAAGTCCTTTCGTAAAGGTTATGGAACTCTTAAATATCCCAGGTGCAAGTGGAATTATGAATTTTATTATTTTGACAGCTGCACTGTCAGCGATGAACAGTCAGTTATATGCTTCAACTCGGATGATGTTTTCACTATCACGAGGAAATTATGCACCAGCCTTTTTAGGTAAATTAAGCAAACAAGGTGTACCATTTAGTGCTCTTGCTATATCTACACTAGGTATTTTTCTTGCGGCAGCCGTAAATGCATTATTACCAGACTCGTCTTACGCATTTATGATGGGGATTTCCATGTTTGGTGCGATATTCACGTGGTTTATGGTGTTTGTTTCTCATTTGTTTTTCCGAAAAAAGTGGGAGAAGGCAGGCGGCCGGAAATTGCCAGTTAAAATGGTTGGTTTTCCATATTTGACGATATTAGGAGCGGTACTTCTACTGAGTTTAATGATCACCACTTGGTTTACAGGTTTTAAAATCATGCTACAATTCGGTGTTCCTTGGTTACTGTTTTTATCTGCAGCCTATTTTATTTTTAATAAAAGAAGAAACAATCCTGAAAAGAACGAGTCAGATGCTATTCTTAACAAAAAGGTAAATTAACGTGGTAAATTCTCATAAATAACTTAACTACAATAGAATGATGGAGGTCTAATACAATGAATTCACAAGAAAAAAACACAAATAATGGACTAGAGAAAACGATTCAAACAGATTTTCAAAAAGCGATGTCATACGGGGATTATCTCCATCTTGATAAAATCTTATCCAGTCAGCATCGGCAGTCAGATCACCATGATGAAATGTTATTTATCGTTATCCATCAAGCTAGTGAATTATGGATGAAGTTAATTATTCATGAATTGTCTGCGGCTATTGAGTTTATTCAAAACAACGATTTGGAGCCATCATTCAAAATCCTGTCGCGTGTTTCAAGAATTCAGCAGCAATTAATTCAATCATGGAGTGTTCTTTCGACGTTGACACCTGCTGAGTACTTGGAGTTTAGGGATAAATTGGGTCAATCGTCAGGATTCCAGTCTTATCAGAACCGTTTGATTGAATTTGCATTAGGAAATAAAAATGTTCATACACTAACAGTCTATCAACATCAAACAGACCTATACGAAAAAATGCAAGCGGCCCTTCATCAACCAAGTATATATGATGCGGCCATACAAGCTCTTGTTGCGCGTGGATTACCTGTCGATCATGAGGTTCGCCATCGGGATTTGTCCAAAAACTACGAACCGAATGCCAGCGTGGAAGAAGCGTGGTTAACAGTCTATCGAAATGTTGATCAATACTGGGATTTATACGAGTTGGCAGAGAAGTTAGTAGATATTGGCAATCAACAGCAATTATGGCGCTTTAATCATATGAGTACCGTGGAAAGAATCATTGGTCATAAGCAGGGGACCGGTGGGTCGTCAGGTGTGACCTATTTAAAAAGAGTCCTAGATCAGCAATTTTTCCCAGAGCTGTGGAGTTTAAGAACGAAACTTTAGGTTGGATAGCATCTTAGATACAATTGGCTGCAAAACCTTGTTATAAGGTCTTGCGGTTTTTTTTTATAAGACTAATAGTTGTTTCTGATTCCAGTGAGGAAGGAAGATTGGTTCAACGGTAACCATAGGAAGCATATGATGCCTGTGAAGGAAGAAAAATCAGTTCATTGGTAACCATAGGAACCGTATGATGCTTTTAGGAGGAGAAAAACAGATCACCGTTAATCAAAGGAATCATCTGATGCCTGCTGCCAAAGGAAAATTCAGTAGACTAAGGACTGAACTTTTTTTGCCCGGTTTTTCTAATTACTTCGGTAGGATCGATTAATATTTAGATGGGTACTTATTACATAAACTAGTGTATTACCTACTTTACGCCCAAATCGAAATATCTTTAATAAAATTGTAATGTAGACAAGCCCCTCCGACATAAGATACACGGATGAGTATTTATGTCGTATTGGAGGGGTTAGATTGCAAAAAAAGTGGTTAATTCTTTTTGTATTTGCTTTTTTTATGTTGTCTAGTTTTTTTGTTGGTGTCCCGACAGGTTTTGCAGCTTCCAGTGGAAAATTTGTTATCATTAACAAGACTATCAATCGGCTCGCATACTTTGAAAATGGTAAGTTTATAAAACAGTTCAAAGTAGGAACAGGGAGAAAAAAATCGTATACACCAGAAGGCAAGTTCAAGATTGTAGTTAAGATTAAGAATAGGCCTTACTATAAGGGACATATTCCAGGTGGAGATCCACGTAATCCACTCGGTAACCGCTGGCTTGGTTTGAACGCTCGGGGGACATGGGGAACGACATATGCAATTCATGGCAACAACAATCCAGCCTCCATAGGAGGGTACGTAAGCAGCGGCTGTATTCGGATGTATGATAGTGAGGTAGAATGGCTATTTAATCAAGTTCCAAATGGTACCACAGTTATCATCACATCGTCAGGGAAATCTTTCAATGCAATTGCGGCAGCCAATGGGTATAAAGTTAATGGAGGGTCTAGTGCACCATCTGTTCCTGTTAGTTCTAGTGGAGAAATCCTCAAAAAAGGCAGTCGGGGTCCTGCCGTCCAAGAGCTTCAGCGCAAGCTGACCTCACTTGGATACAGTACGAAAGGTGTGGATGGTGTCTTTGGAGCAAACACAGATAGTGCCGTCCGAAAATTTCAACAGGCCCGTAAATTAACAGCTGACGGGATTGTCGGGCCAGCCACGAAAAAAGCGCTCGGAATTAAATAATAAATATAAACTAGTTGCTCCAATTGATGAGCAACTTTTTTTTGTATAGACAATAAAAACAAAAACACTTTATTATTACCAAAAATAAACGCATGAAAAAGAAGAAAATTACACAAATTTAATATAAAAACCTTTACATAGAGTAAGATTTTAAATTTTTGGAGGTAATGGTATGAGTCGATTGGACAGGCTCAAGATGGAGAAAGTGGAACCGAAACATTGGCGGCAGTTCAACGAGTTATTGCGTTATGTGTTCCAAGTGACCAAAAAAGACTTACAAACGGTGGGTTGGGAGGAACGTGAAATAGCATTAGCAAAACTTCCCGTTTTGGAACAGGCTGATGTGTTAGGCTGGTTTGATGGGGAAAAATTGATTTCCCAAATAGCTGTTTATCCCTTTCAAATAAATATTTTTGGGCGCACATTTGAGATGGGTGGTTTGACAGGCGTCGGTACATACCCTGAATACGCGAACTTGGGACTAATGAATAAGTTGATTTGGCAGGCATTAGCGGATATGAAGGAAAGGAAGCAATCTATTTCCTATTTATACCCCTATTCATTGCCTTTTTACCGTAAAAGGGGTTGGGAGATCATTTCTGATAAGATGACCTTCGAAGTCAAAGACTATCAATTGCCTAAGGTAAAAAAAGTGTCAGGCTATGTTGATCGGCTAACTACAGAGCATCCTGATATTAAAACGGTTTACAAACTCTTTTCTAGTAAACGCAATGCCGCTATGATTCGAAATAATTTGGCCTGGGAGGAGTATTGGAGATGGGATTTGGAGGATTTAACAGCAGCTGTTTATTATGATAGTTCCCACCAGCCCCAAGGGTATCTGTTGTACTGGATTTCACATGATGTGCTTCATATAAAAGAAATGGTCTATATGAATGAAGAGGCACGGATTGGACTCTGGAATTTCATCAGTGCCCATTTTTCTATGGTTTCAAAAGTTTTAGGGGCCATTTATACAGATGAACCATTGGCATTTTGGCTGGAAGACGGGGATATTAAAGAAACAATCGCACCCTATTTTATGGCAAGAATTGTGGATGTTAAACAGTTTATGAATCAATACCCGTATAGAGCACCAGGCATAGATATAAACCTGACGATTTTGCTTAATGATCCACTACTTGAGTGGAACCAGGGGTTATTCACACTCCATGTTTCCGCCACAGGTCAGGGAGAACTAACTCAAAGTGAGGATCAGCCTCTAGTGGTTGTTGATATCCAGACACTGACGACAATGTTACTCGGGTACAAACGACCATCCTATTTGGCAGCTATCGGGAGATTAACCAGCAATGACCAAACCGTGGAAATATTGGAAAATTTAATTGAACGACAGACTCCATATTTCTCAGATTATTTTTGAATTAGATAAAGAAACAGTTAATTTCCTCTTTCGAAAAAATAAGAAAGAGGATTTTTATTAATTAGTTGTTAAAAATAAATATACCAACAAAGGGCAAATATAGTTTATTATTATGGAATAATATTTTTATCTTAAAGGAGATTTTTAATGAATTTTTCTGCCAAACAAATTGTCTTTATTAGTTTTATGCTTTTTTCAATGTTTTTCGGTGCAGGTAACCTTATATTTCCACCTTTTCTGGGGCAATCAGCGGGTACTCATCTTTGGACAGCTCTTGCTGGTTTTATAGTTTCAGCTGTTGGACTACCTATTTTAGGCGTTATAGTGGTTGCAAAGGCAGGAAGCTTTAACGAGCTAAACCAAAGGGTTCATCCTTTTTTTGCTTTCATTTTCCCATTTTTGATTTATATCGCTATCGGACCTGGACTAGCTATTCCACGTGCAGGGAGTCTTGCGTTTGAAATGGGGTTAGCTCCTTTTTTGCCAGAACATTTAGTAGGCAACCCTGTTTCTTTGTTAGTGTATAGCATCATCTTTTTTGGATTAGTGGCATGGTTGTGTATGTTTCCGTCGAAACTTATTGACCTTTTCGGGAAATTATTGACTCCTATTCTTTTGGCTTTAATTACGATTATTTTTATAAAGAGCTTAATTGATCCAATAGGTTCATTTGCCGAACCGAAAGAAAATTATGAGGCAAACCCTGTATTTCAAGGGGTATTAGATGGTTATTTAACTATGGATGCCCTGGCTGCTTTAGCATTTGGTATTGTGATTGCAAACACATTGAAAGCACAGGGTGTAATCGAAAACAAAAAAAGATCTTTATATATGATGTACGCAGGATTAGGTGCTGGATTGCTTCTAACCGTAATTTATCTTATCTTAGGTTATTTAGGGGCTGCAAGTTCGTCTTTAGGCCAAACGGAAAATGGGGCACAAATCTTGTCCAATGTCATGACTCACTTGTTTGGTCAAAGTGGAACTTTTATATTAGGATTAGTTTTTACAATAGCATGTTTTTGCGTGTCAATCGGTTTAGTTACTTCCTGCAGTCAATTTTTCGCAAATGCCATACCAAAAATAGATTATAAGAAGTGGGTTATTATCTTATCTGTTCTGAGTACCGCCATTGCAAATTTAGGATTAACGCAAATATTACAGATTTCCGTTCCGATACTTGGGATGATCTACCCGTTGGCGATCGTAATTATCTTTTTAGGCCTCATCGATGATTTTATTAAAAGATATCCGCAGATTTATATCTATGTTGTAAGTTTTGTTGCCCTTTTTAGTATCATAGATACGATTAATAAAACTTTCCTTGCAAATAAATGGAGTGGGGTACTTGATATTCTTCCTTTTTACATGGAAGGACTTGGGTGGATTATTCCTGCCCTTATCGGTTTAGTAGTAGGATTTCTTTTTGGAATGTTTAGGGTAACTTCTTCGGAAGATAGAATAAAACAATAACGGTTAAATCTTCTTTGAAAAGAATAAGGCACTATGAACTAGAAAAAGCTAAATAAGTAATAACTAGCTAATTTTTAGGGGGATTAGTATGTATTTCTATCGAGAAGATTTAATCAACGTGATCGTACCCGACAAGCCAGATCCTGCAGCAGCTAAGGTTCTTCAAGAGACATTGGGTGGAAGATTCGGAGAAATGCGGACAATGATGCAATATTTTTTCCAAAGCTCTAACTTTCGCGGTAATCAAAAACAATACCGTGATTTACTAAGGGGAGTATTTCTTGAGGAAATCAGCCATGTTGAACTTGTTCAAACAACGATTAATCAGCTTTTGAACGGAGCTGGAGAAGAGGCTGTGGGTGCTGGTGGCAGCACTGGTGCACCGTTAGAGGAAGCGATTAAACACGCGAATCCTCATCACTTTATCGTTGGGGCACAAGCTTCACTTCCAGTAGACGCCGCGGGGAATCCTTGGAATGGAAACTACGTATATAGCCACGGAAACTTGATAAGTGATTTATTAGACAATTTAGTTTTGGAATCCACCGGAGTTTTGCAAAAATCACGTATTTATGAAATGAGTACAAATAAAACCTTTAGAGAAACACTCGCTTTCTTAATCGTGCGTGATAATGCTCATCAAAATGCATTTGCCAAAGCATTAGAGACCCTAGGTGTTGATTGGGCCAAACTATTCCCAGTCCCTAATTACGACATTAATAAATATCCTGAATGTCGTAAATATGTTGAAATGGGCTTCCATAATGCCCAGTTTAATTTTAGACTTGACGAAACGCTTATCGGCCAAATTTTCCAAGGTGAAACACCGAGCAGAAATGGTGGAACCCTCCAAGTAGTACCGCCGCCACAAGGTTATCCAGTTCCTATTTTACCGGAGATGCCGAATGAACATAGTCCTGGTTTAAATGATTTAAACTCATAGGATGAACAAGAAAAAACACGGCTAGTGAACAGCCGTGTTTTTCTTATATTAAAAATCGGAAAAGTTCCGATTAAGGTTATTGACGACTGATAGTGAGAAAAAAGGAAGGTTACTATAGTCAATAGGGGTTATTGACGACCAAAAGTTAACCGGCACCCTTTTACAAAAATCTACGATTGTTTTTTATCAGTTTTCTTCTCACTTAGAGCACGATAAATTTGCGTATACATACTGCCTTGAACAATATTTTGTAGGAAAAAGTCTCCAATAAGCTTTAAGTATTGCTCATCCTCAAACATTTTTTTGTTTTGTAATTCCATTTCAGCTAAGCCTTCATATTTGGTAAGTAGTGCGTATGTATGATCCTCACCTGAAACGGGTGTTAAAATCTCCACATTTTGATCATAATTCTCATTTCTGAATGTTTTTAGTTCCTTTATATTTTCAATACCTTCTTTAAATTTATCCTGTTTGATCTCAAATGTCTGATACACAAAAATTGCCACTGGCAGCATCCCCTAGATTATATTTTACAAACCTATCATTACATTTCCCTCAGATTCAAAATTTATTCTTCAATCCATGCTCTTTCATTTAAGCTGTAGGTTCCACGTTGGAAATGGAAATATTTCGTTCCACTTAAAAATCTCCTCTGGAGAATAATATCAATAGAAAACCGAGATATGAAAGGATTAGGTGGAAAAATGGAATCATACCAACCAGGACAAATCGTCCATATAATTATTCGGAACCCGCATGCACAGGATGTAGCCAATATCCAAGAAGCCGCAGTTGTGCAGAATCCTGAGAACCCTGATCAACTAGCACTTTTTGTCTACGAAACCTATTACCCCTTAACAGATGAAATTGCTGTCTATTCGTCGGCAAATGAGGCGGAATCTGCTTATCAGGAGGCGTTTGGAATGGCAGAGATGGGGGATTATTATGGTTAAGCCTTTTGTTCCTCAACTCGTTTACGTTGAACCAAGTGCACTGGAATATCCACTTGGGAAAGCGTTAATTGCCAAATTTGAACATATGGGCATTGAAATAAGAGAAACTACCTCACACAATCAAATTAGAAACTTACCTGGAGATAATGATTTTCAAAAATACCGAACTGCAAAATCCACGTTGGTAATTGGGGTAAGGAAGACCTTAAAGTTTGATACATCTAAACCATCTGCAGAATACGCCATCCCATTTGTAACTGGGTGTATGGGGCATTGCCATTATTGCTATTTACAAACGACAATGGGCAGTAAACCTTATATTCGTACCTATGTCAATCTTGAAGATATTTTTGAGGCTGCAGAGAATTACATGATAGAACGTGCACCTGAACCAACCAGGTTTGAAGCCTCCTGTACTTCCGATATCGTAGGCGTTGACCATTTGACCCATACATTAAAAAAAGCGATAGAATTTTTTGGACAGTCTGAATATGGCAAGCTCCGCTTTGTAACTAAATTTGCTCATGTAGACCATTTACTTGACGCTAAACATAATGGAAGAACCCGCTTTCGTTTTAGTATAAATGACGATTATATAATCAAGAATTTTGAACCAGGTACTTCAAGGTTACCTGATAGAATAGAAGCAGCTACAAAGGTGGCTGGAGCTGGGTTTCCATTAGGATTTATTATTGCTCCTATTTATTTGCATGAAGGATGGAAAGAAGGATATAAGGAAATGTTAGAAAAGCTGGAAGCACAATTACCGGAATCAGCAAAAAAAGATTTAACCTTTGAAATGATTCAACACCGTTTTACGAAACCAGCAAAACGTGTCATTCAGAAAAATTACCCGATGACAAAACTTGAACTCGATGAGTCAAAAAGGAAATGGAAATGGGGACGCTACGGGATCGGTAAATTTGTGTATACGAATGATGAGCAAGAAGATATTAAAGACACTCTTGGCAAGTATATTAACACCTATTTTCCCAAAGCAAAAATTGAATATTTCACATAGAAAAAGAGGGATTCAGCAGAATCCCTCTTCATTAATCGACTACTATGATTCAGTTGCATCCCGACCAAATGATGCGACTTGTTGATCACCACTATCCTTAAGTTCCTTATCTCTTTTAATACGACCCTTGCCAACTGCAAGAGCGACCAAAATACCGACTGATATAAAGATGAGTCCCGTTAAGAAAACCGTAGAAAAGGATTCTGACCATGCAATTTGAATGCCGTATATCACGCTTTTCTGAATTTCTTCAGGCATTTTTAATAGACTCGGATTAAGCAACAAACTAAATAGTGAATCAGTTTTCTCTGAAAGAGTTTGTAATGTTTGGTGAGCAATTGGGTTTTCAGCATCATTAGCCGCAGTAACCATTTTTCCTTTAAGTGTATGATTCATGATTGAATTTAGAACGGTTATCCCGATGGTTCCACCTATAGAACGAAAGAAGGTGGAGGCTGCCGTAACCGTTCCAAGCTGTGACTTTGGAAATTCATTTTGGATGGCAATCATTAATGTGGGCATTACTAAGCCCATACCTAAGCCAAGAACCACCATATATGCATAAGCAGTAAATTCGTTTGAATCGATGCCCATTGTACTCATTAAAAAGAATCCTAAGGCACCAAGAAGCATGCCTGAAGTTAATACTGTGCGGAAACTAAATCTTAATAACAACTGACCGCCAACAACACTTGCAGCAATCATAGCAATCATCATTGGAGTCATTGTAGATCCAGCCTGGGTTGGTGAAACGCCAAGAATACCCTGCATATACATAGGTACAAACATAATCGCACCAAACATTCCAAGTCCCAGTAAAAATCCTAATGCATTCATAGTTGCAAAAATTCGATTTTTAAAGAAGGAAAGGTCCAGTATAGGTTCAGCAGCTTTTCGCTCAATAAATCCAAAGACTATAAGCAGTAAAATTGAACCACCGAAAATAAGGAAAGATGTGGCAGAAGCCCATTCAAATTTATCACCGCCGAATGTTAAACCCAGTAATAATAATACGATCGCAGGAATTAAGGTGATTATCCCTAAATAATCGATATTAACTTTGTCTTTTTTCTCAATCGATTCGTGCTTTAATCCCATAAAGATTAAAATAGCGGAAAGTAGTCCAAAGGGAACATTAATTAGGAAAATCCAGTGCCAACTAATGTTATCGACAATAACTCCGCCTAAGAAAGGACCGATGACTGAACTTAACCCAAACAGCCCACCAAAAATCCCTTGCCATTTAGCCCGTTGTTCAGCTGTAAAGATGTCCCCAATGATTGTCTGAGAAAGGGGCATAATCATCCCACCGCCGATCCCCTGAAGACCTCTATAGATGACTAGTTGTTCCATAGATGTTGCAGTGGCACAAAGACCTGAACCAATAATAAAGATAATGGTTCCAAGTAAATAGAGGAATCTTCTACCATAAAGGTCAGATAGTTTTCCAACTATCGGAACCACTGTTGTTGAAGTAATCATATAGGCTGTTGTAACCCACGCAAATATGGTAAAGCCATTTAACTCTGAGATGATTGTAGGCATTGCTGTTCCTACGATTGTTTGCTCTAGTGCACTGAAAAACATACCGATAATTAAACCGGTTATGACTAATTTTGTATTTATTCTTTTCTCTTCTATCGCCATAATTATTTCTCCTACCTAGATGTTATAAAAAGACTAATGACTATGTCGTCATAAAATATACACTATAACTGGTCAGTCAGTCAATTATTTTTGTAGAAAGGATATTTGATAAGATATCCTCTATAGTTCAAAGCCATAAATAGCAGTAATTTCCTTATTATATTTTTCAAGTTTTGAAATCCCTTTAAAATTTGAAAGCATCCCTTTAATTACTGGAACACGGGGGCTCTGTTTGTTTATTTCCTCTTCCAGTACCTCTAATGAGATTTCTAATGTTTCTTTATTTTCCATTTGATCAATCTCAGTTTTCATTGCTTGGATAATATTATTTACATTGGTAGGTTCAAAAATTTGCTTCGAGTTTTTTATTATTTTCCCCATCTTTTCCTCGGTTAAGAAGGGTTCTTCGCATGTAATGTCTTTTATGATACTATCCAACCTTTTCATTAAAAAGTGGGATAGTTTTTCAATCTCAAACTCTACTGGTTCGAGCATTAATAATCCAATATACGATTGAAACAATCCTTCTAGAATCAGGGCTAAATCAATTGAAAAAGGCTCAATGTTTTGACCATAAATAGCAATTATTCCTTTGCGATATAATAAATGAGATTCAAACCGCTTTTTGAAGAAAAGTTTCTTGATTTCTTCATTCCTTGGGATTGCTTGTTCTTTGGAGAGCATAATCATAAATTCTTTATGACCAATAAAGGTTCTGAAAATAGCAGAGATTTGCTTAATGAATTTTTCTCTGGGGGATAAATCTTGGTTGTCAAAAACCAACCTACTTGATTCTATTGTCTCAAATATATAATCCAGAATTGCGAGTAATAAATCATCTTTGGACTTAAAATGTAAATAGAAAGCTCCTTTAGAAATATTACTTTCAGTAGCAATTTCTTGTATAGACGTCGAGGAAAAACCTTTTTGAGCAAAAAGCTTCATCCCTGATTTTATAATAACTTTCTCCTTTTCTGTCAAAATAAACCCTCCATTAATTGATGTTCCTATGCCATAATGAATATTTCTTGACTTATGACCGGTTGGTCAGTATGATTAAATCTGTTATGACCGTATAGTCAATCCTATTCGAATCAGACCAAAATGTCAACAAGGTATAAGAAGGAGCGAAATATGAAGAAAATCATTCAGTTTTCATTGAAGAACAAATTTGCCATATGGCTGTTAACTATTATTATAACAATTGCAGGATTGTATTCTGGGATGAACATGAAACTAGAAACCATTCCAAATATCAGTACACCGCTTGTTACAGTCATGGCTATTTACCCTGGTGCAACACCCGAACAGGTAGCAGTGAGTGTTACAGAACCAATTGAAAAAAGAGTTGAGAATTTGGATGGAGTTTCCGTTGTAAGCTCCTCTTCATTTCAAAATGCATCATCGATTCAAATTGAATATGATTTTGATAAAGACATGGAAAAGGCTCAAAACGAAGTGAAGGAAGCATTAAGCAATCTTGAACTTCCTGACGGAGTGGAGGAACCCAAAGTTTCACGGATGAGTTTCTCAAGCTTTCCAGTCATGTCCTTAAGTATTACAAATTCAGACCAATCATTGACAGAATTAACAAAAACAGCTGAAGAGGAGATCATTCCAGAGCTAGAGGGTGTTGAAGGAGTATCAACCGTTCAAATATCAGGGCAGCAAGTTGACGAAGTTCAATTGAAATTTGATGAAACTAAATTAAAGAAATATGGGTTAACCGAAGAAACAATCAAGAATTTAATTAAAGCTACAGACGTTAAGTTTCCATTAGGTTTATATACATTTAAAGATACGCAAAAGTCAGTTGTCATCAATGGTAATGTGACATCGATCGATGACCTAAAAGCAATAAAAATTCCCGTAGTCCCATCTACAGGTGCATCACAGCAAGGAATGACGGGTGGTCAACAAAGTCAGGTACAACAAGGTATGACAAGCGGCCAAGTTAGCCAAGGAAATCAAACAGCACAGGTTCCAGCATCGATTCCTACTGTAGACCTTAAAGATCTGGCAACAATTGAAGTAGTAGGGAAAGCCGAATCTATTTCCAGGACAAATGGTGAGGAATCAATCGGTGTGCAAATTACAAGTGCACAAGATGCAAATACAGTAGATGTTGTAAACGCAGTAAAAGAAAAACTAAGTGGTTTTGAAGCTAAGATTGATGGGTTAAAAGTAACGACGATTTTTGATCAAGGGAAACCTATCGAAGAATCAGTTGCAACAATGCTAAATAAAGCGATATTTGGTGCAATCTTTGCCATGATTATCATATTGCTTTTCTTAAGAAATTTTCGAACAACAATTATTTCAGTCATTTCTATTCCTTTATCGATATTAATAGCTATTTTACTTCTTAAACAAATGGATATTACGCTAAATATGATGACACTCGGTGCAATGACAGTTGCGATCGGTCGAGTTATTGATGATTCAATTGTTGTCATCGAAAATATATTT
This sequence comes from Bacillus sp. ISL-46, assembly GCF_018613205.1. Classification (NCBI taxonomy): domain Bacteria; kingdom Bacillati; phylum Bacillota; class Bacilli; order Caryophanales; family Bacillaceae; genus Bacillus; species Bacillus sp. ISL-46. The sequence continues at coordinate 245,000 of NZ_JAGGQR010000014.1, forward strand.
AGACGAATGTCTCTTAAGAATGAAACACTTAGTGGTAAGGAATTAATTGTGGCGGCCACTAGAGAAATGTTTATGCCGATCTTTTCTTCAACGATTGTAACAATTGCTGTATTCCTGCCATTAGGATTAGTAAAAGGTCCAGTTGGGGAGATGTTCTTACCATTTGCATTGACAATCGTCTTCGCATTAATGGCTTCTCTTTTAGTAGCCATTACAATTGTACCAATGATGGCTCATTCTTTATTTAAAAAAGGGATATCATTAAAACAAGTGCATGTTGAAAATAAACCTGGTAAATTAGCTTCTAATTATAAAAAGGTTCTTAATTGGTCGTTAAACCATAAAATTATTACCTTTGGGTTAGCTATCTTACTGTTAGTTGGCAGCTTGTTCCTTGTACCGGTCATTGGGGTAAGTTTCCTTCCTTCTGATGAACAGAAAATGGTTGTTGCCACATACAAACCGGCACCAGGCCAAACATTGGATGAAGTTGAGCGGATTGCAACAGAAGCAGAAGAATTTTTTGAGGAAAGAACAGGAGTAAAAACCATTCAGTTTTCTGTTGGCGGAGAAAATCCAATGAATCCAGGGCAAAGTAATTCTGCCATGTTTTTTGTTGAATATGACAAAGATACTAAAAACTTTTCACATGAAACCGAAAAGGTTATCAATGACCTAAAGAAACGAAAAGATAAAGGTGAATGGGCAAGCCAAGATTTCTCTGGCATGGGATCATCGAATGCTCTAACGTTTAACGTCTATGGTGACAATATGGATGAAATTGAACCAGTCGTGAACAATATATCGAAGATTTTTAAGAGAAACGAATCCCTTAGAAATGTGAAAACGAGTATCTCGGATACGTATGAAGAATACACATTAGTTCCTAATCAGGAAAAGTTAAGTCAATTAGGTCTTACTGTAGCACAGGTTGGAATGGGCCTAGCTGGAAATGGCCAACGTCAAGTATTAACAACAATTGAAAATAACGGCAAAGAAATGAATGTCTATCTAGAGGTTGAGAAAGATGAATATGAAGATATTAATGAATTGACAGATAAAACGCTTCAATCCCCTATGGGTATGACAGTTCCGATTAAGGATGTCGTCGACGTAAAAGTGGGAAACACTTCTGACACGATTACAAGGCGTGATGGTCGTATTTATGCAAGTGTAAGTGCAGAAATTACCACTAAAGATGTATCAAAAGTTTCGACGGCAGTTCAAAAGAAAGTAGATACGTTAAAAATGCCATCGACCGTGGATATATCTGTCGGCGGGGTATCAGAAGATATTGCTGAATCCTTTACACAGTTAGGCTTAGCAATGCTTGCAGCGATTGCAATTGTTTATCTAGTTCTCGTTATTACATTTGGTGGAGGTTTAGCACCACTAGCGATTCTATTCTCGTTGCCATTTACCATTATCGGCGGGTTATTAGGATTATTGATCGCTGGCGAAACCTTAAGTGTTTCAGCAATGATTGGCGCCTTGATGTTAATTGGGATTGTTGTAACGAATGCAATCGTATTAATTGATCGTGTCATTCATAAAGAAAATGATGGATTATCGACACGAGAAGCCCTTCTTGAGGCAGCAGGGACACGTGTTCGCCCAATTCTTATGACAGCAATTGCGACAATTGGTGCGCTTATACCACTAGCAATCGGTATGGAAGGAAGTGGACTAATTTCGAAGGGATTAGGTGTCACAGTCATCGGGGGGCTGACAAGTTCTACGTTGCTTACATTAGTAATTGTGCCAATTGTCTATGAAACACTAATGAAAATGAAGAGAAAAGAAAAGAAGCCGGTAGAGAAAGTATTATAAGTAAAATAAAATCAATAGAAGCTGATTCTTCGTTATTTTTTACTGAAGTATCAGCTTCTTTTGTTTTTTATCGAGTCCTTGACATTTTAAAAAAATGGAGTATAGTAATATTCTTGTGTTGCCTAATTTAATTATTTCTAAAATATTCATGGATTGTTCATATTTAAATGCTAATATAGATGATAGACTATTGGGAACAGTATCCACCCATTATATTTAAAATAATGACTAAAATTATATAATAATAGACTACAAGGCAGGTGCTATATGAATAACTTATTGCAAAGAGGTCAAAGTATTTTTAATAAATATGTTGGCTTTTTCTTTTTGACTGTATTTTTCCTATGGATGAAGACATATATCGTTCAATTAACGCAATTTGACTTAGGGATAGAAAATTCTCTTCAGAAGTTTCTATTATTTATAAATCCGCTCGGATCTTCTTTACTTTTCTTAGGCTTTTCTTTCTTTTTAAAAGGTAGAAAAAAGTATATTGGGCTGATTGTCATCGATTTTCTTTTATCGTTTCTATTATATGCGAATATTCTATTTTACCGATTTTTTAATGATTTTATCACCTTACCGACTCTAACGCAGACACAAAACTTTGGCGATGTAAGTGGAAGTGTGACGACTCTATTAAAACCTTATGATTTTTTATTCTTCATTGATATCATTATTTTGGCTGCCTTACTTGTTTTACGGTTTGTGAAAATTGAGGCCAATGACATGAATCGCGGAAAAGTGGCTGCCTTATTTTCAATGGCGCTTGCTATTTCTAGTGCAAACCTAGCTTTAGCTGAAACAGACCGCCCTCAATTATTAACCAGAGGATTTGACCGTAATTATATTGTGAAGTATTTAGGTATGTACAATTACACCATTTATGATGCAGTTCAAAGTACCAAAGCATCAGCACAAAGGGTTATGGCAAGCAGTGATGATATTACAGAAGTCATTAACTATACAAAATCTAATTACGCAGAGCCAAATCCAGCTTACTTTGGTGCTGGAAAAGGAATGAATGTAATCTATTTACATCTAGAATCAATGCAAAACTTCCTTATTAATTACAAGTTGAATGGGGAAGAAGTAACACCATTTTTAAATTCATTAACGAAAGATCAAAATACGCTTTACTTTGATAATTTCTTCCATCAAACAGGTCAAGGTAAAACATCTGATGCTGAATTCATGTTAGAAAATTCATTATATGGATTATCCCAAGGTTCAGCATATACGACAAAAGGTTTAAACACATATGAAGCTGCTCCAGCTATTTTAGGTCAGCAAGGCTACACGTCAGCGGTGTTCCACGGAAATTCAGGAAGCTTTTGGAATCGTAATGAGATTTATAAATCGTTTGGGTTTAACAAGTTCTTTGATTCAAATTACTATCAAATAGATTCTAAAGATCTAGCTGAATATGGGCTGATGGATAAGCCTTTCTATGAGCAATCCATTCCACTACTGGAATCCTTACCACAGCCATTTTATACAAAATTTATTACCGTATCGAATCATTATCCATATCCAATTAATGAGGAAGACGCAACGATTGCACCAGGGACAACCGGTGATAAATCTGTCGATGGATACTTTCAAACCGCACGATATGCGGACGAGGGATTGAAGCAATTCTTTGACTACCTGAAAAAATCAGGATTATATGATCATTCGATTATTGTCATGTACGGTGATCATTATGGAATTTCAGAAAATCATAATAAAGCAATGGAACAGGTGATGGGAAAAGAAATTACTCCTTTCGAAAATGCTGGCTTACAACGAGTGCCATTATTTATTCGTGTACCAGGAATGGAAGGTGGAGTAAACCACGAGTACGGTGGTCAAATCGATCTTCTTCCAACACTTCTTCATTTGCTTGGCACGGACACAAAAGAATATGTCCAATTTGGAACCGACATATTATCTAAACAGCATGATGATGTAGTTCCTTTCAGAAATGGCGACTTTGTAAGTTCAACAATCACCTCTATTGATGGTAAATTCTATGATTCCAAAACGGGAATGAAATTAGATAAAGCTAAAACCGAAGAAGCTAAGAAAGATCAGAAAATCGTCGAATATAAATTAAAGCTATCAGATAAAGTTGTAAATGGAGATTTATTACGTTTCTACAAACCTGAAACGTTTATTCCTGTCGACCGTTCAAAATATAACTATAATCCCACGACTGATGTGGAACCCAATAAGTAAGTAAAACAAAGAGGGCTGCCTAAGTAAATTTTCTTAGGCAGCCCTCTTTGTGCATTTCGTTTCTATTTCCTGAATCTTTTCTTGTAGATAGTAGGAAGATAAGATCATGGACTACTAGTGAAAGGTGGGGGAAATAGTGAGGATGATTTTTCATATTTACCAAACAGATTGGAGAAATATATTTAGAGTTCCAATTGTAGTTTTGTTAATTGGAGCACTAATGATCCTGCCTTCTGCCTATGCATGGGTTAATATCAAATCGATGTGGGACCCTTACGGCAATACATCGGGGATTCGGGTGGCTGTTAGCAACGAGGATGAAGGAGCGGAAATTCGTGGGAAGAAATTTAATGTTGGAAATGATACTGTAAAAAGCCTAAAAAAGAATCACCAGCTTGGTTGGGTTTTTGTGAATCGAAGCGATGCACAGAGTGGCGTAGAGAAAGGGCATTACTATGCATATCTTATTATCCCAAAGGATTTTTCAAAGAAACTTACGAGTATTTTAGAAGTGAACCCCCAAAAACCAAACATAGAGTTCGCTGTTAACGAAAAAATCAATGCCGTGGCGCCGAAAATTGCAAACTCAGGGGCATCGAGTGTTACGGCGCAAATTAGTCAGGCGTTTATTAAAACGGTGGGGAATGAATTATTCTCTGTATTTTATAGAGCAGGTATTGAGCTTGAGCAAGCATTGCCTTCCATTCATAATGTTGAGAAACAAATCTTTGAATTGGAAAAAGCATTACCGCAGATTGAGGAAATGGGAAAAAAGGCGATAGAACTGGAGGAGAGGCTGCCCGAAATACAAGCAAAGGGACAGAAAATTATTGAGCTTGAACAAAGAATACCCGAAATCCAGCAGGCCGGCACCAGTATCTTAAAGGTTGAAGCTAGTTTGCCACTTATAAAGGATGCCGGGGACAAAGTGATCGTATTACAGGGGAAACTTACTGATATGCAGCGTACCACCGATATCATTTTAGAAGTAGTCTCGAATTTAAATGAGATAGAAACGAAACTTAATCAAGCAATCGATAGCGTAAAGGATACAAAACAGGTGGATACTACAGCAAATCAAGACCAATTAGACCAATTGTACGAGGAGTTAGTAAAAATCCATAATAGCATCCATGAAACTCGGACTGGCATTCAACAGAAAGTAGACGAAGTAACCCAAGATATAAATTCAGCAGCCTTATTTTTTAAAAATGATTTGCCCAGGGTTGAACAGAAACTACATAAGGCGGCTGATTTTGTGCGGAATGATTTGCCAAAAGTGGAGGAAGACATTCGAAGAGCAAGGAACCTTGTTCAAACAAGGCTTCCCGAACTTGTAAAAGTCGTTCATAAAGCAGCGGACATAGCTCGAAATGACTTACCAGGATTTGAAACTAAAATTAGAAGTGCGGCCGATAAAATCCGTAAGTTTGAAGGCAGTGTAAATATAAATGATTTAATCCAATTTCTTAAACATGATCCTCAAAAGGAAAGTAACTTTTTATCAAGTCCAATCCTATTGAAAACGAAAAGGTTATTTCCTATCCCGAATTATGGATCGGCGATGACCCCTTTTTATACGATGCTGGCCCTATGGGTCGGAGCCACTCTCCTGATTGCTTCCTTAAAAGTAGATGTCGATGACCCTGAGAATAAATACAAAAGCTACCAAATCTATTTAGGGAGGCTGCTAACATTTCTGACGATCGGCATCTTCCAAGCAGCCATTGTAGCCCTTGGTGATTTGTTTTTAATTCACACGTATGCTGTGGACAAACTTTGGTTTGTACTTTTATGCATATTTATCAGTATCGTGTTTGTTACGATTACGTATTCCTTATGTTCGGTGTTCGGAAATATTGGAAAAGGTTTAGCAATCCTTTTCTTAGTCCTGCAAATATCTAGTTCGGGAGCTACGTTTCCGGTTAGTTTGACCTCTACCTTTTTTCAAAAGTTAAACCCCTTTATGCCGTTTACGTATGCGGTAAGCATGCTCCGTGAAACGGTCGGTGGAATGATCAAAGAGGTGGTTATTAAAGATATCCTTTCTTTAATTGTCTTTGTATTCATTAGTTTTCTTGTAGCATTGATATTAAAAAAACCTTTAAGCAAACGGATTAACCAAACAGCAGAAAAAGCGAGGACAACAAAGATTATTCCTTAGTTCAATTAATTGCTGTGTAGGTTGTATATTTTTAAAACTAAGTAAAACACTAGTAGTTATGGAGGTGGAGTTTGTGGTAAGTGGTCAGCCAAATTTAAGTGAGTACGGACTTCTATCTTCCTCGCTAAATGAAAACATTGCTTCTCTTAAGAGTTTGTTCGAATCCTGTGAGGATATGGAATATAAACACATGGACATTTCAAATGTTGAAGGATGTTTAATCTACCATCCAGGAATGGTCGACCTTCATTTGTTAACCGAAATCGAAAGTCATGTCGTAACCATCAATGAACATCACACCGTTAGAACAAAACAAACCACTCAAAATGTCATAAGAAAGAATTTTTTATCTATTAATGTTAAGCATTCAAATAGTTTAAGTACAATTGTTGAACAGTTGTTATTAGGGAATACTATTTTATTGATTGATAATGAAGACCAGGCATATATGCTGCAAACGGCTAAATACACAGGCAGAGCCATAACGGAGGCTGTTACTGAACGAACTGTTCGCGGGCCGCGTGAGGGTTTTATCGAGGATTTAGACACAAACCTAGCGCTTGTCCGTAAACGGATCCGAACTCCACAATTAAAAGTAAAATTTCTAACCCTGGGTCGACAAACCAATACAAAAATAGGCATTTTATATATGGCCGGAATTGCTAGTGAGGAAATTGTCCAAGAAATAAAAGATCGGCTTTCCAAAATAGACATTGATGGAATATTAGAGAGTCAATATATTGAGTCTCTAATCCAAGATTCAAAGCGGTCTCCGTTTCCAACCATTTACAATACTGATCGTCCAGATAAAGTATGTGGGAGCTTACTAGATGGTAAGGTCGCCATTATCATTGATGGGTCTCCCTTTGTCTTGACAGCACCTGCCCTTTTTGTGGAATTCCTCCACACCAGTCAGGATTATTACGATAGTTCACTAGCTGCAACAATGGTTCGTTGGGTCCGATTTTTGGGGCTTTTTGTAACCTTAATCCTTCCTGCTTTTTATGTAGCATTGACCACCTTTCATCCCGATTTATTACAAACAACCCTTCTATTGAGAATTGCCGGGAGCCGTGAAGGTCTTCCATATCCCGTCTTAATTGAAGCGATCTTTATGGTCATGACTTACGAACTGATTCGGGAAGCTGGCTTGCGAATGCCTAAAACGTTTGGGAGTCCAATAATAATCACGCTTGCTTTAGTTATCATTGGCCAAGCGGCCGTGCAGGCTGGAATTATTGGGCCAGTTTTAAGCATTGTTGTTTCGATCACAGCGTTAACATCGTTTATTATGCCAAACTATGCGTTTCACCAAATAATTAGAATGTTAGGCATTCCCTTGCTTATTTTGGCTGGTTTTTTTGGATTCATGGGTATCCTTATTGGTCTGATGTTCGGCTTAACCCATGTTATCAGTCTGCGTTCTTTCGGTGTTCCCTATTTTTCGCCAGTATCACCTGCATTCTATCAGGGCTGGAAGGATGTCTTTATTCGGGCTCCTTGGTGGGGAATGAAGTCGCGTATTCCAGGTATGAATATCAACAATTTCCACCGAAGTGGAGAGGCTTCTTCATCATCAGTTGGCAGTAAGGAGAAAAAGGATGAGTAATATCAGTAAGTTTAGATGTTTAATAATCATTGTTATTAATTCTTTTTTGCTTATTTCTTTAACAGGCTGCTGGAGCTCACATGAGGCAGAAGAAAATGCAGTCATCGATATCATGGGAATAGATATCAATGAAAAAGGAGAATATGAAATCACTGCATCCATTGTAAAGACTTACCAAATATTTTCGCTAACATCAAAAAATAATTCGGATGGAAAAGGCGAGAATTCTTTTATTATTTCTACAACCGGTAAAAGCATTGTCCAAGCTATTTCAAGTTTAGCAAGGACAATACCGAAGAGACTATATTTTGGACACATGAATGTACTTGTTTTGGGAAACACTTTTGCTTCTAAGGAAAACTTGGAGCAAAGTTTAGATTATTTTAAAAGAGAAAATGATTTTCGTCCGAATTTGCAACTTTATGTAACAAAAGGGAAGGCAAAGGATATTATTACCACAAAACCAGAGTTAAAGCCAACACTTGGTTTGGAAATAAGAGGCATGTTTGCGACGAATCGGTATGCCACATCTTCAATGGTCAAAGACCTTAGTAAATTTTCAGAGGGTTTAAGCAGTGTTTCAATGGAACCTTATACAGGGGTACTATCTAACTCAATTGCGAATGATAAATTAGCTCAAACAGGAAAAGTTGAACCCATTGGACAAGAAAGTAGTAAAAGTCTGATTCCTCAGGAAAGTAGAGAGGCTTCACTAAGTTTAAACGAAACAGCTGTGTTTAAAAATGGGAAATTAGTTGGATACTTGAATAAAGAGGAGACGAATGGCTTATTGTGGCTTAAAGGAGACCTAGTTAAAGATGTGATCATTGCTCCTTGTGGAGATGGGTCAAGTGAAGGGAACACAAGTCTCACCATAAGAAAGGTAAACACTTCTATTTCACCCGAAAAGAATGATTCGAAGATTGCTTTTCATGTTGATATTCATGCTGACGGTGAAATCAGTGAGATAACCTGTTCAACCCCTTCTATTTCAAGTAATTATTTAGCTAACCTAAATCGCCAGGTTGAAGGAATTGTAAGAAAAGAAATAGATGATTTGTTTAGAAAGATTAAATATGACTGGAATACAGATATCATTGGCTTTGGTGACCAATTTAAACGGAAATATCCTGAAGATTGGAGGGGAATGGCTTCGTCATGGAAAAAGGATGGTTTTAAAGATACAGACATCGATATAAACATAGATTTTTCAATAACAAGATTCGGCTTAGAAAAAGGAACTACATCAGAATAGAGGGAAAAAATGAAAACGTTATTCTTCTTACTATTTATCATACTAGTAGGTATCACAACAGTTTTTCATCTATATACTTCCTGGAAAAAGAAAGAGAAAAAAGTGATGTTTATTCAAATGGGTATCCTGGGATTAGCAATTGTTTTAGGTGGTGTGTTGATATACGAATTCCAGCTTCCATCCTTATCAAAATTATTTAATACAATAAGCCCGTTTTAGTATGATTGGAGGGAAATTCCTATGATTGAAAAGGGAAGAATTAGTAATATTCAGGCTTCTATGTTAGCGATCACTTCTTTGACGATCATCGGGCATTTAATTATTTTGACGGTCGTGATGGCACATAGTAAGCAAGATGGGTGGATTGCAGGAATATTCGGAAGTGCACTGGGGCTCATTGGAATAGTCTCGTTGGTTAAGCTTTCTCAGCGATTTCCAGGCTTAACTTTAATTGAAATTCTTTTTCAGCATTTCTCTTGGATTGGGAAAATACTGGGACTCCTATATTTGTTTTATTTTTTTATCATGGCATGTTTGGCAACAAGACTATATGCCGAGTCCTATAAAAGAATTATGATGGAAACACCAATGTGGGCTTTTATTACGTTGATTCTTCTATTAACTATCTATATCGTTCATAAAGGTCTTGAAACATTAGGAAGATTGAACCAGGTGATGCTTCCGGTTTTAATCATTTTCGCCTTGGCTGTTGTAGTCTTAACGATGAACGAAAAAAAGGATTATACCAACCTCCTGCCTTTTTTAGGTAACGGGTTATACCCCGTTTCTTTGGGCTCGCTCACCGTAATGGGGTGGTTTGGTGAATTTGCAATAATGGGAATGGTTTTACCGTATGTTCAAAATCCAAAAAAACTAATGAAAACAGGGATTTATAGCGCACTTTTAACATTGATCTTCTTTTTAGGGCCTATCACAGGGCCTATAGCCCTATTTGGGCCAGAAGAAGCCGCGAAAATGGCTTTTCCTACTTTTTCGGAAGTAAGGTATATTGAAGCAGGCGATGTAATCAATCGCTTTGATGCCATTGCGATTCTCTTTTGGACGGTTGGATTAATGATACGTATTTCTTTATTCTTCTATGGGCTGTGCCTTGGGACCGCACAAATATTTAAAACTGATACATACAAACCTTTTATCATTCCATTCGGATGGTTAATCGGTGTCGGTGCCGTAATTTTCGCCAAGAACTATTCCGAAATAAATGAATTTCTGTTTCAGTCATATGTCCCCTTAAATATTCTTATGGGAGCGGTTCTACCATTTCTTTTCCTATTCATTACAATGATGTTGAAAAAGAAAAAAACAGTATAAGAACTGGTTTTTAGTTCCCTTGAATAGGACTAGGCAGACATTAAAATTAATGTCAGCCTCTTTTCTATTTTGGAACACTATAGGATTTTTTAAATATTATAATAAATTATATTGACAATTCCTATGCGTATGGTAGGATTAATCTTAATTTAACAATTCAATGAAGTTTTGAAAGGGAGGCGAATCAACTGGAAGGTTCAGAATGGCAAGAAGTAAAGGAACATATTGAACGTATGCTGGACACATTAAAATATGGATCTATTACACTAGTAGTTCAGGATGGAAAAATAGTACAAATTGAGAAAAATGAAAAGGTTCGTCTTCAATCAAATAAAATTCGCTGACTAGAAAAACTTGAGGCGGTCTACACCTTATTGGGGTGGGAGACAGCCTTTGTATTATGACAAAGGGGGTCCATAGAGGATGACAAAAGCAGTGACTTATAATAATTGGAGTGAAATCTCGGAAAACTTCTCTATTCAGGATGAGACAAAGGGTGCCAGGTCTGTTTTAGAGTGGGCATATAGCAATTATCCTGAAGGGAAAATTATCTATGCATCCAGTTTTGGTGCTGAAGCAATTGTATTAATCGATTTGATTTATCAGGTAAAAAAAGATGCTCAGATTGTTTTTTTAGATACAGGGCTCCACTTTCCTGAAACGTATGAAGTGATTGATAAGATTGAAGCTCGTTTTCCAGAGTTACAAATCGAGCGAAAAACCCCTGATTTGAGTTTAGACCAACAAGCAGCAGAATATGGCTCGGCATTATGGAAACGTGATCCAAACCAATGCTGCCAAATCAGAAAGGTCATCCCTCTGCGCGAGGCATTGACTCCAAAAGATGCATGGATTTCAGGTCTTAGGAGAGAACAGTCGCCAACAAGGAAGGATACGCAATTCGTTAATAAAGATGATAAATTTAAAAATATAAAAATCTGTCCATTAATTCATTGGACGTGGGATGAGGTTTGGTCGTACATCAGGGAAAGAGACCTCCCTTATAACCAATTGCATGATCAAAACTATCCAAGTATTGGCTGTTTCCCATGTACACAGGCCGTCGGAACAAATGGTGATTCCCGAGATGGGCGTTGGACGGGCAGCAGTAAAACGGAGTGCGGTTTGCACTCTAAGTAAAGGAGGTAATTCCTACGCTTACCATAATTGCGGTTTCAATAGGATTATTTTTTGCAGTAAATATTGGTGCTAGTGGTGCCGCAGCGTCGATGGGTATATCCTATGGAGCCGGTGTAATAGCAAAAAGAAAGGCATTGGCTCTTTGTGCTATTGCAGTTTTCCTAGGTGCTTGGCTAGGTGGAGAGGAAGTCGTAAAGACTATTGGGAGCGGGATTGTCCCTAGCAGTACTTTTACGACGGCGATTGCCTTGATTGTGCTTGCCTCAGCAGCATTATCATTATTCCTTGCCAACATTTTTGGGATTCCTCTTTCGACCAGCGAAGTGGCAGTAGGATCAGTTATTGGAGCTGGTGTAGTATATCAATCGGTTTTTGTAGGCAAAGTTTTGTGGATAGCAATGTTTTGGCTGCTTACTCCTTTTGCTGCATTTGTTATTGCCATTTTGGCTGCATCACTGTTGAGGCGACCATTCATTAAAACATGGATGGAGAAGTCAAAAGCTGGTCCTATATTAGCAATCATTGTTGTACTTATGGGCTTGTTTGAAGCCTTCTCCGCTGGAATGAATAATGTAGCAAATGCAGTTGGACCACTTGTTGCCGCAGGATTAATGCATAAGGGAGATGCGGTCATCTGGGGCGGTCTAGCCGTTGCACTCGGTGCATTCTTTCTCGGAAACCGGGTGCTTGAAACCAATGGGAAAAAAATAACGACTCTCAGGATAGAAGAAGGTTGTGTAATTTCTGGTACTGGTGCAAGTATTGTTACTGCTGCCTCTCTTTTTGGAATTCCGGTCCCATTAACGCAAATTACCACTTCCTCCATAATCGGAATTGGCTATGCTAAATATGGGAAGGCAGTCCTAAAAAAGGATATCGTGGTCCAACTGCTAACTGTTTGGATTGTTTCTCCTGTTTTATCGATGGTGCTTTCATACACCATTATTCAATTGGTGATTGAACAGAATTTCTATCCAATTATTGCAATGATAGGTGTTCTAATCTCCGTTTTTGGTGTGATGTTCCTAATGAAGAAAACACCTTCGAAGGTAGTAGTCCCAAATACAAAAGTAGCGAATAAATTAAAATTTGTAGAGAAAGGTTGATCAAAATGTCATACTTACCAAAACCTCATGGAGGAAAACTTATTCAAGCGTTCGACCCCAATTACGATCTAACCACTATCGAAAAGGAAATTGAAATTGATACGATTGCATTAAGTGACTTAGAATTAATTGGTATCGGATTATTCAGTCCTTTAAAGGGCTTTCTTGGACAAAAGGACTATGAATCTGTCGTGAGCAATATGCGTTTAGCAGACAATACCATCTGGTCTATCCCTGTAACATTACCCGTATCTTACGGTGTTGCTGAAACACTTGTGGAAGGAGAAGAGTACAAACTTTCATTTAACAAGGAAGTCTATGGTGTTATTAGGGTTTCAGAATGGTATGAACCTGATTTAGACAAAGAAGCACTTGAAGTATATAAAACAGAAGAACTTGCCCACCCTGGTGTGAAACGTCTTTACGAAAGAGGACCTGTTTACGTGGCTGGGGAAGTTGTACTCGTAAAAAAAGCCGAAAAAGGAGTATTCGGTGATGTGTGGTTTGAACCGAAGGAAACACGGGCCATTTTTGAAGAAAAGGGCTGGAAGACTGTTGTAGGTTTCCAAACAAGAAATCCTATTCATCGTGCACATGAGTACATTCAAAAAGCTGCCCTTGAAACGGTCGATGGCTTGTTCGTCAACCCGCTTGTAGGTGAAACAAAGTCAGATGATGTCCCTGCGGATGTCCGTTTGAAAAGTTACCGTGTTTTACTTGAGAATTATTATCCTAGCGAACGAGTTCAACTTGGTGTGTATCCAGCAGCTATGCGATATGCAGGACCAAGGGAAGCCATTTTCCATGCACTTGCCCGTAAAAACTTTGGCTGCACCCATTTTATTGTTGGTCGTGACCACGCAGGAGTTGGAAACTATTACGGAACTTACGATGCCCAGCATATTTTCAGTAATTTTACAGAAGAAGAACTTGGTATCAAGCCTTTGTTCTTTGAACATAGCTTCTACTGCAATAAATGCGAAGGAATGGCTTCTGATAAAACTTGTCCGCATAGTAAGGAAGACAGAGTGATTCTTTCTGGAACAAAGGTGAGAGAGATGCTACGAGCAGGAGTACTTCCACCGTCTACCTTTAGCCGCAAAGAAGTTGTTGAAGTGTTAATCGAGGGAATGAAAGAAAAAGCAACAGTGTAAGGAGGAAAATAAATCAATGTCTAAACCAACGAATATTACTTGGCATGAAACATCTATTTCCAAAAAAATTCGGCGTGAAAAAAATGGTCACGGAAGCTGTGTACTCTGGTTTACTGGACTCTCAGGATCGGGAAAATCAACTATCGCAAATGCTGTATCGAACGAATTGTTCCGTCAGGGGATCAATGAATATGTCCTCGATGGTGATAATATTCGCCACGGTTTAAACAAGGATCTTGGTTTTTCCGATTATGACCGAACTGAAAATATCCGAAGAATTGGCGAAGTTGCCAAGTTGTTTGTCGACAGCGGCAAAGTGGTGACCACCGCCTTTATTTCACCATTTCGCTCTGATCGTGAGCAAGTGCGGGCTTTATTTGAAGACGGTGAATTTATTGAAGTTTTTGTCCAATGTCCAATCGAGGAATGTGAACGTCGCGATCCCAAGCAACTCTATGCGAAAGCGCGTCGTGGCGAAATTAAAGATTTCACGGGAATCGATTCACCTTATGAAGCGCCAGAACAACCGGAAATCACCCTCCGTTCTGATCAGGTAACCGTTGAAGAGGCAGTGGAACAAGTCTTTGCTTATTTAAGAGAGAAAAAAGTTATCTAAATAATGAATTAATAAAGGGGCAGCGAGAATGAAAGGGATTCTTTACATTGGCCACGGCACACGCTCAAAAGAAGGAGCAGCGGAAGCGAATTCCTTCATACATAGAGTAATGGAACGAATTGATGTTGCTATTCAGGAAATGAGCTTTCTTGAGTTGACCGAACCAAGTATTGAGGAAGGCTTTCGGCGCTGTGTGATTAGGGGAGCGACTGAAATTACAGTCATTCCCCTGTTTTTGTTGGCAGCAGGTCACATTAAAGAAGATATTCCTCGTGCACTTACTTCTCTTCAGAAGCGGTTTCCGAAAATCGAAGTGAAAATAAGGAATCCTTTTGGTGTCCAGGGGAGGATTCTCGATGGAATTGCTGAACTCGTTAGGAATACGGTCGTAGATTTATCTTCGGAGGATTCCATTTTAATTGTTGGAAGAGGAAGCAGTGACCTGAGCATTCACACTGCCTTCGCACAGATATCTGAAGGGATTCAGGAACGCCTCAGAACGAAACTTGTTTCTGTTTGTTATTTGGCTGCTGCTGAGCCCAAGTTCCCAGTAGGTCTTGAGGCTATTTCCGAAAAATCAACTGGAAAAATAATCGTTGTTCCTTATTTATTATTTTCCGGTCTACTTTTAAAGGAAGTCGATCAAAAGGTCAGTATGAGACATAATCTAGGTCAGCAAATTATCCACACAGGTTCGCTTAGCAAACATCGAGTCATTGAGGATATCATCATTGAGCGGGTTGCAGAATGTTAAAAATACTCTGATTATTGTAAATGCACATTAGCTAATAGTCCAATGGATTATTAGCTATTTCTTTGGAATCAAATTATATAAATAAAGCAGGGGATAATAAAATGGTAAAATCTAACGAAAAGATGTGATTATGTGACAGAACTTATGAATGAAAAAATTCAACACCGCAAGTTACCACTTCGAAAAGTTATTCTTCGAACTATCGCTATTACAATCGGAGCCATTCTTATGGCTACCGGGTTAGAAATTTTTCTAGTTCCTAACCATGTTATTGATGGCGGCATTACAGGTATTTCAATTATGCTTGCCCATATAATTGGATGGAAATTAGGGATCTTCATCTTCATATTAAACTTGCCTTTTGTTTATATGTGATATAAACAGTTGGGGAAAACCTTTGCATTTTCTACTGTTTATGGAATAATCGTTTTATCTATTTTTGTATCATTTTTCCACCCGATTCCAGCTTTTACTGATGATATTCTCCTTGCTACTGTTTTTGGAGGGATGATTCTGGGTATGGGTGTAGGAATCGTCATCCGAAATGGCGGAGCGTTAGACGGGACAGAAATATTGGCACTTGTAATCACCAAAAAGGTCCCATTTTCAGTTGGCCAGATTATCATGTTTATCAATATCTTTATCTTAGGAGCAGCCGGTTTTGTATTTAGTTGGGACCGGGCGATGTACTCTCTGTTAGCCTATGTTATTGCATCTAAAGCGATAGATGCTGTTGTTGCAGGATTAGAAGAGTCCAAATCTGTTTGGATTATTAGTGATGAAGCAGAAGAAATTGGAAATGCCATCAATGCCAGACTGGGAAGAGGGGTAACTTACATTAAGGGTCAAGGTGCTTTTACTGGAGATAGCAAGAAGGTCATTTTCAGTATTATCACGAGGTTGGAAGAATCTAAATTAACCACAATTGTAGAGGATATTGATCCGACAGCCTTTTTGGCTATAGCAGACATTTCAGAAGTCCGCGGAGGCCGATTTAAGAAAAAGGATATTCACTAACAATAAATAAAAGGATCTGCAAATGAATCACAAATCCTTCAACTAGTATTAGTGGCCTAAACCAATATCATCTACATGCTTCACATGTTTATTATTAACCCAGATAAAAAGGACCGAAACGATGACAAACCCTGCTCCAACAAGAAATGGAACACTTGGATTATAAATTTCGGCAAGTTTTCCGGCAGTAAAGGGAGCAATCGCGCCTCCAATAAAACGGAGGAAGCTATAAGCAGCAGAGGCCGTTGATCGTTCAACGGGGGCAGCATTCATCACGGCTGTAGTGATGAGTGTATTATTATTTCCTAATAACGCACCTGCTAGGATAACAGCGGCGATGATCACCCACTGGGTTGAAGTCCATATACCCATTGCGACCAAAAGAAGTGCAAACAAGATTAACATCATACACATCGATTTTATCGTTCCGAACCATATAGAAAGCTTTGGAGCCATAAAAACGGAGGTGACAGCCAGTAAAATTCCCCAGCCAAGGAATACGAAGCCTAATCCGTGTTCATCTAAGCCCATCACGAATGGTGCATATGCCAGCAAGGTGAAGAAGCCAAAATTGTAAAGGGCAGCTGCAATCCCAAAAACTAAAAGTGAACGATGCTTTAAAGCGCGAAATGGATCTAATAATGAAGTGCGAGCTTTTACCGCATTTTGAGCAGTTGCTTTTGGCATTAGGATGAAAAGGCCAATAAAGGCAATAACCATCAATGTGGCGACCCCAAGAAACGGGCCTCGCCATGACATAGCGCCAAGCCAACCGCCAAGTAGCGGGCCAACTGAAATCCCTAGTCCGATTGCTGCTTCATATAAGATGATTGCTTTTGCCGTTCCGCTATTTGAGAGGGATACGATTGCAGATAAAGCCGTTGCAACAAATAGTGCATTTCCAAGGCCCCAGCCGCCTCGAAGCCCAACGAGTGTCCAAATGCCATTTGAAACTCCGCCAAGAGCCGAAAATACCGCAATAATCACGATTCCAGAAAGTAATGTCCATTTGATGCCAAGCCTTGTTGAGATTACCCCAGTAATAAGCATGGCAATTGCCATAACGGCATTATAGCTAGTGAATAGTAAGGTTACTTCAGTTTGTGTGGCATTTAATTGTTCGGCGATTGCCGGTAAAATAGGATCAACAAGACCCAATCCCATGAACGCGATTATACTTGCAAAAAATACAGCCCAAACTGCTTTTGGCTGGGTAAGTAAACCAATCTTTTTACCGATTGCCTCCGATTTGTGTGGTTGCATTGTTATTTTAGATTCTGGTCTTGGTGACATCTAATTTCCCCCTGTTTTTTGTTTCCATCCTTTTGAATTAGTTGTATGATGAAAGTATATAATTGTATTATACAATCAATTTCCACTGCGTCAATAGTGTTTTTGCAATGAATGTAAGGTTGTGATTACTTATCATAGAGTACATATGTTATCATATTTGTTATATGGAAATAAGGTTGACAGTGAGGTAGGAAAGAAATGGATGAACATTCATTAGAAATGATCGAACTTGAACTAGCAATTCTGATTCGCCGAACTACTTCAATTTCAAACAATAAAAAATTCGGGAATCTTGATAGATCTGCCTATTTAATCCTTCGCCGCATCAAATCGAAGGGGGCAGTAGGGGTTAAAGTTTTAGCGGAGGAATTCAAGTTAGATATATCTACAGTCAGTAGACAGGCAGCAGCTTTAGAGCATAAAGGTTATTTGTATAGAATTCCCGATCCATTGGATGGGAGAGCTTACACTCTTCAGTTAACTGAACAAGGTACAAATGAATTATTCGATTATAAACAGGCACGTTTAAAGCGAATTACCGAACTACTAGAGGATTGGTCTGATGACGAACGCAAATTATTCGGGATACTTTTGGAAAAATTCAATCAGTCCTTCAATTCATAAATTTTATAAGAAAAAAAGAGTAAAATTCTAATTTATAGAAAAAAGAGGTAATCCAAAAAGTTGTGATAGACAACTTTCTGGATAAACCTCTTTTTTATCAGGACTTTAACGGTGATAAAAGCTCTATAAATCTCTCGAAAGGTAGTTCGCACTATATCTCTAAAAAGAGAGACATGAGTTGATTAAACTGGTATTATCTTTGTGTAATAAAAATTTTTCTAAATCGACTGTTTTTTTATAAAGGGTGGGAGACAGATAATCATGGACACTAAAAGAATTGAACAAGACTTCTTAGGAAAAAAAGAAATACCAACAGATGCTTACTATGGTATTCAAACACTTAGGGCAGTTGAAAATTTTCCAATTACAGGTTATCGAATTCATGAAGATTTAATAATAGCGCTTGCGATGGTTAAAAAAGCGGCTGCAATTGCCAATATGAATACGAAGAGGCTGTATAGTGGACTTGGCAACGTTATTAGCCAAGCTGCTGATGAAATGATTGAAGGTAAATGGAACAATCAGTTTATCGTTGACCCGATCCAAGGTGGAGCAGGGACATCAATGAATATGAACGCTAATGAAGTGATTGCCAACCGTGCACTAGAATTACTTGGTCATGAAAAAGGTGCTTATATGCATTTAAGTCCCAATACACATGTGAATATGTCGCAATCAACGAATGATGTATTTCCTACAGCTATTCATATAGCAACACTCAGATTACTTGAAAAATTGCTAGAGACTATGCAGGATATGCTTAAGGTCTTTAAGGATAAAGCTAAGCAATTTGAAAACGTTATTAAAATGGGTCGGACCCATCTTCAGGATGCAGTTCCGATTCGATTAGGTCAGGAATTTGAGGCTTACTCTCGAGTGCTTGAACGGGATATTAAACGGGTCCATCTTTCACGGGGGAATTTATATGAAGTGAACATGGGAGCAACAGCAGTTGGAACAGGGTTAAATGCAGACCCAAAATATATACTAGATGTGGTCAAACAGCTTACAGAAATCAGTGGATTACCGTTGGTCAATGCAGAACATTTGGTTGATGCTACGCAAAATACGGATGCTTATACCGAAGTTTCAGCAGCATTAAAGGTGTGTATGATGAACATGTCTAAAATCGCTAATGACCTTCGGTTAATGGCATCAGGTCCTCGTGCGGGCCTTGCTGAGATTTCCCTTCCAGCCCGTCAGCCAGGATCTTCGATAATGCCTGGAAAAGTAAACCCTGTTATGCCGGAACTGATTAATCAAATCGCCTTTCAGGTGATTGGAAACGATCATACCATTTGTCTAGCTTCAGAAGCAGGCCAGCTTGAATTGAACGTCATGGAACCTGTATTAGTCTTTAACCTACTTCAATCTATTAGTATTATGAACAACGGATTCCGATCGTTTACGGATCATTGTCTTGTAGGGATTGAGGCTAATGAGGCTCGCTTAAAAGAGAATGTTGAAAAAAGCGTAGGAATTATTACAGCGGTTAATCCACACCTTGGCTATGAAGTGGCAGCGAGAATCGCTAGAGAAGCAACTATAACTGGCAAGTCTGTTCGTGAATTATGCCTGAAATATGATGTCCTAAGCGAAGAAGAATTAGATCTTATTTTGAATATATATGAAATGACCAAACCTGGAATCGCAGGTGCTGCTCTTTTAGAAAAAGATTAAAGTTCTTTTTACAAAAATATTATTCTTTTAAATAAGGAGTGCCTGACACCGGAACATTTGCGAATGGAGTGTCAGGCACCATTTTTTTTACTGTAATAAGTCGCTCAATGGAACCAGTTGGTACCCTTGGGCTTTTAGCCATGGAATTACTTGATTAACAGCTTCCGGTGTGTTTATTCCACCGATATGCATGAGGATGATGTCACCGTTGCTTGCTCCAGTTTTAATACGGGAGATGATTACCCCAGTAGCCGGCTGCTGCCAGTCTATCGTATCAAGTGACCACTGGATGCTGTACGGGTACCCAGCTTCGCCTGCTGTTTTAAGAGCGGATGAATTATATGATCCGAATGGAAAGCGAAAATACGGTTGGGGTGATTTTCCCGTTGCATACTTGATTGCTTCTTCAGCTTTGATGATATCCTTTTTAAATGCACTAGCTGTCGTTTTTACTGCGTCCGGATGGGAATAAGAATGGTTACCTATATCATGTCCTTCATCGGCAATTCTTTTGGCGAGGTTTGGATATTTCACAACCCATTTACCGGTAAGGAAGAAGGTGGCTTTGACATTATGCTTTTTCAACACATCGAGTATCCCAATGCCCACTGCATCACTACCCGCATCAAAGGTTAATGCGATTTTTTTCTGCTGGAGGCTGCCGTTTGAAATAATCACAGATGAAGCTGTTGTAGGTGGGGGATCCTGCTTTGGTGGATCTGCAGGTTGTGCCGGCTCTACATTCTTCCCATAAAGCTTCAATATTTGACCTACATAGATGTCATCGGAGGGGAGTCGGTTCCATTGCTTAATTTTTTCTACAGTCACATTTGCTTGTTCGGCGATGGAGAATAAGGTATCGCCTTTAACGACCTTGTAGTCAACGGTTTCGTTATCACCCACAATAATTTTTTTGGGAGTAGTGGGGTTAGGTTGATTAGGTTCTTCTTTTGCAGGTTCTTCGGATGGAGGGTTTTCAATGTCGGGTGGATTTTCATTTCCTGAATCGGTTCCATTATTTTGTCCGGGACCTGAAGGTATCTCTGTTTTAGGAGAATCAACTGTTTCTCCACTCCTAAGGGCAGGCAGGTTCCTGTCGTGAAAAAACAACAGGAAAACAACGCATAGCAAACAGATTGTTGCAAGAGTATAATAAATTCTTTTTCCTCTTGTTCGATGGGCATGAGAAATTACTCCTAAAACAAGAGATACTGAAAATAAAAGAATGCTAACAAGTATTAAGATTTCTGTCATGGTAATTCCCCCTTTATTTTCGTTCTGGCGTGGGTGCAGAAATCGTTTAGTACAAGGAATAATTTGGTGCTGAAGACAAAGAGGGGACTAAAGTGGTATTGATATATAATTGATTTCTGCTTTAATTATACCATATGAGGAAATGGGCTTAGTTGCCACGCACCTATAAAAAAAGCCTACGATTTATACAAACTTCATTTTGTTTATTATTTTTATATTATAATTTCCAACTTTTTTGCAGGAAATTGTAATTAAAAATGGAATAGAATAGGAGAGTCATATGAAACAAAATTCAATGGGTATCGTCTAACTATTTATAAAAGGGCATAGAGCTATAAAAAAAGGGGTCAAGTAGGATAAAATGGCGAAGCATAATTGGGTAATTTCACTATTAGTAGCAGTTTGTTTAATAGGAACTGGATGTACGGAACTAACCGCAAAAGAAAAAGAGGCAAAAGCAGCAGAAATTCAACAAAAGATTGTAAAAGAGAAAAAATTACAAGAAGAAAAAAAACTGGCAGAAGCAAAGAAACGCGAAGAAGAACGAAAACGGGAAGAAGCAAGGCCTGTATATGTAAATATTATTGATCCGAACACGAAAGACAAGGTAAAAACTTTTAATACGAAGGATTTAGGGTATATAACGAATCCTGAAAATTATAAAGTTGAAATTGCAAAATTGACCAGAGAATTAGCGCGAGGATCTCAATCGACACCTGGGTACGATAAACGAATGGTTCTTGATAAGCTGGATGGAAATGGTCAGGTGATCAAAGGAACACCTCAAACAATCCTTGATGAAGAGGAATTGGCTGAAAAGATTATGCTCGTTTCTGAAAAAGGTGGCGATGTAGAGATTCCTTTATATATTACTTCGAGTGGATATGAAAACGAAGACGCGGCCCATTTAGATGAAGTGGTAATTGCCTCATATACTACTTATTTTAATAGTGGTGTTGTGGGAAGAACCAAAAATATTGAACTATCGGCAGAAGCGATAAATAATGTAATCCTTGGAACGAATGATTACTTCTCATACAATACAACAGTTGGCCCGAGTGATGCGGAGCACGGGTACCAAAAAGCACCAGAGATTAATTACGGGAAATTAGTCGAAGGATATGGCGGAGGCATTTGCCAAACTTCTTCTACTTTGTATAATGCAATCGATCAACTAGCTGTAACTTATGTAGAAAAACATCATCATTCCTTAAAGGTTGGTTACGTGCCAAAAGGAAGAGATGCTACCGTATCCTATGGCGGCAAAGATTTTAGATTTCAAAATACATCTGGTGTACCTTTAATATTAAAGGCAATTGTAAGAAATGGGTCACTAACAGTAGAGGTAAGGACATCAACAGCCTACCAAGACCAAGTAAAGAAAGGTATCTAGCTAGTAAGAATGTGAAGTTTGCCACATGAAAAGATGCCATTAAAGACAGACAGAATCCCTTCATTGAACCGAGAAAACGGGTTTGATGAAGGGATTTTTTATGTTTATTTTTAATAGGTTACCGTTTTACGGTATTACTTCATTTCCTCCCAATCTGTATATTGACCACTGCCTTGACATCCCGGGCATTCAAACGAATTAAAGTATGCAAATTCATTATAAGGGTAGACGGTATAGCCTCGACCATAACAATCAGGACATTTGCCCTGGTCTTTCATATTCGAGACATGATTCTGGTATTTAGTCTCTTTCCACTGGTTAAAAGAGTTGAGTAGTCCCATTTTATTCACCTCATCTTTTTTCTTCTTAGTATGGAGAAAAAATGGAATTATTATGCTTGTATTATTTTATTGCATATAGGGAAACGATTGAAATATACAATTTTCCATTTATCAAACTTCAATACTTTTCTATAATAATTTTATGTAAAAAAAGTCATTTTTGTGAGTGGTTTTACAATGGAAATAAAAAAAGTGGAAAGCATCATTGCTCTCCACCTTCATATAATCGTGTTCATCCTATTTCCCAGTAATGTTTAATTTCTTCATTCGATACTGTAAACTTTGCCGACTTAGTCCAAGTAGTTGGGCTGACTTAGAAACATTAAAATTATTTTTAGTTAATACATGGTCAATATAAGATTTTTCAAATAACTCCATTTGTTGTTTTAAGGGAACAGCTACCTCTGCATTTTCTTTTATAAAGTTATCAACTGTAGAAAGAGGGATCATTCTTTCTTTCATCTGCATTTTGCTTCTATATTGGTAGGGTAAATGGGTGTACATGATCCATTCTTCATCGATCATAATATTCATAGCTGCTTCAATAATATGCTCAAGCTCACGAACATTGCCCATCCAGTCATACTCAAAGAAAGACTGTTTAACTTCCTCTGACAAACCTTTTACATTCATCTGAAAAAGTTCATTGTATTTTTCAATAAAGTTTTGGACTAATAATGGTATATCTTCCTTGCGCTCTTTTAAGGGTGGGACAAAGATAGTTACGACTCCAAGCCGATAATATAAATCTTTACGCATCCGACTATTGGCAATAGCATCGATCGGATCTTCATTCATATTGGCAATAACTCGTACATCAACAGGTGTATCCTTCGTATCACCTATTCGCCGAATGGTCTTTTCCTGTAGAACACGAAGTAACTTTGCCTGAAGATTTAAATTTAATGAATTAATCTCATCTAGCAAAAGTGTTCCACCATTTGCCTGTTCAAATAATCCTGGGGTATCGACAGCGCCCGTGAAGGCACCACGCTTTGTCCCAAATAGGAGGCTTTCGATTAAATTATCAGGAAGGGCTGCACAGTTTTGAGAAATAAATGGTGCAGATAATCGCCCGCTCCCGTTGTGAATACTTTGGGCAAAAAGTTCTTTCCCGGTACCTGTATCTCCGACAATTAAAACATAGGAGGAAGTTCGGGTAGCACGTTTAGCTGATTCGATTACTTCCTTAATGGCACGGCTATTTCCGATGATTTTATCAAACGTGTATCGGGTTGATCCTTTATTCATATTGCCTTTAATTAATCGCTCTAGTTTTGTAACATCATTGGCAATTTCAACTGCTCCTTGGAGTTTTTCTTCCGAATAAATTGGGATAGTATTGTTTATTGTTGTAATTTCTCGACCTTTATTGTTAAAATAGGTTTGTTTTACGTTACTCGTTTTTTTTCCTTCGTGCAGCGCTTTTACAAGAGTACTAGATTGATCATCTTTAAACATAAACACATCTAATAGGTTTTTATCAATAACGTCATGAAGGTCCATCGATTCCATTTGCATCATTTTTTTATTATATATAATCGTTTTTCCAGTCTCATCTACGGCATGGACACCAACATCCACCTCGTCCAAAATCCGTTTATACATTCGATTTACATAAAGTAAGTAATTGGCGGTTTGTATAGTTTTCTCCATCGTGATTCATTCCCTTTGTTTTATCCCTTATACACCTATTTAACCAAATAAAACGTAATAATGCAAAATAGTTTTGCAGTTTCGTAGAAAAACCGTGAAAATTTGCAAAGAATATTGGCGTTTGTTAGATTAATTCTCAATTTGGAAACTTTTGTTAGATAAATATTCTTTCCTTTTTTGTGGAAAAATTATTTTGGCGGTATAAGTGCAAAATATTTATTAATCATGCAAAAATATTTTGCCTATTTGTTCAAAAAATGCTCACAAATCGGCATATTAATTTTGGCATGAAACTTGCATTTTAATATTTTGAAATATAGCGATAATTTACAAATTATTATCTAGTATTAGCTATTGAAAATAGGCTACTATTTCCGTATAATTTCTAATGCAAAAGGTTTAATATGTAGAGCTGCCAGTTTAGGCAGAAAATTATCCTATTATTTTGTGTTAATAAGGTTTGAAAGCGCATTCTTTAAGGGGAAAAGGGGGATATTTTATGAATTTGCAAGAAAATAATTCAAATCATGAATTAAAAAGAACGATGAAGACGAGACATTTATTTATGATCTCTTTAGGTGGGGTAATTGGATCAGGTCTTTTCTTAGGTTCAGGCTACACGATTAGCCAAGCAGGACCAACGGGTGCTATTCTTTCTTATATTGTCGGCGGTTTGATCATGTTTTTAACCATGCTATGTCTCGGTGAATTATCTGTTGCCATGCCGGTATCTGGTTCATTTCAAACGTATACCACGAAATTTATTGGCCCTGGAACTGGATTTGCACTTGGATGGCTTTATTGGTTAGGCTGGTCTGTAACTGTAGCATTGGAGTTATTATCTGCAGGTCAGCTCATGCAAAGATGGTTTCCTCATTCCCCTATTTGGATTTGGTGTGCGATTTTTGCTGTTGTATTATTCTCACTGAATGCACTCTCAGCACGCGCGTTTGGCGAAACCGAATTTTGGTTTTCAAGTATAAAAATATTCGCTATCATCGCATTTATCGTTCTTGGTGGAGCGGCGATGTTTGGTTTAATTCACTTGAAAGGTGGACAACCAGCACCGTTTTTATCTAATTTCACCGCAAATGGTTTATTACCACATGGTTTTACTGCCTTAATTATTACAATGATTGCAGTTAACTTTTCGTTTCAGGGCACAGAATTAATCGGGATAGCTGCAGGTGAAAGTGAAGAACCTGAAAAGACCATTCCGAAATCAATTAAACAAACAGTTTGGAGAACGCTATTTTTCTTCGTTTTAGCGATATTTGTATTAGCCAGTTTAATTCCTATGAAACAAGCTGGAGTCGTGGAAAGTCCGTTTGTTGTCGTGTTTGATAGTATTGGAATCCCATATGCAGCAGACATTATGAACTTTGTTATTCTGACGGCGTTACTTTCTGTTGCAAACTCAGGACTGTATGCAGCAACACGAATGTTATATGCCATGTCTAAAGAGAAAATGACTAGTCCTGCACTTGCAAAAGTAAATAAACAAGGAGTACCAATCAACGCGCTTGTATTGACGATCGGGATCGCTTTATTATCCTTACTGTCAGGCTTCTTTGCCGAAGAAACAGTCTTTGTTTGGCTGCTTTCCGTCGCAGGATTAGGTGCACAAGTCGGTTGGATTTCAATCACAGCTTCACAAATTGCCTTCCGTAGAAAATTCATTCGTGAAGGCGGAAATGTAAAGGATCTTAAATTTAAAACGCCGCTTTATCCAGCATTACCAATTATTGCCTTAACTTTAAACGTTATCGTATTGTCAAGTTTAGCGTTTGATTCAGAACAGCGTTTGGCTCTGTATCTTGGGGTTCCGTTTGTAGCAGCCTGTTATTTAATTTATCATTTTAGAATTAAAAAGAACCGCGAACAAGATGGTGAAGGTGAACAAGAATTACAACTGCATGAAAATAAAAAAATGATTATTTAGTTTACCATGTAAAAAACGCTCAAATTGAGCGTTTTTTTCTGTTAAATGGATAAGTTTAAGCAAAATTCAAATACTATTTATCGAGGTGATGAAGATGGGAAAATGGAATGAACAAGCTGCACCCAATAATAATATGCCACGAAAGACAATCAAGCATGGAGAATTAGTTGGGAACGAAGCAAAACTTGAGTTTTCAGAGGAATTATCTGATGGTGGAGAACGAAATCAAAATATTAAGGTTCTGAGAAATAACGGAAGAGTAAAATAGGGTTAGATTTCAGTAGTGGTGATTAAAAAATTACCACTATTTTTTTATAAGTTCTTTACAATACAATTCCTTTGTTATAGAATTTCTATGTACCTAATATATCTAGGTAGGTGATAAAATGTTTAACCGCGAATTAGTGAAAGGCAGTACTTCATTAATCCTGCTTCAATTATTAAACGAACGGGATATGTATGGCTATGAATTAGTGAAAGAGCTTGAACAGCGCAGTGATAATGACTTAAGTGTTAAAGAAGGGACCTTGTATCCGGCACTTCACAAGCTTGAAAAGCAAGAGTACATTGAGTGTTATTGGCAGGAGCAGGAAAAGGGCCCAGCACGAAAATATTACAAGATAACCACGGCTGGAAAGGAATTATTAGGTGAAAAAACACGTGAATGGCAGGACTTTGTTAAAGTGATGAACAAAGTGATAGGGAGATCGAAGCATGGAACGGCCGAAGAATAGGTTTCTTGAACAACTGGCAAAAGGGCTGGGAACCCAATTAGATAAAGAGGAGATTCTCCGTGAATATGCGTCACATATCGATGAAATTCTAATGGAATCGGAATGTCAGGATGAGGATACGGTTTTTGACCTGATTGTATCCCGGCTTGGCAGCCCTAAAGAAATTGCACAAGTGTGGAGAGAAGAGTTTTCTGTCACTCCAAGTAATATGAAATGGGTGTTTATCCTCTTAAATGTTCTTTTTTTTGGAGGAGGCAGTTTACTAACCTTGGCTCACAATATCTATCCGTGGGAATGGCTTTCGGTTACATGGAATCACTTAACCTCGATTCCAACCTTAATAGCTGTTTTGTATATGTTTTTTTGG
Organism: Bacillus sp. ISL-46; assembly: GCF_018613205.1. NCBI lineage: Bacteria > Bacillati > Bacillota > Bacilli > Caryophanales > Bacillaceae > Bacillus > Bacillus sp. ISL-46. The sequence goes on from NZ_JAGGQR010000014.1 coordinate 272,481, forward strand.
GCCTTGTTAGGATATGAAATCGGAAAGGGATTTGGGCATAATGGAAGAGTGCTCCTTAGAAAAACGTTTTTACTATCGCTTATTCCTAATTTGCTATTAATGATCCTAACAGTTTTTCATATTATTCCACATTCTTGGTTCGCCCCGTTATTAACCAAAACATTTATTATAGCTTGTATCATTTTTACCATCATCCTATACCCGGTCAGTTGGATTGGCTATCGATGGGGGAGAAAAGCGTCGATATAAGCAGTTTTTTTTTGCTTAACTACCTAGTAAAACTATATATATAGAATTTCTACACAAAAAGAGGGATGAAGATGGAAATGAAAATTACTAAATCTGATTGGATCTTTTTAGTCTTATGTTTGTTGCTTGGAATTTTAGGTGAAGAAGCTTTCTTTCGCAGTGAGGTAGGGATCTCCTATTTTGTGTTTATTTCAGCTTTTTACTCGGTGTTTATTTGGCGCTACCGAGGCTTTCAATTTTCACATCAACGATTGGGTTATCTAATTCTTTGTTGTATTTGGCTGCTGTCAGCCAGTTATTTTTTAAATAATAATGTGCTATTTTATGCCTTAAATATACTGGTGATCCCTGGGTTAGTTATCTTTCATTTAGTGTTAATCACAAGTCCGAAAAATTTTCAATGGAATAAACCCGCGTTTGTTACTTATATATTGACTAGGTTAATCCAAGCACTTAAATATAATGCTAGTTTCGCGGCATTATTTGGAAAGGGCTTTAAACAAGGTGTTAATGAGGACAAATTTGTAGTATGGAAAAAAATAATCCTGGGGATAGTGATTTCACTGCCAATCCTCTTTGTCGTATTGAATTTACTAATTTCGGCAGATACTCAGTTTGAGCAATTAATTGGCGGCATTCCACAGTGGTTCCAAGTCATTACTGTTGAACGCGTCATGAGACTAATTGTTATGTTAATCTTAACAGCAGCCTTCTTTGGATTTATGCAAATCCTATACAACAGACATATGAACGTAATAAAACAACAATCAAATGAGCAAAGGATTCAGATGGATGGAATTATCGCAATCACGGTACTTGTCATCATCAATGCCGTTTATCTTTTGTTTACGGTCGTGCAATTCAGGTATTTTTTCAGTGGAACATTACAAGCGGATTTTACCTTTGCTGAATACGCTAGAAAAGGATTTTTCGAGCTCTTATTTGTGACACTAATTAATTTATCCATAACAGTAATCGTATTAACCTTCGTGAATCGTGCAACGAGTTTCATGCGAAGAGCAACGCAAATTATGCTGACCATTCTTGTCCTTGCGAGCTCCGTGATGCTCAGTTCCGCCTTCCTACGGTTAAGTATGTATGAAGAAGCGTATGGATTTACGTTCACTAGGGTGCTGGTGCATTCGTTTATGATTTTCCTAGTCGTCATCTTTACGTATACACTAGTGAAGATTTGGGTGGAGAAGCTGTCGTTATTTCACTTTTATTTTATTACTTCATTAATTTACTATACAGCGATTACAGTTATTGACTTGGATAAAATCGTCGTGAAAGAAAATATGAACCGTTACGAGACCAGCGGGAAAATTGATGTTCATTACCTTAATAACTTGTCATATAGAGGGGTTTTAGGCTTAATAGACCTTTATGAAAAAGATAAGAATATACCTGAACTAAAAACAATATTACTAGAGCGAAAACAGGAAGCACTTGCTGAAAGCTTGCCGTGGCAATCGTATAATCTAAAACGAGAGCAGGCATTCTCTGAACTTAAAAAGTTGGATATAAAATAGTAAAAAGAAGACGATTCGGTGATCCGGATCGTCTTTTAGTTGATGTTTATTAATCTGAATAAATTATTCGTGCTCCGTGGTCCATTTTAAGTCCAGTGGTTGGATTTTTTGTGGTCATAGTCATCGTGAATTTGATCAAGAAAGAACTAGAAGAGAACATATATGGTTCAAGGGTTGTGAAAAAGAAAAAAGTAAGGATAGGGATTCTATGCTTGAATCACATTCCTCAAAAAATTTGAGTTTGTTCAAAAACTATAGCTTGGGTAAATTAGTAGCTAGACATTAAAAAGGCGGGATCAATTGATCCCGCCTCCATATCAGTCACCATTAAACATATCAAAAATCCCTCTTGCGATACTGCCCTCGTCTTTCGCCCCGCCACGTGAAGGTGCCGCAGCAAAAACACGGCTTGCAAGACGGCTAAATGGCAAGGATTGAATCCAGACGGAACCGGGACCGCGGAGTGTGGCAAAAAACAAGCCTTCTCCGCCAAACAAGGCTGTTTTAACTCCTTTTACAAATTCGATATCATAATTTACACTACTTGTCATCGCCACTAAACAGCCTGTATCCACGCGCAGTGACTGGCCTGGCAAAAGGTCTTTTTTTATAATCGTTCCACCTGCATGAACAAAAGCGAGCCCATCACCTTCTAACTTTTGCATAATAAATCCTTCGCCGCCAAAGAAGCCGGCGCCAATTTTTCGTTGGAATTCAATCCCGACCTGAACCCCTTTAGCCGCAGCAAGAAAGGCGTCCTTTTGGCAGATAATTTTTCCTCCCAATTGGCTTAAGTCCATCGGAATAATCTTACCAGGGTAAGGAGAAGCAAACGACACCCGTTTTATGCCGATGCCGTTATTGGTAAAGGCAGTCATGAACAAGCTTTCACCGGTAAGTACCCGTTTACCAGCGCTGAACAGCTTACCCATAAGTCCGCTTCCGGCACTAGTGCCGCTGCCATCACCAAAAATAGTCTCCATATGTATGTCATCTTCCATCATCATAAAGCTTCCTGCTTCAGCGACAACTGTCTCTTGTGGATCGAGCTCTACTTCAACAAACTGCATGTCGTCACCATAGATTTTATAATCAATTTCGTGGTTATTCATACTTTTCCCTCCACTTTTTATAATGGCAAATCTATATATATTATAAAAAATTTAGGAAAAAAGTGCTAATTTTAACATAATAAAAATAAAAAGACGCCTGTTTACACAGACGTCTTTTGCGTATTGAGGCGAAAAACCACACTCCACATAGTGTGCTCCAAAAAGGAATGTTTCTCGACTTACACAACTCAGCTCATCGCTTTGTTATTATAACATGGCATTGTGAATCAAACAAGTAGTTTTTATTAAATATAAATTTTCTTTTTTTAAAACAAAATACTTGCTATGTAAGTTAAATTACCATATATTCAAATAGTCAGATATATAAAAATAAGAAGATAAGAAGGGTTTATATGTTTATTGACAAAAGATTCCATAATTATTCCCTTGAAAAAGACTGGATTATATCAAATAATCGGCGAGGAACATTTTTTTGAACATACTGGTGAAGCCATCCAATATGCACTTGAGCATATTAACAAAAATAAGTGCCTAGGCTGTAAGCATTACGCATTTAGAGAATGCAAAAAGCTATCAGCTGCGGAGGCAGTAGAAGGAAGCAGAGCAAAACTTACGGCTACTTTCTAAAAAAGCATAGGAGTGGACAATTTGAATCTTGAAATGCAACAATTTAAGGCGGAATTTTTCAAAGCATTAGCGCATCCCTTGAGAATCCTCATTTTAGAACTTCTTGCCGAAGGGGATAAGAATGTAAATGAAATTCAAACCCTTGTTGGCAGTGAAGGGTCGGCAGTTTCACAGCAGTTAACCATTCTTAGAGCGAAGAATATTGTGTCTGGAACAAAAGAGGGCAACAAAGTTATCTACACTTTGAAGGACCCGATGATCTTCGAATTGTTAGCCGTTGCAAGGCAAATATTTAACAATCATCTCGTGGATACGATCACAATACTAGACAAGTTTAAAGAAGATGAGGAAGATTTAGCAATACCGAAGAATTAATTTTCTTCGGTAATTTTTTTCTTTTATTCACAGTGAAAAGGGGTAATTTATTAATTTTGGTAATTATTGTTATTTCGTAATATTACACCATCTTTCCACTGAAGATATTGCATGATTCAAAGATTTACTTGCCCCAATGGCCAAAATAAAGGAAGAAGTCGACAAAATTAATCGACATAGTATTTGCGGAAAAAAATGAACTAAAGTGAGGTTAAAAAGCTTTTTGCGGATTTCCCATCTCTAACCTATATAGGTTTGGAATTACTTGTGAAGGACATCATTAAAGGAATTAAGTGTCGGATAGGAAAAATTGATCGCAATACTGCTGTTCTTCCAACTTTCCAAAATAGCAATATTGAAAAATAGCTAATGGATCGCATAGTTTGACTTAAATAATCTTTCCATATGAATGGAATAGTCCCTTTTGAAGAGATGTCGATTTGACTCGAAATTACCGCAGAAAATAAGGGGGGAAATGTAGAAGTATGTAGGTTTATCTTGCTTTGTCCTTTATTGACATTTAGGCTATTAGAATGCTAAAATTTAATCAGCCGTTGCACGAGATTAGATTTATATTACAAGCTTGTTCAAAGTTTTAACCGATGTTTGGATGAGGAAATGAAGGTAAAGCTATCACGTTGTAATTTGGTGAATTTACACATGGCTTAAGTGTATAAGCCAATAGGAGGATTTTTTTTCATGAAAAACGGTAAAGTAAAATGGTTTAACTCAGAAAAAGGTTTTGGTTTCATCGAAGCAGAAGACGGTAACGACGTATTCGTTCATTATTCTGCAATCCAAACAGAAGGTTTCAAAACTTTAGAAGAAGGTCAAGAAGTATCTTTCGAAGTAGTTGAAGGAGCTCGTGGACCACAAGCTGCTAACGTAACTAAAAAATAATATTGTAATCTACTATAACAGCCCGGACTAGGTTCCGGGCTGTTTTTTGGATTTTTATAGATTCCCTTCAAATATCCTCTAGTATAAAATACCCATTGTTCCAGTAATCTGCTAGCATTTCCAAGCTCATATCTGAAAGTATTTTGTTATAATAGTAGTATTGGAAAAGATGCAGATTAAAAAATTGGGGTGAACCAGATGAAATTTATCCATACAGCTGATTGGCATTTAGGAAAATTAGTCCATGGGGTCTATATGACAGAGAATCAACGCGAAGTACTAGAGCAATTTGTGGCCATTGTTGCTGAAGAAAAGCCCGATGCCGTTGTTATCGCAGGAGACTTATATGATCGCTCTGTACCACCAACCGATGCCGTGGAATTACTTGATGAAATGCTTTTTAAAATAAATGTTGAACTGAAAACACCGGTTGTCGCCATTGCAGGGAACCACGATAGTGCAGAGAGACTTTCCTTTGGCAGTTCATGGTATAAGCACAGCCAATTTTATCTTTCAGGAAAATTATCAACAAGCTTCACTCCTGTGCAAATAAATGGAGTAAACTTCTATCTTGTTCCTTATGCAGAGCCAGGGATGGTCCGTCAACTTCTCCACGATGATTCGATCCATTCCCATCAAGACGCGATGAAAGCACTGATTGGAAAAATGGAGGAACACCTTAATCCAAACGAGCCCAATGTTTTGGTTGGACATGCCTTCGTTTTAGGTGGACAAACCTCGGATTCTGAACGAGTTTTATCCGTAGGCGGCTCAGGTTGTGTTGGCGCCGAATTGTTTGAACCATTTTCCTATACTGCTCTAGGACACTTACACAGTCCAGATGCAATTAACCATAACAAAGTGAAATATTCAGGTTCCCTCTTAAAATATTCCTTCTCGGAAGCAAAACAAAGAAAGTCGATCTCCATTATTGAAATGGACGATAAAGGTAACTTTACGCATCGTTACCGTTCGCTTACTCCAAAACATGATATGCGTGAACTAGAAGGACATCTTGAAGAATTACTTGATCCTTATTTTTATGAAAAAGAAACAGTCCATGATTATTTAAAAATCACTCTCCTTGATGAAGGGGCCTTAATCGATCCGATTAATAAGTTACGTCAAGTGTATCCGAACGTCCTCCATCTTGAAAGAAAACTGGATATTACCGATATAAAGAAGAAACAATCTTTCACTTCAATTAGAAGTGAAAAAAAGTCAGAACTTGAGTTGTTTGAACAATTTTATTCAGAAATGACAACCTCGGAATTTTCGCTGGATAAAAAAGAGGCAATGACTGAGGTAATTGAAAAAGTGCTTAGGGAAGAGGGATTGAAATGAAACCTTTAAAACTGACGATGCAAGCTTTCGGCCCTTATGCAGGCAATGAAGAAATCGACTTTACAGCACTTGGCAATCGTACGATGTTTGTCATTTCTGGTAAAACCGGTTCCGGAAAAACAACCATTTTTGATGCAATCAGTTATGCGATTTATGGAAAAGCGAGTGGAGAAGACCGTAATGGTCCCGAACTTCGAAGCCAGTTTGCCAAAGATGAGGTATTAACCGAGGTTTCACTTGATTTTTCTCTTCGAAACAAAGCGTATTCGATTACAAGGTCACCGCAGCAGTTGAAGAAGAAAGATAAAGGCGATGGCTATACACAAATAGGTGCCAAAGCTGAGTTATATATGTGGACAGAAGATGGCGAGAAGAAGCTGCTTGCTTCTAAAATCAATGATGTTGAGGAAAAAATTAAGGAAATTATGCTTATTGATGCGAATCAATTCCGGCAAATATTAATGATTCCGCAGGGCGAATTCCGTAAACTCCTCACCTCAGATAGTAAGGATAAAGAAGTGATCCTGCAGCGCCTGTTCCATACCCAGTTATATAAAATGGTAGAAGATATGTTGAAGGAAGAAGCAACGGAGTTAAAAAGGACTGTTGAAGACCAGGTACAATCAAGAAATGAAGCAATTCGACGCATTCATACGGTAACAAATGAAGAGCTCCGTGGGTACTTGGATGCGGATTCTGTAAATGACACGATCATTATGCCGCTTTTACAAGCAGAAATTGCCGGTATGGGTGTAGCGTTGGAACAACTGAACAACCAATTAAAAGGAAAGGTACAGGAGCAGGACAAACTTAAGGGGCAACTTTTTGAAGCAGAAGCGATCTTAAAACAACTGCAAATGAAAGAGGAATTAAAGGGGCAAAAGGACAGCCTAGTTTCTCAAGAAGAAGTATTTATTGAAAAAGACAAGCAGGTTCAACTTGCACAAAAGGCTGCACTTTTAGCAAAACAGGAGGAACTTTGCCATCGTTTAAAACGCGAAGTTGATCAACTCGAGGGAAATTTGAAGTCGATTCAGTTGGAAATGGAAAAATTGGATGGACTTTTAAAACAGCATGAGCAACAGCTGCAACGGGAGCTTGAACGAGAGGGTGAGCGCCAAACAGCCCTTGATGAGGTGAATCGATTAGTAAATATGAAAGAGGATGTCTATTCGTTTGCCGCATTGCTTATAGAAACGCAAAACAAGGATACTGAACTAAAAACTGCGAAAGAAAAGCATACGCAATCCGAACAACTTTTTGAACAACTAGGAGAACAAATAGTATTCCTTAATCGGCAGAAGGAAGAAATTGAAAAAGGAAAGCTGACTTATTTAGAAAATGAGGGAAAAATTGAAAAAATAAAGGCTGAACTTGACCGCTATGAAAAAATTGAAACTTTGCTTGAACGACATCAAAAGTCTGAGCAAAATCTAAAGGCGATCACCGCCCGTTATGAAAATACGACGGCTAGATATACTGATGCTAGAGTAATGGTTGAAAATTTAGAGAGTAAATGGATGCACGGGCAAGCAGCAATATTAGCAGCAGGGCTTCAATCAGGTCAAGGCTGTCCTGTTTGCGGTTCGGAGCATCATCCTTCACCAGCAATCCATCAGGATGACAGTATTCCTACTGAAGAGGAAATGAAGGCAGCTAAGGCTCAATCTGCCAAATGGGAAAAAGAAAAGTCTGCTGATGAAGCTGCTTTTTACCAAAGTCAGTCGACAGAGGCAGCACAAAGAGCAGCTGTAACTGAAATATTGCAAGAAATACGTACGTATCAGCCAGTTTTTACAGAATCTGAGTTACCTCATGCAAAAATTGAGGCTGTCACCGCTAGGAACCAGCTTGTTCAGATTCAAGGAAAGCTTGCTGAACAGATTAAACAGCTTGATAAGGTTAGGTTGGAAATAGAAAACAGAGAAACTGAAAAAGTAAATTTACAAAACACCATCCATCAGGTTTCCGCTCAAATGAATGAGTTAACGGTGCAATTCACCGAAAAGAAGACCAATCTTTCACGGATGATGAAAGTCATTCCCGAAAATCTTCGCTCGGAAGCGGAATATGAAAAGGCTCTCTCTGTCTCCCGGAACCGCCAAGAAATACTAATTAAACAGCTCGAAGAAGCACAGCAGCGCTTCCAGGCAGTGAAAGAAAAACTTTCCAATGAAACGGCAAGATTACTAGATGCAGAGAAACACCATGCAAGTAAACACAAAGAGCTCGAAACGGAAAGGGAAATCTTTATTAACAAACTTTCAGAGCAGGGCTTTGAAAAATACGGTATGTATGCTGCTTCCAAACGGACAGAAGGAGAGATTCGTAGCCTTGAAGCAGAAATCCGCAGCTACCGTGAAGAATTACGCTCGGTTTCTGACCGTTTGAAAGAACTTACTGAACTGTTAATCGACGTGAAAACACCGGATGTTGAGGGATTAAAGCAAGAGTTAGTGAAAATTACTAGCGAAATCGAGGCACTTAATCATCAAAGCACAAATTTATTTGTAAAAAAACGGGACAACGAAGAAATTTACAGCCGGGTGGAAAGCTTGAATGAACAGATGAAGGTTCTAGAAGAACGGTACAAGTTAATTGGTCATCTTTATGAAATTGCTAAGGGTCAAAATAACTTCCGAATTACCTTTGAACGGTATGTGCTGGCTTCTTTTCTTGATGATATTTTACGAGAAGCCAACGGTCGCTTACGAAAAATGACCTCTGGCCGTTTTCAATTGCTGAGAAAAACCGATCGATCCAAAGGTAATACGCAAAGCGGTTTGGAATTGCTCGTGTTTGACCAGTATACGGGCCAGGAACGGCATGTCAAAACATTATCGGGTGGGGAAAGCTTTAAAGCTTCTTTATCTCTGGCACTAGGACTGGCAGATGTCGTTCAAAATTATGCCGGCGGGGTATCGCTAGAAACGATGTTCATCGATGAAGGCTTTGGTACGCTGGATCCTGAGTCCCTGGATCAGGCAATTGAAGCATTAATGGATATTCAGAGCAGCGGCCGCTTGGTTGGAATTATCTCGCACGTTCCAGAACTAAAAGAACGAATTGATGTCAGACTAGAGGTCATGGCAGACCAGACGGGCAGCAGGACGGAATTTATGTTTACCAATTAATGCATTGGTAGCCTTCCATGGCCAAGCTGAAAAACAGTGTGATTTCAATGGCTTGAAATCACACTGCTTTTTGTGTTTTTCAACGAACTTTAAAAATATCCATTACTCATAAAGGCTTAAAATTAGGAAACCGTTCTTGAGCTTCAGCAAGTGTTGAAAGGCTAGTTAATTCTGCTAAGGAACCAATTTTATCCCAAACGGCCATGACAGCAGCCGATTGGTGTGCTTTTTCAATTGCCTCCGTTGACACCCATTCAGCGATCTCGATAATCGTCCCATCCTCTGCTTGAAGAGTTAGTAAATCCCTGTTTGTAATTAAATTTTCTTCTCTTAATGTTGGGATATGTACTTTAAGAACTTCTTTCAATTCCTCTGCATTTCCTGGTTTTGGACGATAAAGTGCCATAAAAACTAATGATGACATATTTTCACCTCCTTTAATAAAATTCTCATCGTAATTATAATAATTCTTTAGCTATTGCACGTCCAGCCTGTCTTCCTGTAAACAAACAGCCGCCGACGAATGTTCCTTCCAACGAGCGATAGCCGTGAATTCCACCTCCGCCAAACCCTGAAACCTCTCCAGCTGCGTATAGTCCTGGAACAGGAATTCCTGATGCATCGAGGACTCTCCCTGATAAATCAGTCTGTAGTCCGCCCAGCGTTTTTCGACTGACAATATTTAAACGAACCGCGATTAATGGGCCCATCTTTGGATCGAGAATTCTATGTGGGGATGCGACTCTTATCAGTTTGTCACCAAGATAATTTCGGGCTCCACGCATAGCGGTAATTTGCAGATCCTTTGTAAATTTATTTTCTACCTCCCGGTCTCGAGCTAGAACCTGCCTTTCAATTTCGGTAAAATTTAGTAAGTTATCACCTGTAAGTTGATTCATTCCATCAACAAGTCCCGGTAGGGTATTCGCAATAACAAAATCCTCGCCCTTATCCATGAAGGCTTTTACCGGTGCAGTGGGCCCGGGAAGAATACGGGCTAATACTTTTTTTATACTTTTTCCTGTCAAATCAGGATTTTGTTCAGACCCTGATAAGGCAAACTCTTTTTCAATAATCTTCTGAGTTAAAATGAACCATGAGTAGTCGTAGCCGGACTTCATAATCGCTTCAAGGGTTCCCAAGGTATCAAATCCGGGAAAGTTTGGCGCAGGAAAACGCTTACCTTTTGCATCGAGCCAAAGCGAGGATGGACCAGGGAGGATCCGGATACCATGCATCGGCCAAACGGGGTCCCAGTTCTTAATTCCTTCGGTATAGTGCCACATCCGGTCGCGATTGACGATACGTCCGCCGGCTTTCTCCGTTATTCCAAGCATTCTACCGTCCACATGTTCCGGTACTCCGGAAATCATATTTTTAGGCGCTTTACCTAGCCGTTCGGGCCAATTTTTCCTAATAAGGTCATGGTTTCCACCAATACCGCCGCTTGTCACCACTACTACGGATGAATGAAACTCAAAATCTCCAATCACCTCACGGGAACTTGCTTCACCGCGTGATGCGGAACTTGGTACAAGTACGTCTCCCCCGACACCTCTTACGGCACCATTTTCCTTTATTAATTCATTCACTCGATGGCGAGGGCGATAATCGACAAGACCTTTCGCCATTGCCTGTCTGACTCTAGCCTCAAATGGCTTAACCAGGCCGGGACCGGTTCCCCATACAATATGAAAGCGGGGCACTGAATTTCCATGACCTTCAGCAGTATATCCGCCACGCTCTGCCCAGCCGACAACAGGGAAAAAACGAACGCCCATCCCTGATAGCCATTCACGTTTTTCACCTGCGGAAAAATCAACATAGGCTTCTGCCCACTTTTTCCCCCAATAATCCTCATCTTCTTCTCTATCAAACCCTGCTGCCCCTAACCAGTCCTGCCAGGCAAGTTCTCGTGAATCCTTGATGCCCATTCTTCTTTGTTCGGGTGAATCGATTAGAAATAGACCTCCAAATGACCACCAAGCCTGTCCACCGATAGACGCTTCGGGTTCTTGGTCTAATAGCAGCACTTTTGTTCCAGCTTCAGCCAGTTCAGCTGTAGCCACTAAACCAGCTAAACCTGCACCAACCACGATCACGTCAAATTTCAAATGAATCCCCCCGGTTAATTAAAAGTACTTATCTATTGTGTTGTTTATTTTCTGAAAAATCAATATAATACAGTATAACATAACTAACATAGGATTTTGGAGTTAGAATCCATTGTCGAATTGAAAGATCAGAAGAAGAAGATGAGAAAATGATTCATCTGGCTCATCCTCTTCTTAATCATTATTAATGAAGCATCTGTCATTTTTTGGATTTTTCCTTTTCAATTTTTACTCCATAACTAATACTTTTAATGTGGGACATTGAAAGGCGCACAATTTCCCCATTATTGATCAAAAAAACAAAATCTTTATTTGCCTCACAGAGTACTCCCTCTAACTTCTCAGGACCGCCACGATTAATTTGTATCCATTTTAATTTCAATGTGTCTAGAAGGTCTTGGAAATTAGCAGCTTTTTTAAACTTGAAATCTTTTGGAACTTTAATGTTGAATTCCATCTGCTCCTTCATATTATCTGTAAAACTTTTAATATGAGATGTATTGTAGTAAACGACCCCATCTTCTTCCGTGAGAAGGACGATAAGATTGTCACTTGCATCCAGTAACATCCCAATTCTGGATTCTGGTCCACCTCGATCAATTCTGATTACTTTACCTATAAAACATTTCATGATGTCTTTATTCATAAAAAATTTTCCCCCTTAAAATAATTAATTATATTTATACTGCATCTATATGTATCACGGAATGATGTTGTCCTAATAAATTAGCCTGTTTATTTATAACTTAAGAGAAAAATAGGTATTTAGAATGATCCCTTTTTAAACGAAAAAAACGACGTGTGCAAATGTACACGTCAATATTATTATTATTTTATTGTTTAACACCTATGGGATCTAACGTCACTATCATAAATTAGCCCAAAAACGTCTGTACGACCAGCCAAATATTTAATCCCATAATGATAATCGCAAAAAGAGCGGAAGCAATGGTTGTGATTGGTTTATTCGTTAACACGCCCATGAACTCTTTTTTTTGCGTAAAGTAGATTAAAGCAATTATCGGAAATGGTAACACAATGCTTAGAACGACTTGGCTGATAACAAGTGTTCGCGTCGGGTCGACCCCCAGGGCAGTAAGAAGATTCACGGCGATGAATAGGGGATTGGAAAAGCAGGAGGTGATCATCGCAGGTGAAATTGGTAGAAAATAAATTTGATATGAATGATTATTTTGTTATTTTTGCTGTTATTTTATCATGGGGAATTTTGTTTTTTTTGCCAAAAGTGTTTTCTAAGCAACTGACCATTCTCATTTTCCTTTATAGCTTGACAGCTGCAGGTCTTTTCTATAATTCGATGGGTGCTGCACCGTTTGACTATTACGATATTATGGATGGTCCTGCTTAAACTGTAATGGATGTAGTCGTTTATTTCCTATATCCACCCTTTGCCTACTTTTTTCTTTATTTATATAAAAAAATATCGATTAAGAGACCGCTATCTAGTGTTTTTCATATCAAGTTTCACAGTAGTTGCGGTTGCTGTAGAGTGGGTTTACAATAAAATGGGAGTATTTGAATATAAAAACGGGAACATCATCATTTACTCTATTTGTACCTATCTATCCATTCAATCTTTATTAATAGTGTTTTATCGGTTCTTAGCATTAAATGAACGGGTGAAATAACAAATACCAGATTTCTGGTTTTTGTTATTTTAGTGAGTTTTTTTCAAGGAAACTCCTAAGTTCCTTTAAATTTTTTGATTGAAAGATAAGAGTAGATGTCGCAAAATCTACTCTTGAACAATAGAGCTATAAAGGCTACATTAGAATGGAAGAACGATAAAGTAGGTGGCAAATTTGGAAAAAAGGTATTTTACGATTGGTATGGCAGGGCATATAGATCATGGGAAAACGTCGTTAACGAAAGCGTTAACTAATGTAGATACAGATCGTTTAAAAGAAGAAAAGGAACGTCAAATTTCAATTGAACTCGGATTTGCGCCTTTATATGAAGATAATGAAATTCAAATTTCTGTAATAGATGTTCCAGGACATGAACGGTTTATCAGGCAGATGATAGCTGGTGTAGCTGGGATAGATCTAGTAGTACTTGTCGTTGCAGCAGACGAAGGTGTTATGCCGCAAACGAGGGAGCACTTGGATATCTTGAAATTTTTAGGAGTTAAAAATGGTTTGATCGCTATTTCAAAAATTGACCGGGTAGAAGAAGAATTTATCGAGCTAGTGAAAGATGATATTTTGGAGGAACTTTCTGGGACCGTCTTTGAGGCTGCACCGTTTGTTTTAGTAGACAGTCTTTCCAAAAAAGGGATCGAAGAAATTAAAGAATTAATCATCAAAATGTTAAAAGAACAAGAAATGCGAGATGCAAAAGGGGCCTTCCGTCTGCCGATTGATCAAGTATTCACGGTTAAGGGTCAGGGGACTGTTGTTCGAGGAACTGTTTATGAAGGAACGGTCGAAGAGGGACAAACACTTAAGATTATGCCAAGAGGTATTGAGGTAAGAGCGCGGCAGATTCAAGTACATCATAATCCGGCCGAGAAGGCCTATGCTGGACAACGGACGGCGATTAACCTTTCAAGTGTTTCAAAGGAAGAGGTAGAACGTGGAGATGTGCTTGTATCGTCTGAACATTTCCTAGTTACGAAGACTTTGGATGTTGCTATTCGTGTGGTTGAGGACCTAGAGCATATGGTTAAACAGCGGATGCCAATTAAGCTTCATCTTGGAACAGCTGAGGTAATGGGTCGGATTGTCTTTTTTGACCGCAATGAAATCAAGGAAGAAAATGGTGAAATCCTTTGCCAACTGAGGCTTGAGGATGAAATCCTTACAAAACGAGGTGACCGCTTTATTCTACGCAGGCCAAGCCCGCAAGAGACGATTGGCGGGGGTTGGGTGATTGACCCACGCGGAGATAAATACCGGTTCGGCAATCAAACCATCGATGATCTTGAAAAGAAAAAAGTCGGCACACCGAAGGAACGAATTACTGCTGCTTTAATGGAAGCGAAAAGTTTGCCCCTACATGAGTTGATCAAACGAACTTCCCTAGATGAAGCTACCTTAATTGAGCACTTATCGGATGGAGAATTTGTTTTATATGATGGAAAAAAATATACACTCCAGCAGTTGATCGATTCGCTAGAGGAAGATATCTTTGATAGATTGCAGGATTATCATCAACTTCATTCGATGAAGATTGGCATCAATAAAGCAGAGCTATTGCAAACGATGCAAAAAAGATTTCCTAAATCACTGCTAGATTATGTGGTGGAAAATGGAATGACAAATCATATTTTTAACAGAAAAGGACAGTTTGTTTCCTTGGCAAGTTTTGTACCACATGTACCAAAAAACTGGGCGAAGCGGACTGAAAATCTAATTAATGGATTGCAGAGGGACGGATTAAAGGTTCGTAACCTAAAGGAATATTTTGCTGATGCCGGTATTCCTGACAATCTTGAAGCTGATTTACGACACTTTCTTGAAGAGGAAGAACTACTTATCCAGTTGGATGTACAGTTTGCTTATCATGGGGAAGTATTTAAACAAGCCGTGGATAAACTGCGCAGCCATACAGGTTCTGAATTTGAGGTCGGGGATGCCAAAGATGTTCTTGAACTGTCACGAAAATACATGATTCCGTTTTTAGAAAAATTAGATGCATTAGGACTTACAAAGCGTGCGGAAAATAAGCGAGTTTGGAAAAAATAGCCAAAGAGCCTCGATCCTTGGATGGGAAAGAGGCTTTTTTTCTTTTTAAGATAGAAACTCTGCAGGGTTTAGGCCGAGTTCACGACAGATATCGCTAACCATTTGTTTTTCATTGTTGTCAAAATTTCCATCTGCATAGCCAATGGCGATGCAATAACGAGCGACAAGACGAGCAATTTCTGGCTTGGTTCTGATTTTTCCAAGGGCACGAAATGCCTCGGCACGACCAAGTATCCGATCATTTTCTATTCTAGAAACAAACATATTGAATTTTTGGAGGACCTTATTTGTATCAAACACTCGTAATTCTTCACTTTGATGGACGAACTCAGTCATTTTCTGGCGTTCAGAAGCATCCAAGTATCCGTCTGCCATCGCCACTAATGCACAGGCTGCGACCACTGCTTCGAGTACATCCTGGCTTTTATATCGATTAAATAGTTCTTGTGCTTTTTTCTTTTGATTGTTTGCCCATTCCGCATAATCTGTTTGCGAAGGGGACCAGTTGTTGCCACAGCTATTACATGAGAACTTTAGTTGATTTTTTCCAATAAAACCACCCAGTAAACCGACAGGACCAAGGATTAACCCGCCTATTGCTGCTTTACCAAGACCGAACCCTTTCTTTCCTGTCCGAACATTTGAGGAATGGCAGCGTGGGCAAATGATATCATCTCCACCATATGATTGGTGAGAATTGGTTGAAGCAGGATAGGACTGCGTCGGATATCCGTAGGCAGGCTGCTGCTGATGAGATGATTCTGGCTGAAGATGAATGGGCTGCTGATACGAATTTGAGCTTGATTGGTTTTGTTGATATGAATTACTTTGTTGATAAGAATTAGGATTTGTTTGGCTTGGTTGATATGGATTACTCTGTTGATACGAATTAGGGCTTGATGGATAACTTGTTGGCTGAGACGGCGGCGTTGTTTGTACACTAGCAGGTGGGTCGTCAACGGTAATACCAAAGTTACCACATAAAGCTGCTAATCCCCCTTGGAAGCCACTGGCAATTGCATTAAACTTCCATTCACCGTTATGACGGTAGAGCTCCGCTGCCACAATTGCTGTTTCCACCGTTAAATCCCGTCCAAGGTTAAATCTCAATAATTCTTCATTTGTTTGCTCATTAAATATACGCACATAAGAGTCAGAAATTTGTCCGAAATTTTGCCGTTTCGCTTGCGCATCATGGATCGTAATTGTAAAAGCAATCCGATGAATTTGGGAAGGAACCTTGTTTAAATCAATCCTGATCTGCTCATCATCCCGGGCTCCTGCACCAGTTCGATTGTCACCGCTATAGATAATGGAGCCATTTCCACCTGACGGATTATTATAAAAAACAAAATCCTGGTCACTGTTCACTTTTCCAGTTTGGCCTAATAAAAATGCAGAAGCATCTAAATCAAAATTGGACCCTTGCTGACTAATGTTCCAACCCAAGCCGACAACGACGTTTTGCAGTCCAGGGTGAGATTTTGTTAAATCTACTTTTTGCCCCTTGCTAAGTGTAACACCCACTTTTTTCACTCCTCTTGATTATTTTCATATGTACATTATAAATGTATTTTTGAAAAAGGGAAAAATTTCATGACAGATAAGTATCTTCATTGTATATACCACACTTTATGTACGAGACAAGAGTGAAAAAGTTTCAAAAATATATAAAGCCATAAAAATGCACGCTGATCCTTTTGATCAGCATGCATTGATTAGTTTATATGATTTGCACTATCATTATTTTTTCTAAATGGCCACCAATTGGCCTCGCCGAATGTTTTTACCATAACAGGTACAAACAGTGGGAGCACAACAAGTGAGTATAAGGCTAAGCCGATTAATAGGATCGTAGCAATTTCCAGTAAGGACAATACCCCTGATGGCATCATCGCTGCAAACGTTCCGCCTAAGATGATCGCTGCTGAAATAATAACTGTACCCATTTTTTTCATCGAAATCAGGATTGCTTTTTCAACCGGCATGTTTCGGTATTCGTTGAACCGGTCCATTAAGAAAATACTGTAGTCAATTCCTAAAGCTACTAAAATAACAAAGGCAAAGAAGGGAACTGCCCAACTAATACCTGAATATCCTAATAAATTAACAAAGATCTTTTCCGAAATAGCCATCGAAGTATAGTAGGTTAGGACTAATGATCCAATCAGATAAAGGGGCATAATTAGTGAACGCAGTAGGATGATTAAGATAATACTTATCCCGACTAGCATTAATACGACGGTTCTTGAATAATCCGCTTTTGAAATAGTATCAAGATCGTTATGCATACTCGATACACCGCCAACAGCCACTTTAGCATTTTCCAGTTTGGTGTCTTTAATAACACGTTTGACTGCTTGCTTAATTTCAGGAACGCGATTAATCGCTTCATTAGAATATGGATTTTTATTAAATATCACATCAATCGTCATTACTTTTTTGTCGTTTGACATGTAGGCATTCAGTGCTTGCTCGAAATCTTTGCTGTCAAGGACTTCCTGAGAAATATAAAATCCGGTTTGCTTCTGTTTGAATACCTCGGAAAGATAATCTTGAGCAGAATTAAGGCCATCCGAAACTTTATTTAATCCGTCAGAACTTTGCGTTAACCCATCAGAAAGCTGAGTGATCTGTCCACAAATGTCTTGGAAGCCAGTAAGGAGCTGCTTCTGCCCATCATTTATTCCAGAGAGTCCACCTGTAAATTGCGGAAGTCCATCAATGACTTTTCCTTGCCCTTGGGCCATTTTATCTAATCCTGTTTCAAGGTCGGAAATTCCTTTTAACAGTCCTTCCATACCGGTAATTAGGGCTTTCTGGCCATCTGTTATTTCTGCAAATTTACTATTAGCAAACTGAATTCCTGTTTGTGCGCCTTTTAAGCCAGTATTTAATTGCTGCAATCCTCCCGCTAATTCTTTTGTTGCCATTTGGGAGCCCTGAACAGTCATTTTGATAGCTTGATAGTTTTGATTTTCTCCAATGTCACTATATTGTTTTTCAAGATTAGTAAAATATTGATTTGTAGCAGTTAGGGTTTTGTTCAATGTCTCCAACCTTGTCGCTACATCTTCGTATTGACCTTGAAGAGTAACTAATCCAGCACTTGCTCTTTGGTAGCCGGCAAGCAATTGTTTACTACCAGCCAAAACCTCCGCAGATTTTGTCTTTATCTGAGCCAAACCTTCTTTAATCTGTGTTGAACCAGCGGAACCAGCTTTCAGACCCGTCTCAATTTCAGTAAGTCCGCCTTGAATGTCTCCCATTCCAGTTTTTAATTTATTTGTTCCATTTATTAATTCACTGATGCCAGCTGTGGCTTCCTGCATTTTAGGCTGATTAGCCGCCATCTGGCTGCCTGCTTCCTCCAAACCATCACTAATTTTTTTAATCCCATCATTGCCCTGACCAAGTCCATCACCAAGACTTACCACCTGTTTGGAAAGATATAAATCATCAATCGGCTCACCGGTTGGCCGACACAGAACGAACCGTATCAACATCATTTACCTTTTCTAGCTCTTGACTCATTTTTTCCGTAATCGCAATATAATCAGAAGTATTCATTTGATCATCGTTTTTAATGACAATTTGGGTTGGCATGGATTCACCAGGACCAAATGATTCAGAAATGATATTGAAGCCTTTTATCGAAGGAAAATCATCGCTGATTTCTTCAAGTGAATTAAATGATAATTGATCCTTATACGTAAATAAGAAAGGTACAGAAATAATTCCAACGATTATAAAAGCAATCAACGGACGTGCCAGCGCAAATCTCCCGGCCAAGCCCCAAAATTTACTTTCACTGTGTTCAAGTTTTCCTTTAGATGGCCAAAATAGTTTTTTGCCAAGCACAGCCATGAAAAAGGGAACAACAGTTACAAGTGCTATTAGAAGAATCGCCACACCTATCGCAACAGCAGCTGCTGACTGATAAAGCTTGAAGGTGGAAAAGCCAATCGAAGCAAAACCAATCATTACAGCGACTCCGCTAAAGAAAACTGTTTTTCCGGCTGTCCGATAGGTTTCCACAATGGATTCTGTAACACTATCATTCTTTGCCATTTCCTCTTTAAAACGACTAAGCAGCAAAATACAATAGTCCGTTCCATTTCCGAAGAGGACGGCAACTAAGAAAATCTGAGTAAAAGTGGATAGAGGGAAGTTAACCTTATCCACTAATAGGGAAACTATGGATTGGGCCGTAAGATAACTGAAACCAACTGTTACTAACGGAATAATTGGTGCAATCGCCGACCTAAATACAAGAAGGAGGACAATTAGAATGAAACCAACGGTAATTCCTTCTGTTTTCTTCAAACCTTCCTGGGAATTGGTGACCAAGTCATCACTGATTACCCAGTTTCCCGTATAATAATGGTCCAACTTTACTTGATCAATCGCTTGATACAAATCATCCTTGACACTACCTGTTCAAATTTATGTTTTCCTCAAAACTTACTATCTTTTAAGGAAAAGTTAAGAAATAAACATAATAATGGGTGTAGATTAGATTATTTGGCTTCCTGGGGGGAATTCAGGACGGAAAAGGAGCAAGTTTAGATGAAAAAATGGATAATTATTGTAGGTAGTGTACTCGTTGTTGGTTTCGTTGGTTATCGATGGGATTCATTAAAGTTAGGTACACAAACGGTGTCAGCGCAAGTCAGAACAGCAGTTGTTCAAAAAGGGACGTTAAACGTCAACATTAGTGGTTCGGGGACAGTTCAAGCGGTAACGAGTGAAGATATTAAAACAACGTTTAATAATAATGAAGTTGATGAAGTACTTGCAGCTGTGGGGGAGAATGTAACCGAAGGAGATGAGTTAATTACTTTTTCAGATGGAAGTGACCCTATAACAGCGCCCGCCACTGGGGTTATTACGACAATCGCAGTTTCCGCAGGAGAGCCAGTAACAAATGGACAAGTTGTTGCCCATGTCACAAACTATAAGCAATTACAAACCGTGGTTCAAATTGATGAGCTTGATATATCCAAAATTAAAAAGAATCAGCCAGTTGACCTAACCATTAATGCGTTTCCTGATCAAGTATTTACTGGTAAAGTATCTGCAATTTCTGAAGACGGAGCATCATCAAACGGAGTCTCTACTTTTGATGTTACCATTTCTATTGATAAACCAGATCAACTTAAAGTCGGGATGAGTGCGGAAGCAAGAATCTTAACAGAAAGTAAAGTTAATGCCCTTTATGTTCCACTTGATGCTGTATACACATCAAACAATAAGAAATATGTCATAGTCAATTCGAAGAGCACAGATAGTAACACCTCTGGAACGGAGAAAAATACAGTTCAAACGGGCATCGCAAATGAAGATTATGTGGAAATAACAAAAGGAGTATCGGAAGGAGAAACAGTAAAATTACCTCAATTAGCAAAAGCGAGCTCGTCAAATAATTCAAGTAGTAATTCCCAAAGCAGTGTTTTTGGTGGAATCGGAAACGTGGGCGGAATGAACCGGAACTTTGGAGGTCAAGGACAATTTGGCGGTAGGGGTGGAAACTAAACAGGAGGTAATTTTAGCTTCCCAAACACCTCTTTTAAATGAAAGGTAAACAGCGGACATGTCCTATGTTACGATTGCTTTATTTGCTATATAATTATTTTTAGATAC
This sequence comes from Bacillus sp. ISL-46, assembly GCF_018613205.1. Classification (NCBI taxonomy): domain Bacteria; kingdom Bacillati; phylum Bacillota; class Bacilli; order Caryophanales; family Bacillaceae; genus Bacillus; species Bacillus sp. ISL-46. The sequence goes on from NZ_JAGGQR010000014.1 coordinate 293,179, forward strand.
AAACTTAGGAGAGATTGAAAATGCGCTTATTAGTTGTGGAGGATAATCTTCCTTTATTGGAATCGATTGTTCAGCTTTTATCAGATGAGTTTGAAGTGGATCAAGCATCCAATGGTGAGGATGCCTTATTTTTAGCGATGCAAAACATCCATGATGTGATTGTACTAGATGTCATGATTCCTGAGATTGATGGGTTCGAAGTTTTACGAACGATTCGAAAGGAAGGATTAAAGATTCCTGTCCTATTCCTTACTGCAAGGGATTCCCTCGAAGATCGTGTCAAAGGCTTAGATAGCGGTGGAGATGATTATTTAGTTAAACCATTTCAAGCAGCAGAATTGAAAGCCAGAATCCGTGCCTTATTAAGAAGAAGCGGCAGCTTAACAACCAATCAAACCATTCAATTTCGCGGCATTGAATTGTTAGGGAAGGAAAGAGATATTGTCGTCGATGGTGAGCAGTTGAAACTCACGGCAAAGCAATATGAGTTATTAGAATATCTGATTCAGAATAAAGGCGCAATCCTAACGAAAGAGCAAATCTATGACCGTGTATGGGGCTTTGATTCGGATACAACAATCGCTATAGTTGAGGTATTCATGCACCACCTCCGTAAAAAATTAGAACCGTCAGGCTATCATACCGATATTAAAACCATTCGTGGCGTAGGTTACATGTTGAACGAAGAATAGGGGCATCTCATGTTTCGGCAAACACTTATTAAGCTGACATTTTTAAATTCATTAGTCTTTATTGTACTTATCAGCGCACTCGGAAGCGTTATTTATTTTTACACAGAGAATAAATTATATAGGGATGTAAACCAATCGCTCCATGAATCGATTGAACATTTTCAAAAGCAGCCGGAGGGACCAGGTGAAATTCGTGGGGACGATGGGGGGCCTATTCCTAAATTTATCAGGAGAGATCCCCGGATATTGACCCTAATCTGGGATGAAAATAATCAGCTCTTGTTGGAACAAAACCGTGATTCTGAAATTTTTCAAGATAATGAGAAGCTGATTCGCCCAAAAACATTAAATACCTTAAAGGATGTTGATGTAGAAGATTTTTCGTTTAGGTATATTGCCTTCGAAGTGGATCATCCTCAACTAGGAAAAATCACTGTTCAATTCATCCGTAATGTAAACTCTGAACAAAAATTACTCGAAAGACTATTGTTGATAATGCTGATTGGTATGGGAGTTGGAATCATTTGTGCAGTTGCTTCTGGTTATTTTTTAGCAGGAAAGGCACTTGTACCGATTAAAAAGGCTTGGCAAAAGCAGACAGAATTTGTTTCCGATGCTTCGCATGAGTTAAGAACCCCATTAGCCGTCATCCAAGCAAAAACGGATTTACTATTTCGGTCTCCCGCTGCAACAATAAAGGATAAAATTCTTGATGTATCAACGATTTCAAATGAATCCAGGCGACTTTCCAAATTAGTCACCAACTTATTGACACTGGCGAGATCGGACTCTGACCAAATTGAAGTGAAAAAGGAAACGTTCCATCTAAATGAACTTTTAAAAGAAATCCATCAACAATACGAAGAAATTGTTATGTATCAAGAAAAATCACTGCGGATAGAAGCAGCTGAACCTGTTACCTTTTTTGGTGATAAAGCGAGAATTCATCAACTTATCGTCATACTATTGGACAATGCGATGAAATATACAATGGAAGGAGGAGAGATCCTGCTATCTTGCGGACATACTCATTCGTCTATTTTCCTTAAAGTAAAAGATAACGGAATTGGTATTCCTGAAATGGATATCCCTAAAATCTTTGACCGATTCTATCAAAGCGATAAAGCTAGAACGGCTGCCGAGGGAACAGGATTGGGCCTGTCGATTGCCAAGTGGATTATTGAGAAGCATCATGGAAAAACAAAGATACAAAGCACCCTTGGTAAAGGGACAACAATTGAAATTACTTTTCCAAAAACCCCAAAAAATTGAATTTGTTTTTTTCTAAACAAAAAGCACACGAATGAAGTTGTCGTGTGCTTTTGGCATTCTTATTCAACAATAATTGTCCCTTTAAACATTTGCATTCCGCAGCTAAAGGTATATTCTCCGGACTTATCCGGGGTAAAAGTTAGTTTTGTTGTTCCAGTTTTTAGGTTGACATTGTTAATATTAAAATCAGGAATCATAAAGGTGGATATACAATTACTACTATCCAATGGATTTTTAATTTCTAGTTCTACTGGTACACCCTTTTTAACTAGAATAACATTAGGTGTGTACCCCTGTGTGGTTACTTCCATCTTTACAAGTGGCTTGCTTTCCTTTGTCACATCAACTTTCGTTTTGGGAACCTCTTGACTAGTAGCAGCTTGTTTAGTTGCTGTTTGCGTTGTTTGACTTTGACCAGGAATTTCGACCATATCACTGCTATACATAAATAAAAATAATGATACTATCACAACGCCTCCTGCGATGATCGCAAATGGTGAGAGCTCTTGTGTATCAAGGGATAATTTATTATTCGATTCCACGAAAATATACATGATCACGAATCCAATAATTAAAATATAAAAACCTAACAAGATTCCAAGTAAAATAGTAGGATTAATAAATTGAAGAAATGCACCGAGAATAGCTCCAATGATCCCGCCCATTAAACCAGAAATTGATCCCATTAGGATGGCTAATATCCCAACGGGGTGTCCAGCTAAGAAACCTACGACGAAACCAATAATCATACTGACTCCTACTACTAGAAAAATCTCACCGGAAATGATGCCAATGATACTGCCGGTCAGTAACCCTGTGATTACCGCGATGACCATACTAATCATAATCCCAGATGTATTGGCTAGCTTATTTTTATGACGGTAAACAGAATAAATGGAATATCCGGTACCAATGGCAACTACAATTGCCGAAATAATCGCAAAAATATTCATTTTATGTCTCCTCAGATGTGTATGATTTATTCATTAAATAATTTACAACATATGAGTATTATAAATGGAAATAACCCATTCAAATTTGTATTTTTAGTGATTAATATGAACGTTTTATGAATATTAATGAGGTTAAACAAGGATATGGAATAGTAGGAGATCGATTTTATTCTTTATTTTCTTTATCAAGGGTATTTTTAAAAATTCTTTTCATGGCCTCATTCTGCATCTTGATATATTCAAGTAGAAACTCTTTTTCTTCTTCCTCTTGTTGGAGATCTTCCTTTTCTTTTTCCAAGTAAGCCACCCCATTTTTTTAATTACTAGCATTTTAACTGATTTATTTAGACGTTTAAAGTAAATTTGAAGGAAAATTGCAGGCTTCAGCAATATATTCCATAAAAAAAATTGACTTTTTTTATAATGAAATATATAATTTTCAAAAATACTATTGAAACTGTGACGGGGATTAGTAAAGTGAAAAGGTCTTATCAAGAGAGGAAACCAATGGTGCGAGGTTTCTTAAGATGGTCATTTGAACCTGCCTCTGAGTTCTGTATCGGATACATATGAAGATACATGCGGATAATGTCCGTTATCATGGAAAGTGTATAAAGCTTTTTAGCTTTATGAATTTAGGGTGGTACCGCCAGGCCTTGGTCCCTTTTTTGAGGATCAAGGCCTTTTTGTGTAGAAAAGCGGGAGCGACCGTTACTTATTTAAAAAAATTTAATGAGGTGTCAAACATGGCAAAAGAATTTGTAAAAGATGTAACTGCAATGGACGATGATTTCGCCCAGTGGTATACCGATGTAGTAACAAAAGCTGACTTAATTGATTATTCAAGTGTTCGTGGCTCGATGATTATTCGACCATATGGTTATGCTTTATGGGATAATATAAAAAATGAATTGGATCGCCGTATAAAAGAAACGGGGCATGAAAATGTTTATATGCCTTTGTTTATTCCTGAAAGCTTGCTGCAAAAAGAAAAAGATCATGTTGAAGGTTTTGCACCAGAAGTGGCGTGGGTCACACATGGCGGATCTGAACCGCTGGCAGAACGATTAGTTGTCCGCCCTACATCAGAGGTTCTTTTTTGCGAGCATTATAGTAACATCATCCATTCTTACAGAGATCTGCCAAAGCTTTATAACCAATGGGCAAACGTGGTCCGTTGGGAAAAAACAACCCGTCCATTTTTACGGACATTAGAGTTTTTATGGCAGGAAGGTCATACCGCGCATGCAACTGACGAAGAGGCTATGGAAGAAACCATTAAAATGCTAAATGTTTATGCCGCAGTTTGTGAAGAAATTCTTGCGATTCCAGTTGTAAAAGGCCAAAAGACGGAAAAAGAAAAGTTTGCAGGTGCGAAAGCTACTTTTACGATAGAAAGCTTAATGCATGATGGAAAAGCATTACAGTCTGGTACATCCCACCACTTCGGCACAGGATTTGCCGAGGCATTTAACATTCAATATACAGACAAAGAAGGAAAGCTCCAATATGTGCATCAAACCTCTTGGGGCTTCACCACAAGGATTATCGGTGCCTTAATCATGGTGCATGGCGATGACCGCGGCCTTGTGATTCCGCCAAAAGCTGCACCAACTCAAGTGATGATTGTGCCGATAGCTCAGCATAAAGAAGGCGTTCTTGATTTTGCCTATGAGTTAAAAGAGACTTTATCAAGTGTTGTACGTGTAGGGATCGATGCTAGTGATAAAAAGCCAGGCTGGAAGTTCAATGAGTATGAAATGAAAGGTATTCCAGTCCGTCTTGAGGTGGGACCTAAAGATATCGAAAACAAGCAAGTGGTCTTAGTAAGACGCGATACTTTAGAGAAAGTGTTTGTTCCGCTCGACCAATTAGAAACGAAGCTTGTTGAGTTATTAGATGAAATTCAAACAAATTTATATAATAAAGCACTTACTCATCGTGAAGAAAGAACCACTGTTGCTGTAACACTTAATGAGTTAAAGCAATCACTCGAAGCAAAACCAGGTTTTATCAAGGCCATGTGGTGCGGCGAATTAGCTTGTGAGGAAAAAATTAAAGAAGATACTGGGGCAACATCTAGATGTTTGCCATTCGAGCAAGAAAAAGTATCTGACAAATGTGTATGCTGTGGAAAAGAAGCCAATAAAATGGTTTATTGGGCAAAAGCATACTAAAAATAGCAAACTTTCGGGCTCTTCCTGGTTGGGAAGGGTCTCTTTTATTATATATTGTCTGCAACTGTGAACGAAATTAAGTTTATGAGCGGATTTTTCAATTGAATGGGCGAATTTCTTGGTTTTATGAGCGAATTTCTCAGTTCAATGGGCGAATTAAACTTTCGGTGTATCAGCGGATTTTTCAATCAGCGGATTTATTGATTCAATCAGCGAATTTATCAATTCAATCAGAGAATTTAATGATTTAATCAGCGAATATTCCCATTCTATCAGCGAATCGGCTCCTCCATATTTCTTTCTGAAAAAAGGAATGAACAATGATCGTAGCGAATTATTTATATTCAGAAGGAGGGCAAGATTATGAAACCAATACTACTAGACTTTCCAAATCAATTTTACACAGAAAGATTATTAATACGTATGCCTCTGCCCGGAGATGGTAAAGTGGTGTACCAAGCAATGCAGTCTTCGTTAAATGAAATAAAAGAATGGATGCCTTGGGCCCACCACGAGCAAACCGAGGAAGATGTAGAAGTAAATATGCGTGAGGCACATGCTAAGTTTTTAACCCGTGAGGATTTAAGGTTACATATATTTAATCGAGAAACAGGAGAATTCATCGGTTCTTCTGGATTGCACAGGATCAACTGGAATATCCCAAAGGTTGAAATAGGTTACTGGATTGATACGCGCTTTAGCGGGAAGGGGTATATAACGGAGGCGGCAGAGGCGATAACGAAATTTGCCTTTACTGAACTCAATGCAAAACGGGTTGAAATTCGTTGTGACTCAAAAAATATCAAAAGTCGGGCCATTCCTGAACGATTAGGGTTTACCTTAGAAGGCATTTTTAGAAATGATGAAATGTCTGCAGATGGCCAAGATTTAAGAGATACGTGTGTATATGCAAAAACTAGTAATAGTTGAGATGTTTGGTATTAGAAAAGAGTACTGAATTTCAGTACTCTTTTTTATTATGAAAAACCGATCAATTCTTTCACAATTGATATCAAATCTCGAAATTAATCAAGGAAATATCTTTTTAGATAGAATTTAGTAATCGCCAAATATTCGCGGGAATAGGATTTTACCACAGCAATCCATGGTGTTTCTGCTGGGAGTCCCTGCACCTGTAGGCCATAATCACGGGCAATTGAGACTGCCCGGTAGAGATGAAAATTATTTGTAACGACAAGACCAATCTTGGCATCTTCGGGAATAAGCTTTTTCGAAAAATTTATATTTTCATATGTATTAGATCCCCCAGTCCTTTCCTTTTCATTATTCACACACCCACGAAAGTCCAAGCGTTCCTACCCCAGTATGCACACCTGCCACAGTAATCAGCATCATTAATTCAGTTTGGATATCAGGGAATGTTTCGTTGACTAATTGTTCAAGCACGGCAGCTCTCTCGATATCATTAGCATGAACGATAGCAACTTTTCTAACATTCTTTGTTTCCAAGTCTGTTTGTAAATTATTAATCAACCATGAAATCGCTCTTTTTTCGGTTCGAACCTTATCTTTTATCTTTGCGCCACCGTCTTCAATCGCTAAAATCGGCTTTATATTAAATAATGAAGCTAGTATTGCTTGGCCGCCGGATACTCTGCCGCTTTTTTTGAGTTGGTCCAGATTTGAGGGGACTAAATATAAGCGTGTAATGTCGCGTAGTGCATTTAATTCTGCGACAACCTCACCGCTATCAAGTCCTTTTTCCACAAGTTCGATCCCTTTTTTTATTAAAAAAGAAAGAGGGTAGGAACCTGTCATGGAGTCGATGGGAAACAGTTTAAAATCAGCCATTTCTGCTGCCATTACAGAGGTTTGAAACGTCCCTGATAAGAGACTGGAAGCATGAATGGCTATTCCGTAGTCATAGTCTTCCTTTAACTTTGTATAAAGTTCCACAAAATCACCCAGGGCAGGCTGGGAGGTTTGAAATTTCGAATCCTCATGTTTCATTCGCTCATAAAACTCTTTTTGTGTAATATCTATTGTTTCCTTGTAGGATTCTTGGTTAATTACAATGTTAAGTGGAACTACATGTATATTATTTAGCTCGATAAACTCTTTGCTTAGCGAAGCTGTTGTGTCAGTAATCCATGCAATTTTTGCTGCATTCATGTTAATCCTCTTCCTCCAGTGAAATCTCTTATTTCTATATCATATAATCTCAATATTGCTCATTACACATGTTAGTTTTATACCATTTGTTTTGATAACTAGATTCAACATTACAAGAAGGAATATTAACCAACAAGTTATATTTGTCATGTTAAAATATGAAAACTTTGTGAAGTTTTTAGGCGAGAAACACTAAAAAGTACATAGTTCTAATTATTCAAAAATAGTAGTCTGTGATTTAAATCACTTATTTCGTGTGTTAAATATCATATAATCACTATGGAAACAGTGAAATATATAGGGAGTGTTAAAATGTTAGATCAAAAAACGATTGAAATAATCAAATCAACTGTACCTGTTTTAGAAAAACATGGGGAAAAAATTACAACTCGATTTTACCAATTGATGTTTGGCAACCATCCTGAATTATTAAATATATTTAATCATGCTAATCAAAAACAAGGCAGACAGCAAAAAGCATTGGCTGGAACGGTATATGCCGCAGCCATGTATATCGATAATCTGGAAGCTATTCTTCAAGTAGTGAAGCAAATTGCACAAAAACATAGAAGCCTTGGCATCTTGCCTGAACATTACCCGATTGTCGGTAAACATCTACTGCTAGCGATTAAGGATGTATTAGGTGATGCAGCAACAGACGAGATTATTGACGCATGGGCCCAAGCGTATAATGTAATTGCAGATGTTTTTATCAGTGTAGAAGCAGAATTATATGATGAAACTGAAAATCAACATGGTGGTTGGAAGGGATTTCGCAACTTTATTGTTGACCGTAAAGTAGTTGAGAGTGAAGTGATCACCTCGTTTCACTTAAAACCAGAAGACAACAAAGGAATTGCCGATTTTACCCCTGGTCAGTATATTAGTATCAAGCTAGAAATGGCTGGTGAAAAGTTCACACATATTCGTCAATACAGCCTATCAGATGCTCCAGGTAAAGACTATTACCGAATCAGTGTTAAACGCGAAGCGGGAACTGCAAACCCGGACGGCATGGTATCTAATTACTTACACAATGGAGTGAGCCAAGGAGATATTTTAAAAGTAAGTGCTCCAGCGGGGGATTTTGTTCTTGATACTGAGAAAAATACTCCTGTTGTGTTACTAAGTGGCGGCGTTGGTTTAACACCAATGATGAGTATGTTAAAAACAGTCGTTGAAGTCCAGCCAGAACGTAAGGTAACATTTGTCCATGCAGCTGCGAATGGGAATGTACATGCACTAAGAGACGAAGTAGAAGAGGTATCAAAGCTTGAAAACGTACATTCTTATTTCTTTTACGATTCACCAACAGAAGAGGATCGCAAGAATAACCTCTTTGATGTTGAAGGCTATGTAACCCGTGAGTGGCTGAAAGAAAATATCACAACCAAGGACGCCGATTTTTATTTCTGTGGACCTGTTCCATTTATGAAAGCTATTAATCGTTCATTAAAAGAATTAGGGGTAAATCAAGAAAGAATTCACTTTGAATTTTTTGGTCCTATGGGGAATTTAGAAGAATAACAGAGAAACAAGCCGATTTCTAATAGAAGTCGGCTTTATTTTTGTAGTGAACTTACGAACAGCCTTTCAAAGAATATAAATTTGAATCTACAAGTCGATAACTATATTAGAGAAGTTTGGTTAAAATACCAATAAGATTGATGCCATTTCAATGCCAAATATCCCTTTTAGGAAAGGAGCTAACATTATTGCATTTTTTAACGACGATCATGAACGAGTACGGGTATCTTGTTCTTTTTCTTTCCATTACTCTAGGTATTTTTGCACTTCCGATTCCAATGGAAGCAATGTTGGCATATGCAGGATTTTTATCCTTTCTTGGAAAGCTTAATTGGATTGGAAGTATACTCGCTTCTACAGCTGGTTGTACGCTAGGAATGTTGCTTTCCTATTGGGTAGGCTGTAAGCTGGGGATTCATTTTTTTGAAAAGCATGGGAAGCGGCTACATTTAGAACCAGATCGTTTGAATTCAATTTCAAACTGGTTAAGAAAATATGGCAATAAAATATTAATCATTGCCTTATTTATTCCAGTATTTAGGCATTTTATCGGTTATTTTTCAGGGATTACACGTTTACCAATTAGGGTTTATACCTTGTATACAGGGCTCGGGTCAGCGATTTGGGTTTCTAGTTTTATCTCTTTAGGAAAAATACTTGGTCCTCAATGGGAAGTTTTTTTTGAGCTCATCAGGAAATATTTAATTTTAACTAGCGTAGTTATTGTCATTTTAATTGTAATTATTTATGGGATTAGGAAATTAAGGAATGTAGTTATAGAAACAGGAACCAAATAGGAGAACAAATTAAGATCAAAGGAGTCCTCTCAACGGTTCCTTTGATTTTTATTTAGAGAAAATAGTTGTAGAAGTTAACAATTTTCGAACTTTATGTATTTTATACGATATATGTTCCTTGAAAGTTTGATTCATATCTCAACTATGATTAAATTAAATAGAGAAATGGCCAGAAAGGATGTTATTTAATGAATAAAAATGTCATACGTTCGATCACGGGCATAGCTGTATTATTTTGCCTCCTCTGGCTGATCGGGCTTGGCTGGGCGGTAGGGGAATTTTATGCTGGAAAACCAGAAAAGGTTCCAGAAGCAAAAACCGTTTCCAAGGTGGAAAATAAAAAGGGGTTAACCATCGTGGCGTTAGGTGATTCGTTAACTCGAGGAACAGGCGATGAAACCGGAAAAGGATATGTGGGTGTCTTGATTGATGAAATCAAGGGAAAAACAAAGCGTCAGGTACAGTTGACCAACCTTGGCATCAATGGACAAAGATCTGGATCTCTTAGGAAGCAAGTACAGGAAAAAGAAGTAGGGCGCCAAATTCAAAAAGCGGATATTGTCCTAGTGACGATTGGCGGAAACGACTTGTTCCGCGGGGGGCAAGGCTTAAGCGATTTTGAAACTGAAGATATTGCAGCGATTGAGAAGAAATACCTGGATAATTTGAAGTTTGTTTTTGAGCAAATACGTAAAAACAATACAAATGCCAATGTGTTTTTCATTGGTTTGTATAATCCATTTATTGAATTAGAGCAGGGAAAAGAGATGTCGAAAGTGGTCCGCCACTGGAATTACGATAGTGCAGAAGTCAGTGCCTCTTTTCCAAAAATCGTGTTTATACCAACCTTCGACTTGTTTGAGTTAAAGGTTAATGACTACTTATATTCCGACAAGTTTCATCCAAATTCAAAAGGGTATCGTTTAATTGCCGAACGGGTAGCCTCATTGCTTACCTGGTAAGGAGAGGAATTCGATGGAGAAAAAAATTACACTATCTGTAAAAAATCTTAAAAAAGTAATTGGAAAAAAGGAAATTATCAAGGGATTGACTTTCGATTTACGGGAAGGAGAGGTATTTGGCTTCCTAGGCCCAAATGGAGCAGGGAAAACAACGACGATCCGCATGCTTGTTGGATTAATCAAACCCACATCCGGCAGCATTCACATTTGTGGCGCGAATATAGAAGAGAATTTTCAAGAAGCAATGACCAATCTTGGTTGTATTGTCGAGAATCCAGAATTGTATCCATATCTCTCCGGGTATAATAACCTCCTTCATTTTGCCAGAATGCTCGAAGGAATCGGAGAACAACGAATTAAAGAGGTTACTGAACTTGTTGGTTTAACAGAAAGAATTCATGATAAGGTAAAAACCTATTCTTTAGGGATGAGACAACGTCTTGGGATTGCTCAAGCCTTATTAGGAAGACCAAAAGTGCTGATTCTTGATGAGCCAACTAATGGGTTGGATCCGGCAGGAATCCGTGAAATGCGACAATTTATCAGGTTTCTTGCAGAGGATGAAGGCTTAAGCGTCTTAGTTTCCAGTCATTTGCTAAGCGAAATTCAACTTTTGTGTGACCGTGTCGCGATTATTTCAAAAGGGACGATTATTCGAACGGATACTGTCCATCAACTGCTGGCAAATCGCGAGAGAGTCGTTTGGCAGGTTCATCCGCTTGAGAAGGGAAAGGAAGTATTAAGTTCGTTAACCAAAATTGATGTAACAGAAGATGGTACCATACTGACAGAATTTAATGAACAAAAGATACCTCTATGGAATAAGCAGTTGGTTGAAGCAGGAATTGCTGTGACTGAAATGAATCGAAAAATGCCAGTCCTGGAAGATTTATTCCTCGAACTTACGGGGGGTGATACAATTGAATAAATTGATTCAAAATGAAATGATGAAACTGATTGCCAAGAAGCGGCTTATTGTTATTGCTATCATTATTGGTGTTCTTGTCATGTTATTTACATATGCACAATATAAACAAGTTCAAACACAACGAGAAAAATTGGGAACTAGTGATTGGCGAACAATTTTACAACAGCAAATTGTTGATACGACCAATCGTTTGAGCAGCAGTCGGATTACCGATGAATGGAAGAAACAACTGCAAATATCCCTGCAACAGCAACAATATTATCTGGATCATGATATTAATCCTTCTGAGCCTGGTGCACCAACGTTTATGAGGATTTTCTTAGAAAACTCGATTGATCTCTTTATTCCATTAATGGTCATGGTCATTGCCAGTGATTTGGTTTCATCCGAGCACAGTTTAGGATCAATTAAACTGCTATTGACGAGGCCGGTCAAACGATGGAAGGTACTCTTAAGTAAATATTTGACGCTTTGCTTAGCCATTTCTTTAATTATTGCGATCTCAGGAATCCTTTCTTATTTGATTTCTGGTTTGGTGTTTGGATACAAAGGCTGGGGAGCACCCATTTTAACAGGATTTAATGTGACCGAAACAGGCTTAAATACTTCAGAAGTCAAACTTATGGGGCAATGGAAATTTTTATTAATGGACTTTGGACTGGTCTGGTTTGTCTCTATTGTCGTCGGTACCTTATCCTTTATGTTGTCGGTTTTGATTCGCAGTACGGCTGCCGGCATGGGTGTCATGCTTGCCTCCTTAATCTCAGGAGCTATATTAACGAACATGGTATCCTCCTGGGAATCTGCAAAGTACTTTTTTATGGTTAATTTACGGTTAACCGATTATATGAAAGGAACAGCACCTCCGATTGAAGGCATGGATCTTTCATTTTCCATCCAAATCCTCCTTATATGGTGGGCTGTTGCCTTATTCGTTTCATTTTTTGTCTTTACTAGAAGAGATGTCTATTAGAGAATGCTATTTCCGTGTTTGCGGGAATAGCTTTTTTATTGGGTGTGTTATGGTCATAGTTGATTTTTATAGCCAAGGTGATTGGAGCGAAGCGCCTGGAGTGGAAATCAACAGCCCAGTTTAACAGAGTTAAATTAAAAAACGAAAGTTCAAACTTGAAAGAATATTATAAAATCAATAAAATATAGAGAGGATAATTGACAAATTTAGGAGTGTCTATGTCATTTGCAATAAAAAAGATCGATCATATTCAACTTGCTGGCCCAAAGGGCTGTGAAGAAACCGCGAGGGAATTTTTCAATGGAATTCTGGGATTAATTGAAGTAGAAAAGCCAGCAGAATTAAAGAAACGCGGTGGGGTTTGGTTTGAATTTGGGACCTTTCAACTTCACATTGGGGTAGAGGAACCATTTTCACCAGCTAAAAAAGCACATCCTGCATTAGTGGTAGAAAATATCGAGGAATTAAAAGGTCATCTACGTGAAAAGGGAGTTTTGTATACAGAGGACGATCTACTTCCAGGGGCGAGCAGAATTCATGTACATGATCCGTTTGGCAATCGACTTGAATTATTAGAATGGCTCTAGAAATTACGTTGAGATAAATACAGCCCCACTCCAGAAAATTGGAATGGGGCTGAATGCCTTAAATTGGGGGATTGAAGGCACATTTCTTAGGGATGATTCTATTCAATTTCCTGCAAGGGGAGGGGACCCCGGCCGGAAGGAAATTTGCATAAATAATGGTTAGGTTTACTGTTTCACAGTAACTTTCACTGGTTCTCTACTTACACCAAAGTGTTGCCTGCACCGAGGATGACGATTTTTGGTTTGTTCATAACTTCCCACTCCTAACACTTTTGTAAAGTATTTTCTCTAATTTATTGTGAAACATTTCACATATCTTCTCTGCTTTTAGAATACGATAATCCAAATAAAATCTCAAGTGTTTTATAACTAAATATTTGTCGAAATGGTAAATTTTTTTTTACCAACTGGGAATGATAATTCCGTACCGTTAAAAAAGGTTTATTTTACTAATTAAAAAATCGGAAGGAGATAATTATGAAGTTTAAAATGTTACTTTTATCATTAGGATTATTATTGTCTGTGCCTGGAATGGCTGGAGCAAACCAAACGGTGCCTGACACCAATAATGGGGGGCAAAGGGAAAAAGCACCTTGTGATTGTAAAGAGGGCAGAGAGCATCATATGATGCATAAAGATTGGCAAGCAAAGATGGCGGAAAGAGAGAAAATGCTTCTATCATGGGTAGACCAGTATACTCCAGATAAAAAAGGCGAGTGGACAACCGTCCTTGCGGAAAAGAAGACACTAAGTAACCATTGGATGAGTCCTGAAAATGCTGAAAAACGTGAGCAATGGAAAAAAGAAAAAATGGTGAAAATAGAAGAACTAAAAAAACAATTTGATGCAGGTAAGTTAACAAAAGAGGAATTTATAAAACAGGCACATGGCGGAAAAGAAATGTCACATTGGAGGACATTCCATGAATTAAGGAATGCCGTTGAAAAGAAAGACAATAAACAGGCCGTGGTACTTCTAAATCAACTGTTAGATCAAACAAAACAGCATAATCAAAAAATCAAAGAATTACTGAAAAAGTAATGAGCTTCTATCGAAAAACTAATTCAAAGGGATTAGTTTTTTCTTTGTTTAAACAGGTCAATCTTCAATTATTCAACCTCTTCATGATGACAAGATGTCAATAATTACTGCTGTTAAAATAACTTATTAAAGGGAATATTTAAGAATGATTAATTCCGAGGAGGTATGAAATGAGAAGGAAAAATTTAATGATGACCACCGTTGCACTAGGTGCTGCATATTTACTTCGTAATCCAAAATCCAGGCAAAAATTAATGAATCAATTTCAAGCATTTACTAAAAAATAATCCAAAAAACATCCTCCTCAATCAGTTGATGGGGATGTTTTTTGGATGTCTTTTAATGATGCAAGAAATTACCAATGATTGACGACAATAAGTCATAAAACTTATTTTTTTAAACTAATTGTTTCTTGTTTAGTCTCTTTGATTTCCTCTTTTATCTCTTCCTTTATATCGTCAGCAATTCCATCAGTCGCTCTTTTAAATTCGCGAATCGATCTGCCAAAAGCACGGCCAACTTCAGGAAGTTTGTTTGGACCGAAGACGACTAAGGCTACGATTAAAATCAAAATTAATCCGGGTACTCCAATATTAGAAAACATATTTTCATCTCCTAGTGATGAATGCTAGTTAAACCAGTGTCTATTATACCTTTTTATCATTAATTGTACAAAATCTAAATGGAATCGTAAAAAAACCGGTGGACCCACCACCAGCTTTAATAGTCCTATCTGATTAAATCTGATTGAATGTAATGATACAGTAGTTTGGAAGTGTTATCAATGGAAGATTCGTGTGTACGCTCGAATGCATGTGATGAATCGATGCCAGGTCCAATAAGACCATGGACAATATCATGACCAGAGCGGATCGCTGCTGAGGCATCTGAGCCATAAAAAGGATAGATATCTAATTTGTATTGGATATTGTTTTCTTCTGCTAGTCGAACTAAGTTTTTTCTCAACTCATAATGATAGGGTCCACTTGCATCCTTCACACAGATCGAAACAGTATACTCATCTGTCGATTGTCCGTCGCCCATTGCTCCCATATCGACTGCTAAATACTCAACCGTTTCTGGAGTAATATTCGAGTTTCCACCGTATCCGATTTCCTCATTATTAGAAATTAAGAAATGGGTTGTATAGGGAAGGGTAATATTTTCAGTCTTAATTTTCTTTATTAATTGCAGAAGAATGGCCACACTTGCTTTATCGTCCAAGTGGCGGGATTTAATGTAGCCGCTTGGTGTTACTTCTACACGTGGGTCAAATGAAACAAAATCACCGACCTCAATTCCCAATGCACGAACATCCTCAGCAGTATGTACTTTCTCATCAATTCTAATTTCAATATTTTCCTGATTTCGCTCAGCTTTCCCAGCATCTTTATAAACATGGACTGATGTTTGGTGCATTAAAATAGTTCCAGAATATTTTTTGCTGCTGCTGGTTTCGATTTGGCAATATTCTCCTTCAATCGAGTTATATTTAAATCCGCCAATCAAGTCAATTTTCAAGCGACCATTTGACTTTACTTCCTTTACCATCGCACCGAGAGTATCTACATGTGCCGTAAGCATACGGTGATTACTTGAATCAATACCTTCAATTGTGGCTATTAAACCGCCTTTACGGTTTCTATAGGATTTGATTTGTAAGTCAGCAAGGTAATTTTCAACAAAGGTAATCACGTCATTTGTGTTTCCTGAAGGGCTTGGAATGGATACCAAGTCAGTGATTAATTTTAAGGTTTCTTGTGGATTTATAGTAGGCAAAGCAATTACCCCTTTCTGTTTTCTTTCACTAATATTATACATAATTACGAAAATGATGTGTCTAGATACGATTATTATCAACTTTTCCTTAGGTGATGCATAGGTTAACAAGTATTAAATTTTTTTAAATAGGAATAAAAAATGACGGTATGGGCATGAATGGAAATATTCTAACTATTTAAAAAACTAATAGAATATATACCAATGGGAGGGGAAAAAGTTGACCAGAGCCGAATTATACCACTCTAAGCCGAAGCAATCATCCTTTAAGGGTCTATTTTTTTTCATATTAGCTTGTATTGTATTAACTGCCGGTTTTTTTGCTTTTCGTTATTTCTATCAAAACACAATTCGAATTGAAGCACCAATAGAAAATCCGGGACCAAAGGTGGTTATCCATCTTCCAAACGGACAAAAGGTCTATACGTATGAGAATCTAATTTTTGAAAAGGATGGGAAAACCTATTATAAGGGTGAGCGCAACACGATTGATTTAACAGGGGGAACCGTTGACTTTGAAGAGTGGAAATAAGTAGAAGTCAAGAAAGACTAGCGGCAGCTAGTCTTTTTATTTAAACCATCCCTTTTTCTTAAACCAAACTGACATGCCGATCGCTACGAGAATCATCAGCCCAATGGCTGCGAAATATCCATATTTCCATGTCAACTCAGGCATATAATGAAAGTTCATCCCATATAGTCCTGCAATAAAGGTGAGCGGCATGAATATGGTGGTAATAACGGTAAGGACCTTCATTACATGATTTGTTTGGTGTGAATTTATCGAAATATAACTATCCCTGATGTCCGTGGTGAGTTCACGGTTTGCCTCAATCATCTCGGTTAATTTTAATAAATGGTCATGAATATCGGAAAAGTATTCCCTTTTCCTCTGAATGGAAGTCATTCGCTGAGAATTTAGGACCCTGTAAATTAGATCGCGCATCGGTGTAATGGTATGCCTCAAGGATAGGAGGTGGTGTCTAGTGTCAAATAAATCCTCGAGCAATGCCTCCATTGATCTTCCTTTAGAATTCTCGTCAATTTCATTTAACCGATCTTCAATTTGATAGACAAGTGGGAAATAATTATCAACCATTTTATCAAGTACAAGGTAAAAAACATGGGATGGATCCCACGTTTTTATGTTAGTCGATAAATTCAAACGTTTCCATACTTCCTCAATTTCAGTTGAAAATTTATGATGAAAAGTAATTATATAGTTCTTGCTAAGAAAGAAATCAATTTCTTCCCGAGTAAACATCTGTTGATTTAGTGCTTGTGTAACTAAAAAAGTGTGATCTTCATAATAATCCAACTTTGGTCGCTGTAAAGTATGGATACAATCCTCAATGGCTAGTGGGTGAAAGGAAAGAGGGGTTCTTAGGAATTCGATTTCTTCGGTGGTTGGCTGATGAAAATCAATCCAATACCATTGAAAATCTCCACTTATCAGTTCCTCAATTGAAAGGTCTGGTTTCAATTGGTTAGTTTGGGATATCGCAATTGTTCTAATCATGTTAACTCCTTAGTTCGTTCGATTATCATTCCATAAAAAGATATTATGTATAACCTTATCATAACTTTTATTGTTCAATTTTCAAAATTATATAAGGAGTTTCCCTGTCTTTATTGTCCATTTCGAAATTGAGGATTTAATGGAAAAAAAGAGGCATTCTATATAGCAGAATGCCTCTTTACTAATTAATAATGGTTATACGATTGGTGAAGTTTCTTTATTCCGCATCGCTTGTGGTATATAAACACAGAACGGTTCACTTTCCAGATAATCGCCTGTTACGGCATAAGTTCGTGAGCGGGAACCGCCGCACATTTTGTTGTATTCACAGACGCCGCATTTGCCTTTGTAGTTATCAGGTTGACGTAGTTCTTTAAATACTTTTGCCTCACGATAAATTTCTGCAAGCGGGGTATCACGGATGTTACCACCGACAATAGGAAGTAATCCACTTGGCATAACATCTCCAATATGGGAGACAAAGGCGAAGCCGTTGCCATCATTTACCCCTTTTGGTGCACGCTTCAAGCCATCATGCATGGAAGCAAAATCAGTTGTAATCGAGTCTTCGTAATGAATTTCACCTTTTTCAATTAACTGGTCGCGCGTCTTTTGCTGTAAAACAACCCTGCGGTAATGTTGTGCTGCGGTAGTTTTAATATCATATGGTGCAGTTTTGCTTAATTCATACAACCAACGAAACACCTTTTCATGCTCAGCAGGAGAAATACATGCGTCCATTTGACCTCTGCCAGTTGGGACAAGTAGGAAGATGTACCACATAACAGCGCCTAGCTCGCCAACTAGTTTTGCCATTTGTTCAAGCGAGTCATAATTATAACGAGAGATTACTGTATTGATTTGGAGCGGCATGTCTAATTCATTTAAGTATTTAATTTTTTCAACGGTTAAATCAAATGATCCAGGGGTCCCGCGGAAATGATCATGAATCTCGGGTGTTGGGCCGTCTAAACTAAAGCCCCAGCGTGAGAGTCCGACATCTTTGAACAGTTTCATTTTTTCTTTTGTTACATTCGCTGTGGCACTAGGTGTCATGGAAACGCGCATCCCTTTTTTAATTGCATAATCAGCAAGTTCATAAAGATCTTCTCTCATCATACAATCCCCGCCTGTAAAAACGAGCATTGGATTATCCATCTCATAAATTTGATCAATTAAATTGATTCCTTCTTTATGTGAAAGTTCCCGTGGGTCTGGAGTAAGCTGCGCATCAGCACGACAGTGAATGCACTTAAGCTGACAGGCTCTCGTTACTTCCCAAATAACGATAAATGGATTTTTATCATAATCTATTACATTTCTCATTCCATGAGGGTGCCCCATAGCATGTGGATGTCCTTTTCCTATTCCTTGCATCATCATCACCCAAATTCATTAATATTTATAAACTATAGGTTTATTATAGGTTTATCAGCCCACAGTGGATGGGAGTATTGTTACAATATTTCTACATCCTAGTGAGAATTATGTGATATCTATAAAAATCATAAACTTCTTTTCTATTACATTTATGTTACAAAAACATTAAAAAATAATGTAAGATTCCATGAAAAACATGATAAATAGTGGATAGTTACTTAATTGTGTTTGTTATATTTACGGTTTTCTTTGCTAGTATTGGATTTTTTTACCTTGTAAGTCATATCCTTGGGGTTTATTCCATCCTTAATGTTCGTTTATGATGTAGGTACACAAACGAATTGAAGGGGTACTACGATGAAAAAACAACTATTATCATTCGTAGCAACGGCGGGGATCCTGTTTTCTACATTTGTTGGTTCTGCTAGTGCACATGAAAACATTTATACTGTCCAATCGGGAGATACACTTTGGAAGATTTCACAAGCAAACAAAGTCTCAGTTGCTGACTTGAAAACTTGGAATCACCTAACAAGTGATAATCTCTATGTAAATCAGAAGCTATCATTATTAGCACCACACAGCCACGAACTAGTTGCACCTACCTATACGGTCCAAAAAGGGGACACACTTTACCTTATTTCAGTACGCTACAAACTTTCCATTGCCCAGCTTAAATCACTGAATAACCTCACATCAGATACGATCTATGTAGGACAAGTCTTAAAGGTAACTGCGGGAGGTACATCAAATCTAGCACCTGCACCAACTATATCAAAGGCGCAACTGGTGATGGATGAAGCCAAAAAATACATAGGAACACCGTATTTATGGGGTGGCAATACGCCGGCAGGTTTTGATTGCAGTGGTTTGACAAGTTATGTATTTAATAAAGTTGGAGTAACCATTCCACGAACGGCAGCAACACAATGGTCTGGACTGAAAGCTGTCAGCAGCCCAAAGCCTGGAGATCTAGTATTCTTTGAAACATACGCTCCTGGTCCTACACATGTAGGGATTTATTTAGGAAACAACCAATTCATTCAAGCGGGATCAAAAGGTGTATCGATTGCAGATATGACAAATTCCTACTGGAAACCAAGGTACCTTGGTGCAAGGACTGCATTTTAATTGTGATAAGTAGAAGGGTCTTTCAACATTAGAAAGGCTCTTTTTATTTTTTCAAAATTAAAAATATAGTATGATAAGGCTAATCAAAAAAATTGAAGTGAATGGAGTTGTCGGATGTTTAAAAGAATTTTAAGTATAGGGATATTGCTAGTAATTATTACGATTGGTTTTTTACAAAAGGATGAATTACTGCATCTTGTTAAACAAGGCGGAGCCTTTTCGATTTTCATTAGTATGTTATTAGTGTCGATATGTGTCTTTTTTCCTATCATCCCGTTTCCAGTTTTAGCAGGAATGATCGGAGCCGTATTTGGAACAGCCCAAGGGATGCTTGTATCCTTAACAGGGGCCATGGCTGGGACGATGGCTTTCTTCTTCATATCCAGGTATGGTTTTCGCGATTTTGCCCAGGATAAACTGATGAAATATCCAAAAGTTCAGGAATACGATGAGTTTTTAAACAGAAATTCCTTTGTAGCGATATTAACCTGTCGATTAATTCCTATCATTCCAGCACCGGTTGTCAATATCATTTGTGGATTAAGTCATGTGAGATGGCTAACATTTTTTACCGCATCCATGATCGGAAAAGTTCCAAACATTCTGCTTTTGTCTTATGCAGGTGCTTCATTTAGTAATAACAAGCTTTATTCTTTCGGACTTTACGGCGCCTATATGGTCATCATTATCCTGATTAACTTTGTTATTGTTTATCGAAAGCAGGCAAAGAATTCTCTTGATTAAACAACTTCTTGAATATTTAAATCATTTTGTTCCTCAACGGAGATTAGTTCCTTAAAGAAGCTTTTTAAAATCAGCCATTTAGCAGGATAGCTGTAAATAAAATCTTCGATCACCTGTGAAGAGTAATACAAAAAACAATCGATAGGAACTTTTTCTTTTTTTAAATCGTATAAAAGTGCATGTGGAATGGTGTAATAGTCATTCAACTGGTAGGGGTTGAACTTTACTACTTGAATTTTTTGGTCGTGGATCATCTTCTTTAAGGATTGTTCTTGAACTGAAATACTTTCTT
The DNA here is from genome assembly GCF_018613205.1 of Bacillus sp. ISL-46. Taxonomy (NCBI): domain Bacteria; kingdom Bacillati; phylum Bacillota; class Bacilli; order Caryophanales; family Bacillaceae; genus Bacillus; species Bacillus sp. ISL-46. The sequence continues at coordinate 314,066 of NZ_JAGGQR010000014.1, forward strand.
CCTTAGTTAGACCATTTAAACAAATACGATCATTGATAAAATAAATTCCCTTCATATACAACACCTCATCTATTTCCATGATTGGTATTGTTATTGACAGGGTTTAGGAGAAGTATACTTATCCAGGTGTGGAAATTTCTATAAAAAAATTACCCGGCCATGGGGCCGGGTATTCAAACTAATCTATATTTTAAGGGGGCGGAGGTTTAAGGTTCTTCCGTGAACCTATTTAAATCTTAATGGATAATTATTAATAAATTATGAACGAAAGATTAATAGTTTAAGAAAAGATAAGGAGAGTAAATGAAAGATTTCCATTGTTGTGCGACATGCAGGCATTTTAAGGCAGAAAAAAAGCCAGAGGGGATGCTCTACTTTTGTAGTCGTTTAGGCTTTGAGACAAAAACGAACTACCAATTTAATTGCTGGAGTCCGAGAGAAAATATTAAGAAAATAATCGATAATGTTAATAAGGTTAGAAAGGAAAGTGATACTTAACGATAAGTTTCACTTTTTTTAGTTTTGGTAGATGACAAATGTCCATTGTCCTCCTTTCCAAATCATGTTATTTTCATGAATATCATTTCTATTTAATTGAATCGCGCTTTACTTGAAAGGAGGAAACCCTATTGGCAGTTACACATACTTTTTCAAAAAAAGAGGAACTAGCTAATTCCATCACACACGGAGTGGGGGCACTATTAAGCATTTCTGCGTTAGTTATTTTAATTGTATATGCATCCCTATATGGAACGGTGTGGCATGTGGTTAGCTTCACGATCTTTGGAGTAACAATGTTTATACTTTATATGTCATCTACCTTGCTTCATAGTTTACCTGAAGGAAAGGCAAAGGACATTTTTGAAATTTTTGACCATTCGTCAATTTACTTTTTTATTGCCGGGACCTACACACCATTTTTATTAATCGTAATCAAAGGAACATTAGGTTGGTCACTTTTTGGAATAGTTTGGGGACTTGCGATTGCGGGTACCGTCTTTAAATGCTTTTTTGTGAAAAAGTACCTTTTTTCATCAACGGCGCTTTATGTGGTCATGGGCTGGTTAATTGTCTTCGCATGGAAACCATTAGTGAATAATCTATCTCTGGAAGGGATGACCTATTTAGCTATTGGGGGCGCACTGTATACACTCGGAGCCATTTTCTATGTGTGGCGTGGGTTTAAATATCACCACGCAGTCTGGCACCTATTTGTATTAGCAGCCAGTGTTGCTCACTTTTTTTGTGTGTTGTTTTATGTCTTGCCGATTCATTCGTAAGTTGTTCATGAGGACAAAAATCTGTTTCGAAGACCAAACTTTGTCCTCATGGAAAGTTCATGAGGACAGAAATCAGAATGGAAGAGCGAAATTTGTCCTCATGGAGCGTTCATGAGGACAGAAATCAGAATCGAAGAGCAAGCTTTGTCCTCATGGGAGTCATGAGGACTGAAATTCGAATAGTGTGTGATTAAACATGCCGCATTTTTCTATAGTTAAATGTCTCCCGAGAAAACCATAGGCTCATTAAAAAGCTAATGATGCCCGTGAACAGTAAAACTTCCCCGATGATTTTCATATTTTCCGCTGTAACATCTTTCCCAAAGATTAATCCTAAAATGATTGAAGATAAAATGGAGCCCAAATATCGACAGGTTTGAAATAAGCCGGATGTTGTCCCAATAATCTCTTTTGGACTCTCCTTAACCATGGCCACTTGGAGAACAACATTTCCAATTCCATAGCTTAAGCCCATGATTGATAAAATAATCCCAATGCCTAAATAGGAAGTATTTACAAAAAACAGGATAAAAGCTAGTGCACCAATAATCGATATAAAAGAGCCAACCATAATCGGCAGGTTTACACCGGCCCGGTCGATCCATTTTCCTGTTACAGATGAAATAATAATGCTTATTCCAGACATAAATAACATTAACAAGCCACTCATTTCCACGCTTAAACCCAATCCTTCTTGAAAATAACTGGGCAGCCCGAAAAATAAACAATAAAAAAAGATATTCAAAAATATGAACTGGATGTACACCATCGAAAGCTTTGGATGTGTTTTAAAAATGCGAATATCAATAAATGGCTCCTTGACTCTTAACTCCCTCAGAACAAATAAACCGAAAAAGATGATTCCAACAAACCCCGACAGATAATGAATTTTTCCTTCAAAAGATAACAAAAACCATAAAAAGAATACCATTCCTGCAGCGAAGTACCCGATTCCGAGAAAATCCAAGTTGGAGAATAATTTCTTCATTTGAGCCTTATCTTGTTTGATGTCTTTCGGAAACATATACCACCCCAGCAGAAAACTGAGGATAATAAAGGGAAAATTTACCCAGAAGATGGCTGGCCAATTGCCCCAAACAATTAAGAAACCTCCAATAGTAGGCCCTAGTGCTACCATTGCCGAAGCGAAAATCGATAATACGGCAAGGGCTGAGGCCTGTCTTTCTTTGATATGGTCTCGAATTAACGACATCCCTGCTGGATAAATGGCACTGCTCCCTATCGATTGAAACAGTCTCATGACAAGCAACATGAGAAAGGTATGTGACATAGGTGCCCCAAACGCTGACAAGGCTACTAAAATGAGTCCCGTTAAAAAGGTTTTTTTCCGCCCAAAAATATCACCAATCTTTCCAGTAACCGGCTGTGCTACTGCACTTGCTAAATAAAAGCTGGATATCAACCACGAAACGGTTGTAAAGGAAAGCTGAAAATCCTTCTGTATACTGTGTAATGCTAAGGCGATCATTGATGAATTAAGAGGATTTAACATCGTTCCAGAGGCGACAGCTGTTAAAAATAATGCACGATTTTTTTTCATGTCTTCATCCTTTGCTGGATTTAGAATCAGTTTATTTTTTGCAATATATTTATTTCTATGAGTGGCACATTGAAAATTTATCATTCTAGGAATAGCCTCCAAACTAATATAAATAAGATAGGAATTTTTGAGTATGAAGTGGAGGAGTCTTATGGATGATATTTATCCAATTTTAGAAGTCATTGATCAACCAGGCCAAAAGGTATTAGCAACCATTGTTCGTGTTCAAGGATCAGCATATAAAAGAGAAGGTTCTTCCATGCTTTTTTGTGAGGATGGGAAGCAATTAGGCATGTTAACTGCAGGTTGCTTGGAAACAGATTTGACCATAAAAGCTCAAGAGGTTTTCATAAAGCAGGAAGCAAAAATGTTCCATTATAATTTGGCAGATGAAGACGATATGAGTTGGGGTCAAGGTAATGGCTGCAATGGAACAATTGATATTTTACTAGAGCCAGTCTCTGAAAAATTAACAGAAGATCTCTTTGTTGTAAAAAGATCCCTAGATAACTGTAAACCTGTAATTGTGTTAAAAAAGCTCGATGAATTGGGGGAGTATCTTTTTATTGAGGAGGAAGGGGATCCGTTTGGCAATTGGTCAGGAGATATTCCTAAAATTGCCTTTACATCTAAAAGTGGAATCATTCCTGGAACTGATTCCATTTATCAACATACGTATCAACCTAGGCCAAGGCTCATAGTCTTCGGGGCAGGACAAGACGCAAAACCGCTTGTTCACCTGGCCGCGGAAACAGGATTTTCAGTAACGGTATGCGATTGGCGGGAAGAGTTTTGTCAAAAAAAATATTTTCCAAAAGCTGAGCAGCTCCTATTGGGCTTTCCTAAAAAGCTTTTGAAGCAAATTTCCTTCTCTCCCTATGATTATGTGGTCATCATGACACATCATTTTGAGAGGGATCAAGAAATATTAGAGGTGTTACGTAAGGAGCATATAAAGTACTTAGGTGTACTAGGGCCGCGGGAAAGAACCAAAAGGCTGCTTAAATATGAAAATGTCCCAACCTGGATTTATTCACCTGTGGGTAAGAATATTAGAGCAAAGGGTCCTGAGGAAATCGCTGTTAGTATAGTTGCTCAATTGATTGAGGTGTGGAGAAAGCCTGTCCATGAAAGAGTGCAACTTCTGTGGACTATTCCCGAGTAGATGAATTGTTCTTCAGTAGGTAATAACAGGTTTATAGGCCATAATAAGTTGGATTTACTCAGTATAAAATCTACTTATACATGGGGGGAGGGATGAAATTGGAGATTATTGGGAAAAACGTCATTCGCAAAGAGGCGCTTGATAAGGTGTCTGGAAGGGCGAAATATACTCATGACTATCATACGATTCCGATGCTGTCTGGCAAAATGGTCATTAGTCCTTATGGCCACGCCAAAATAGTGAAAATAGACACAACGGAGGCATCAAAGATACCTGGGGTAAGGGCAATCCTCGCTGGGAAGCACTACCCATTAACTGGGGAAGCAATCCGAGATCGACCGCCAATCGCAGTTGACAAGGTTCGTTATCATGGGGAAACTGTTGCGCTGGTTGTTGCCGATTCACCTGAGCAGGCTAAAATGGCTGCTGACCTTATTAAGGTTCAATATGAATTCTTACCGGTGGTTAATTCACCGTCACAAGCGTTTGAAAAAGGGGCACCATTAGTCCATGAACGATTAGGTGATTATAAAAAGGAAGATGGTTCTCACCCGGTGCCTGACACCAATATTGCTACCCATATTAAAATCCGCAAGGGCAATAGGGAAAAGGGCTGGAGCGAAAGTGAAACAGTGGTGGAAGCGAGTTTTTCCTTTTCCCCTTCTGATCATGTCGCAATGGAAACTAGATGTGCGTCTGCTGAGATATTACCTGAGGGGACTATCATTATTACCACTTCTTCTCAAGCCCCTTTTATGGCCAAAAGGCTTATTGCTGATTACTTTGGTGAGGATATGGGGAAAATTATTGTCCGTACTCCGCTCGTAGGTGGAGCCTATGGCGGGAAGGCAGCCGTACAGCTTGAAGTTCTTGCCTATCTAGCTTCAAAGGCAGTTGGCGGAAAACCAGTAGAGATATTGAATACGAGAGAAGAAGATATGTTAACGTCACCCTGTCACATAGGTTTAGATGCAAAAGTTAAACTTGGAGCAGACAGTAGTGGCAAAATTAAAGCAGCAGATATTCGCTTTTTGTGGGATGGCGGGGCCTATTCTGATAAAGCAATTGATTTAACAAGAGCAGGTGCAGCAGATTGCACTGGACCGTATAATATTGAAAATGTCTGGTGCGATTCGTACTGCATGTATACGAACCACCCCTATGCAGCCCCATTTAGAGGATTTAGTCATTCGGAACTTTCCTTTGCCATTGAGCGGACAGTGGATTTACTGGCGCAAAAATTAAAGCTAGACCCGCTGGAACTACGCAACATTAATGCCATAAAACCGGGGAATACCACCCCCACAAGGGTCCGCTTAAATAAAAGTAATGTTGGTAACTTATCAAAATGTATTGAGAGAGTTAGAGATTTAATGAAATGGGACGAAGGTCCAATCAAAGAAATAAGTGAACGGATGATCAGGGTAAAAGGAGTTAGCTGCAGCTGGAAAACATCGACCATTGATCCAAACGCACCATCGGGGGTCATTCTAACGTTTAATCGTGACGGTAGTATTAATTTGCTATCTGGTGTGATTGAAATTGGAACAGGGACGAAGACAGTCCTTGCTCAAATACTTGCTGAAAGGCTGAAAATGGATGTTGATAAAATTTATGTACGTATGGAAGTAGATACTCAAACAACACCAGAGCATTGGAAAACAGTCGCAAGCAGGGGAACATTTATGGCGGGTAGAGCTCTATTGGAGGCAGCAGAGGATATCATTATCCAATTGAAAGATATCGCATCAACGGTCTTAAGGGCACCAATAGAAGATCTTGAAGTAGCAAATAGTCGAGTCTTTTTACGGGATGACCCATCAATCGGAGTCCCTTTTAAAGATATTTGCTATGGTTATCAATATCCAAATGGGAATTCTATTGGTGGACAAATTATAGGTCGTGGTAATTATATTTTGCGGCATCTAACCCATTTAGATCCTGAGACTGGGGCTGGAAAACCTGGACCCGAATGGACGGTAGCAGCCTATGGAGTGGAAATCGAGTTGGATAAAAGGGATCTTACCTATCGGCTACTGAAGGCTTGTACCGTTGTTGATATTGGCAGAGTCTTAAATGAAAAAGCAGCCTTGGGTCAGGTTATGGGTGCCATGAGCATGGGATTAGCCTTTGCAGGAAGGGAAACGTTTTATTTTGACGAACTTGGCAGGGTTCTGAATCCCCAACTTCGAACGTATCGGCCACTTCGCTACGGTGAGAATCCAGAATATTTAGTAGAATTTGTGGAAACACCGCAGCTGGATGGTCCCTATGGGGCCCGCGGAGTTGGAGAGCATGGTCTAATGGGCATGCCTGCAGCACTCGGGAATGCTTTGTCGACAGCGACAGGAGTTTCACTCCATCATTTGCCTCTTATTCCAGAGTTGATTTGGAAAGCAAAGGAGGCGCAAAAATAATGCTTCCCTTTGATTTTGATTATTATAAGCCGGCCACATTGAAAGAAGCAGTCGATTTACATCAGTATTTAAATCAGCATGGCAAGCTGCCGATGTTCTTTTCGGGAGGAACCGAATTAATTACACTTGGAAGAATAGATTTAGCCTATACCGAAGCTGTTATTGATATAAAGGATATCCTCGAATGCAATGTTATGCAGGTTAGTGGTGATCATTTGCTGCTTGGCAGTACCCTCTCACTTACAAAAATAGAAGAAGCAAATCTTTTCCCATTATTAACGAAAACTGCCAGTCAAGTCGCTGATCATACGGCTCGAGGGAAGATTTCATTAGGAGGGAATATCTGTGCTCGGATTTTTTACCGGGAAGCTGTTTTGCCATTTTTACTTTCTGATAGCCAAGTTTTAATTGTCGGACCAGAAGGAAAAAAGATGGTGCCAATCAATGAGATATTTTTAGAGAAGCTTCAACTGAAAAAAGGGGAATTTCTCGTTCAATTAGCAACAGAAACACGGTTTATCAAAGCACCGTTCTTTAGTTTCAAGCGTCGTCAGCAGTGGGACACTGGCTACCCTTTGATCACGGTAGCGGCATTAAAAATAGGTCAGGAAGTACGTGTCGCAATCAGTGGCTTTTGCCCTTTTCCATTTCGGTCAAAAGAACTGGAAGCTTCGTTAAATAAAAGAAATCTGCCAGTAGTTTCAAGGATTGATGAGGGGGTTTCCAAATTACCAAAGCCTATTTTAGATGATGTGGAAGGGTCAGCAAAATATAGGCTATTTGTTTTGCGGAATCTATTGATGGATGTGTTAGCAGTTTTGGATGGAACTTGAAGTTAGATTCATAAAATAAAAAAAGGAGGGGAGAGTAACTTGAAATCTCACACAATTACGATGAATATAAATGGAGAAAATCGAAGTGTAACCGTTCGGTCTGCCGATACACTTTTATATACGGTCCGGGATAAACTTGGGTTGACAGGTGCAAAACCGGGCTGTTTAAACGGAGACTGCGGCGCATGTACAGTTAATGTAGAAGGGTGGCCGATGAAATCATGTTTAATGCTTGCTGTTGAAGCGATGGGAAAAAAAGTAACAACCATTGAGGGGTTGGAGAATACCCCTATCCAGCAGGCTTTTGTGGAAAACTTTGCATTTCAATGCGGTTACTGCACCCCCGGCTTTATTATGAATTGCCATTCGTTAATACTAAAGCATCCAGAAGCAGATGATCAAATGATTAAAGAATGGCTGGAGTCGAATATCTGCCGATGTACCGGCTATGCTGAAATTGAAAGGGCATTGAAATCAGTGCTCAAGAAGAAGTGACAAAAGGGGAACGATCTAACGAAAAAGGATGCCATTTTGTGGCACCCTCGACCATGATTTATTTTTTTTTCATTTCAAAATAGGTGTCCAGTACACGGCGGCCAATTTTCAGGTTTGCTCGGTTGTCTTTTTTTCCCTGATATGCCCATGGAACAATAACGGCCATGGCGATTTCTGGATTCGAACTAGGGGCGTAGCTAACCAGGCTTAGGTTCATTACTGGAGGAGGTTCCTTACCAAACCTATATCGCTCCGGTCCGTCATAAAAGGCTTCTGCTGTACCTGTTTTACCAGCAGGTGAGTAGGGTGCAGTGCTGAAGTACTTATAGGCCGTACCGCCACGTTCTTGCATGACCTTTTTAAAACCTAATCGGACACGGTACATCCAATCTGGTTTCACATCAATCGTGTTAAGGACGGTTGGAGAGATTTCTTGTACAACAGGACCTAGTTCATCTTTCCCTTCCTTTGGTTCGAGCATTTGTTTGACCACATGTGGCTGCATTCGATATCCACCATTCGCAATTGTTGAAACATATTGTACCAACTGCATGGCGGAATAGGTATCATATTGTCCAATCACAAGGTCAAGCAAATATCCAGGCAGGTGGCTCTGACCTTTAAATCCGGTTTGTTCATTTGGTAAATCAATTCCAGTTCTTGATCCAAGGCCAAACGAAGCAAATGAGTTTCTAATTGTGTCAAAAGCCTTCGCGCTAATATTTAAGGGTTTATCATATTCATAATGACCTTTTCCAATTCTAATTGCCGTATGAAACATATAAACGTTAGAAGATAATTTTAGGGCATTAATTTCGTTTAATTTTCCTAAGTAGGCATATGATTTTTTTAGAGGAGTAGCTTGAATTTTTAAACCTTTATCATCAAAAACAGTTCCGGGGCCAATCGCACTTGTTTTATAACCAGTCAAAATCGTGGCACCCTTGACAGTCGAACCCACGTTATACGTGGTGGTAAAGGTCCCGAGGGCATCATCTTCCATTTCAACTCTGCCAGTTTGTTTGTTTCTGACTATTTTTTTACCTGACATGGCTAAAACTTCGCCTGTTTTTGGGTTCATTAAGACAACATAGGCACGGTCAGTTAAAAAAGTACCAGGATATCTTTTAGCTGCCCAAAGCTCCTCCTCTATGATCCGATCCACTTTCATTTGCAAATCCATATCAATACTTAAGACAAGGTCTTTTCCCTTTTTTCCCTTTGATGCGGGATGATTTTCAATTATATTGCCTGTTTTATCAGTTACATTTTTTAATTTTGATTTATAGCCGTGAAGAACATCTTCATACTGCCATTCAAGTTGACTTTTGCCGACACGATCATTACGGCTGTAATCCCGAGCCAAGAAGTATTCTAATTGTTCAGCTGGCAGCCCTTCATCTGATTTGGTGACTTTTCCTAACACGGACTTTAAGGTTCGGTCAAAAGCATAGCACCTCTCCCAGTCGGTAGTAGTATCCACCCCGGGAAGGGATTGGAGATTTTCGCTCACAACGGCCAATTCTTTAGCGGTAACTCCTTCATTTTTAATAATCTGTGTTGTAAATTTGTACCCACTATTGAACTCTTTAAAAAGTGCAAGTATCTCAAGTCTATCTTTATTTATTTCCTTTAATTCTTCAGGTGTTATGCGCTCCAATTTTAACTGATAAATATCCCAGTCTGTTAATTTTTTGGCATAATATAATTCCATTTCATTCTTTGTGATTTTGGCATTAGCACGCTCAGGATTATTCATAATCCAGAAATCAAGTTTATCCCTTTCGGTTACCTTATCTGTTTTTTTATTGATTAGTTTTGCTAATTTTTCAGCGGTTTCAAGCATTTGTGGTTGGCTAAATCCCTCGTTCGTGTAACTGATCGCATTCTTTGGGACATTATCAACGATGATTCTGTAATCCCGATCAAGTATTTTTCCTCTTGGGACAGGATTACTGACCGTTACATCTTCTTTTCTTTCTAAATCTCTTTTAAAATTTTCACCATACACGATTTGCACAAAGCCAAGCCGGAGGATTAAAACAGAAAATAGTAAAAAAACACTAAAAAAATGATATTTAACCGAAAGGGGAAGTGTGACTTCTTCTTTTTCTGTTTATCCAAATTGCCTGCACATCCTTTTTACAGAACAAAAATGTTTACATATATATCCTGCCCATTTGTAAATAGTGGTATGAAAATTGATCAAATTCTTTAAGTGATGGGATCATTTATCGACAGTATTTATGTTTCTATGAATTTTTTGTCTATAAAAAAATTTCTAATTTTTTCCTATATTTGAAATTTTAATTTATAATAAATTGGGATGTGGTTGTTTTCTTGAACGAACATCTTTAGAAACATGATTAGGAGGTCTGTATATTATGGAACAGAAAGTGATCGATCCAGCTGTACAAAGGGCAATAGCTCAATTTAAGGGTTTGGATGAAAAAATCACCCATTTTTCAAGTATCATCGGTTTGGCTGATTGGGATCAAAAGGTCATGGCACCGAAAAAAGGGAGAAGTATCTTTGCCAAGGCAACTGGCACACTTAGGACGGAAATTTTTAAACTCTCTGTCTCTCAGGAAATGGGCAACTTGCTAACGGAACTAACTCTTCCTGACAACTTTGATTTATTAGATGAAGTAACAAAAGCAAAAGTTAGAGAATATAGAGCGTACTACCAAAAATCGAAGAGCATTCCTGCTGACCTTTTTCAGGAATATAGCATTCTAACAGCACAGGCAAATGATGCCTGGGAAGAGGCTAGGGAAAACAATGATTTTGCCTGCTTCCTGCCCTATTTAGAAAAAATCGTTGAGTACAAACGGAAATTTGCTGAAATATATGGATATGTTGACCACCCATACGATGCTCTCTTGGATGAATTTGAACCTGGATTAACGGTTAAGAGACTGGATCCGCTATTTGCCAAGTTAAGAGATTCTAGTGTTAAACTATTAGAACGAATTCAACAAAATGGAAAGCGGACACAGGCGGAAATTTTTGATCAATCGTTTGCAATTGAAAAACAAAAGGAATTTAATCGCTTTATCTTGCCTATCATTGGTTTTGACCTTGAGGCCGGCAGGTTGGATGAAACGGTCCATCCGTTTGCCCAAACCGTTAATACTGGAGATGTACGGTTAACAACTCGATATTTAGAAAGAAACGTCCGGTCCGCACTATTCGGTACAATTCATGAAGCGGGTCATGGAATTTATGAACAGAATATCAACCCTGATTATGAGGAATCAGTTCTCCAAAGCGGAGCATCTTTCGGAATCCATGAATCGCAATCGAGGTTTTTAGAAAATATGGTCGGCCGCAGCAAGGCTTTCTGGACATACTTTTACCCTAAACTGCAGGAGTATTTTCCGAAACAGCTCGAAACTATTTCTGTGGATGAATTTTATCGGGCGGTTAATACTGTGAAACCCTCATTTATCCGTGTAGAAGCAGATGAGTTAACGTATAATTTGCATATTATGCTTCGTTATGAAATCGAAAAGGCATTAATAAGCGGTGAGATCGAAGCGAAAGACCTTCCGACTGTCTGGAACCAGAAAATGCAGGATTACCTTGGTGTAACACCAAGTACTGATTCAGAAGGCGTACTCCAAGATGTTCATTGGTCATTTGGCGGTATTGGTTATTTTCCGTCCTATTCATTAGGAAATCTCTATGCAGCGCAGATCCTCGTGACGATTCAAAGAGAACTTCCAGAATTCTACAACCATATCGAAAATGGCAGATTTGACCTGATTCAAGATTGGTTAAAAGAAAATATTCATCAGTACGGTAAGCTTTACACCCCAAATGAATTGATTGTAAAGGTAACGGGTGAGGAATTAAACGCCGAATACCTTGTCGAGTACCTTGAGAAAAAATATGCAGAGGTTTACGAATTGTAACTATTTAAGTTTATTAAACATGGAAACTCACATTGACAATAAACTTGAATTATATTATAGTATGATTAATTAAATATTTCCTTTTTAAAGGGGAGTAGCTGCTACAATAAAGTCGTCATTCCGAGAATTCAATTCTCCGGCTTTATTGGCAACATTTACGTTGTTAGCAAGACCTTTACTTTACTGTAAAGGTCTTTTTGTGTCTTTTTAGGCCTTTACTGTAACCAGTAAAGGCCTATTTTTATGGCGTAAGGGAGTATTTTAAAAAAACAAACTTTTGAGGAGGAAACATTCATGGACTTAACTCTGTTACTCGAATACGGCTGGGTGTTAATGATCTTGGTGGCATTAGAAGGTCTGTTAGCTGCAGACAACGCTTTAGTACTCGCAATTATGGTTAAGCAATTACCCGAGGAAAAACGTAAGAAGGCCTTATTTTATGGTTTAGCCGGAGCCTTTGTGTTCCGCTTTGCTTCCTTGTTCGTGATTTCATTTCTTGTTGATGTATGGCAGGTTCAAGCAATTGGGGCTCTTTATTTACTGTTTATGGCTGGAAATCATATATTCCGTAAGGTAATCAAAGGGAAGGCAGCAGAGGATAAAGAGGAGAAGGAAGGATCAAAAAAAAGCAGCTTTTGGATGACTGTATTAAAAGTCGAAGTGGCTGACATTGCTTTTGCGGTTGATTCGATTCTTGCTGCTGTCGCGATGGCGGTTGCTTTACCAGACACTCCACTGCCTAATATCGGCGGTCTGGATGGTGGTAAATTCTTAGTTATTTTCGCTGGCGGCATTATTGGTCTAATTATTATGAGGTTTGCAGCAAATCAGTTTGTAAAGCTCTTAGAAAAACGTCCAGGTCTTGAAATTGCTGCCTTTACGATTGTTGGCTGGGTCGGTGTGAAGCTTGCAGTTTACACCTTATCACATCCAGCATTGGCTATTTTAAGCGAGGAATTTGCGCATTCAATGGGATGGAAAGTAACCTTTTATGTTGTGTTGGTAGGTATTGCTGCCGCAGGCTGGTTTTTCTCCAAAGACAACAGCACAGAACCAATGAGAAAAGAACAAGAGACTTTATAATTATTAATTCATTTTAAGCCTAATAAAAGGCAGACTAAAAAGTTCTGCCTTTTATTATTAATCCTAACTAAGAACATACATTTTTGAGATACTTTTCAAAGTCTCAGTGATAGTATAGACAGTAAAGGCTTAAACTAAGAGCACCTTATTATCGTACAATCACAATTCCAATTTGCCTGAGAGGTTTGAGTTGATGAATTTAAAAACGTATCTTGTTATTGCCTTTAGCATTAGTGCTGTTTCCATAATTGGATTTAGTTTGATATCCTTATTGATAAGTGATCAGAAAATCATCTATTTTGACCGTACAGTAATTGATATGGTCCAAGGGTCTGAAACATTGGTTCTTACAAATGTGATGAAATTTTTTACGTTTATTGGTTCTGCCCCTTTTGTCATTGTTCTTAGTCTTTTTCTGTTATTTTTTCTCTATAAAGTACTTCATCATCGCTTGGAATTAATATTGTTTGCTGCGGCAATCACGGGATCGGCGATATTAAATGATATCTTAAAGCAGTTTTTTCAAAGAGTCCGTCCTGATTTCCATCGTTTAATTGATATTGAAGGCTATAGTTTTCCAAGTGGACATGCGATGAATGCTTTTACGGTTTATGGTATTCTTTCGTTTTTATTATGGCGTCATATTCCAAGCAGGTTTGGCAGAGGTGTGTTAATCTCCGTAAGCATGGTAATGATTTTAGCAATCGGAATCAGCCGAATCTATTTAGGTGTCCATTATCCAAGCGATATAATCGGCGGCTATTTTGCAAGTGGGTTCTGGATTACAATGGCGATTTTGTTTTTTCAATATTACCAAGAGAAACGTTATAATAAGAAGAAACAACGAGAAAAGGGTATTGCATGATTATCTTAATTAGTATGGAGTGATACATATCATCAGAAACAGTATTCCTAATTTATTTACGATTTCTAATTTATTTTTTGGATTTTTATCAATTATGTATTCTGCGCAAGGGGATTACAAAAACGCAGCCATTTTAATTTTGATAGGGATGATGCTCGATAGCATGGATGGCCGAATTGCAAGAATGTTACGGGTGGATAGTGAATTGGGGAAAGAATTAGACTCTTTAGCGGATGTAGTTACCTTCGGGGTGGCCCCTGCAATGATGGCATATTATTCCTACTTTTCTGAATTTGGGGTAGCAGGCATGGCCATTTCTGGTCTATTTCCTTTATTCGGTGCCTATCGGTTAGCTCGGTTTAATATTAATGCAGTTAAATCATCCAATAAGTATTTTACTGGTGTCCCAATAACGGCCGCAGGGGGATTGTTAACACTTCTTACCTTGTTCCACGGGAAAATGCCAGCGATTATCCTTCCTTTTGCCTTTTTTATTCTGTGCTACTTGATGGTTAGTACCATTAAAATTCCTAGCCTAAAGGATATCCCGCTTCCAAAATACGGAATTATCGTCACACTATTTTTGGGATACGCCATATACCTTGTCTTTAAAAAAGAACAGCATCGCTTTCCGTACTTCATATACGTAGCAATACCGCTTTATATAGCTTTTATCGGCTACCAATTAGTTCGGAACAAAAGAAAAAATAGTCCAAAATAAAGAAGGGTGTCAGGCACAATGTGAAATTTTCACATGGTGCCTGACACCCTATTTTTATTTCTATTTCCTTACTTACATTCCAAACGACATGACCCAAATGGATCCAGCAACGGTTACGAAGGCAATGAAGAAGCCGTAGATGACGTTGATGATTTGGGATTTACCATCTTCTCCTTCGTTCATATGCATGAACATATATAATTGAAGGGCAGCTTGGATTACAGCTAAAGAGCCTATAATCCAAAGGATGGTTGTAAAGGGAAGAGAGGTTTTTAGTGCCACACCAAGTGCAGCAAAGGTTAGCACTAATGACATGATAAAACCTAACACGTGTGTAAGCGGAAACCCTTTTGTATTTTTAGCCATTTATGCCACCATCCTTGCTAAATACACAAATGTGAAAATAAAAATCCAGACAACATCTAAAAAGTGCCAATATAGACCGATAATAAATGTTTTACGGGCAGTAACAGGTGTTAAACCTCTTTTTAATATTTGAATAATCACCATGGTTGCCCAGCCGATACCCATGCTCACGTGCAGTCCATGTGTACCAAGTAAAACAAAGAAGCTAGATAGAAAAGCACTGGTTTGCATTGTTGCTCCTTCTTGCACATAATGGATGAACTCCGTTATCTCCATGAATACGAAGCCAGCACCAAGTAGAAGGGTAATAATGAACCATAATAATAGACCATTACGGTTATGGCGGCGCATCTCATAGATCGCAAGACCACAAGTAAAACTACTTGTTAAAAGAAGTATGGTTTCAATCATCACATCTTTTATTTCAAAAAGGTCCTTTGGTGTGGGACCACCTGCGTACCTCGCACTTAGAACAGAAAAGACGGCAAAGAGAGTTCCAAAGAGGACAATCTCAGCTCCTAAGAAAATCCAAAATCCTAGAATATTCATCCGGTTCTGTTCTGTTTGATATTCGAGCGGTAAGGCTGTATTTACATTAGCTGACATGGCTGTTCCCCCCTTTATCGACGTTACGCCATGCTTTTTCCGTTTCCTTTATTTCGTCAACAGTAACATGGAAGCCATCGTTATAATCGAACGAACGAATGATTAATCCAATAATTATTCCAACAGAGGCTACCAGAGCCGCAATTTTCCATTCAAAGACAAGGAAGAATCCGGCGATGCCAAAGATAACCCCCATATAGATTGGTAAGCCTGAATTACTTGGCATATGGATTTCTTTAATTTC
This sequence comes from Bacillus sp. ISL-46, assembly GCF_018613205.1. Classification (NCBI taxonomy): domain Bacteria; kingdom Bacillati; phylum Bacillota; class Bacilli; order Caryophanales; family Bacillaceae; genus Bacillus; species Bacillus sp. ISL-46. The sequence goes on from NZ_JAGGQR010000014.1 coordinate 329,619, forward strand.
GTCGTCTTTCAGGGTCAATCCTTCGTTATCCTTTTTCATATACCAGAAGGCATCAACAGATTTCACTTCAGGTAATTTCGCAAAGTTATAGAATGGAGGTGGTGAAGCAGTAGCCCATTCTAAGGTTCTTGCATCCCAAGGGTCGTTTGAAATATTACGGTCCGCATAGCGTGCACTCCAATAAATGTTATAGCAAAGAGCACCAAAGCCGATAGCTAAAATCACTGCGCCAATGGTAGATAACATGAATAATGGTGCATAGCCTGATTCAGCTGAATACGTGTATGAACGGCGGACAGCACCGTCTAAGCCTAGGAAGAACATCGGCATAAACGTTAAGTTAAATCCAATCGTAAAGAACCAGAAATGAATTTTACCGATTTTTTCATTTAGCATATGTCCGAACATTTTTGGCCACCAGTAATATAACCCGGCAAACACCGCAAACACAACACCAGGAATTAACACATAGTGGAAGTGAGCGACAAGGAATAGGGTATTGTGATATTGATAATCTGCAGCACCCATGGCAAGCATAACTCCAGTTACACCACCAATGATAAAGCAAGGAATGAACGCAAGCGCCCACAGCATCGCTGTTGTAAACTCGATTCGACCTTTTCTCATCGTGAATAACCAGTTAAACATTTTGACACCAGTTGGAATAGCAATCATCATCGTCGTAATGGAGAAAACAGAGTTGACTCCTGGTCCGGCCCCCATCGTAAAGAAGTGGTGAACCCAAACAAGCATACTTAAAAACGCAATTCCAACAATGGAGAATACCATTGATTTATAACCGAACAGCATTTTTCTAGAAAAGGTTGAAATAACCTCAGAGAACATCCCAAATGCTGGAAGAACCACGATATATACTTCAGGGTGACCCCATAACCAGAATAAGTTGGCCCACATCATATCCATACCGCCACCGCTTAAGGTGAAGAAGTGCGTTCCAAAGATCCGGTCAAAGGTCATCAAGGCAAGTGCGACAGTGAAAATTGGAAAGGAAGCCACAATAATAACCGATGCAATGAATGAAGTCCAAGTAAACATTGGCATTTTCATTAGTGTCATGCCTTTAGTTCTCATTTTTAATATAGTTACGATAAAATTAATTCCTGTCATTAACGTACCAATCCCAGCAATTTGCAGGGCAATAGCGTAATAGTTATTTCCGATCCCAGGAGTAAATTCTTTACCTGCAAGAGGGAAATAGGCTGTCCAGCCGGCATCCGGGGAACCGCCAATGACAAACGAAATATTAAACAACATAGCACCACTAAAGAACAACCAGAAGCTTAGAGCGTTAAGTTGAGGGAATGCCACGTCACGCGCGCCAATTTGCAGCGGAATCACCACGTTCATTAAACCAATTAATAATGGCATCGCCGCAAACAAAATCATGATCACACCGTGTGTGGTAAAAATTTCATTGTAATGCTGCGCATCTAAAAATTTCATCTCTGGACGAGAGGTTTGAGCCTTCATTAAAAGACCGTCTACGCCTCCCCGGAAAAACATCAGCACACCAGAAAGGATGTACATAATCCCAATCCGTTTATGATCAACGGTTGTCAACCATTCTCTCCAAAGCCATTTCCATTTCTTTAAATAGGTAACCCCTGCTACAATTCCTATCATTGTTAATAGAATAGCAATCTGAGAACCTAGTATTAATGGGTTGCCGACGATAAAAAAGTCATGCCAATTAATGCCCATTGTGCTCACCTCCATCTGATTTCTCGCCCATGTCCATACTTTCCATTCCATCCATGTCCATAGAATGACCATTTGTTTCTTTCTCTTTAAAAATCTTTCCTTTGACGCCATGTACTTCGTACAATTCAGGATTTGTATAAGTTTTAGAATTCATATCAGCATGATTTACCCATGCTAGATGAGTTCCCAGGAATGTTTCACGACCTAAGTGTGTAGGTTTTAGAAGTTGATTGTATTTCTTTTCTGTTAACTTTGGGGCAGTATCTTTGACATCCTTAACCCACTTTTCAAAGGCTTGCGGGGATTTCGCTTCAACTGTAAATTCCATATCAGCATATCCCTTGCCGTTAAAGTTTGTATTTTTACCTAGAAATTCTCCAGGTTTGTCTGCTGTGAGATACAACTCTGTCTCCATTTTGTTCATGGTATACTTTTGACCACCTAAAGCAGGAACCCAGAAGGATTGCATTGTACCAGCAGAGGTTAACTTAAACTGTACCGGAGTGCCAGCAGGAATATTCACATAGTTCACTGTCTCGATCCCTTGTTCTGGATAGCTAAAAATCCACTTCCAATCAGCTGATGTTACATTAATGGTAATAGGTTTTTTATTTTCATACCCGGCAGGTACTTTCTCTAATTTATAGATTGTTTTAACAGTAGGAACCGTTAAAGCAATGACAATCAGAATAGGAATGACAGTCCAAATAATCTCTAATTTTGTACTGCCGTGTTCTTCAGGCGGTTCGTAATCTGCATTTTCAGGTTTCGCACGATATTTCCAAATGATATATCCAAATAAACCGAATACAACGACAACCACTAACAGCATAAAAATAAGTGACCAGTTAATTAATTCTAGAATGTCACGTGCGGCAGGGCCTTTTGGATCAAAGACGACCATATTCGTACAGCCGCTTAAAAGTAAAGTTGGTACTAAAGCTAACAGTGGAATGATGTAGCTTTTTTTAAACATGAATATTTCTCCCTTCTAGAATGTTCATTTTTTGATATGATTATCGTGAATTCATTCACAAACAAAACCAGACTAATTCCTTCCTTCATTGTAATAGATGTAAAAATTTAAATTAATTATCATTTAATATTAATTAGTCTGTATGTATTTCCTAAAATCTATATTAACAACATTGCTGTGATGTTAATATAGGTTTTTAGATTAAATTGTGACAAATTTGTTAAGGATTTAAAATCCCTTACTAGGAAAAATTAGGTAAGTTAATTTTACAAAAAGTACATTTATGTCTTTTGTTGTTTCAAAGCTAAACATTGTATTTTGGATTAAAAGTGGGATAATATAAAGGAATTCATAGTTAGAGGAGAGCACAAAATGAAGGTAAAAGTTAATCGGAATGCAGCAAAAGCATTGAAGAAAATGATGGAACAAGAAGAGGCACAAGGGAAATTGTTTCGAGTATATGTGACAAGTATCCACGGGGACCACGCCCATTATGATTTAAAGCTTGATACACCAACAGAAAACGATGTAGTGGTTACAAGTGATAAAGAAATTGACTTTATTCTTGATAAAAATGATCCGACCTTAAATAATATCTGGATTCAATATTTCCAATTACCAAAAGAAGAATGGCTAATTACCAACCCAACAATGGGCGTACATCATCACCATTAATAAAACAAGAAAAAACGCTTGTGAGTTCACTGCGTTTTTTTTGTGAATATATTCTTTTCTTTCTATTGAAAATTATTCAACACACTTTTTCGAGGATAGGATATATGAAGTAGTCCATTATTAATTTGTGTTTGCATTAAATGAGCATAAGTTGGTTCTGGAAGTTCAATGACGCGTTCAAAATCACCATAGATTCGCTCTCTTTTCATTCCCATTTCAAATGGTAGAACCGGCTTTATTCTGCCATTAATTTTTAAATGTGTATTTGTGATTAAGTTAATTGAAAGATCTTCTTGATTTACTCCAGGTATTTCAAAAATAATAAAGTAATAATTTTCATTTAGATATATATCAAATTTTGGATTACATACCGCTTCTCTAAAAAATTCATCAGGATGTTTTTGCTTAAGTACGCTAGACCAAAAATTGCTCTCTCTATACTCATTTGTAATCTCTAGCCATTTTCTCATTTTTTCTATATCCATCTTACTACTCCTTTAAAGTTGATTGGCGATAGGCATAGAAGGGTTAGCTATTTGATCCTGATCACTAACATCTGGATCTAGATTGCCAGAGTTCATAAGAGAAGAAGCCGGTGAAAAATCACCCAAAGAAAAATTTGCTCCGACAAATTTACTATTAGCAGTATGGCTGTTATGCACAGTAGGACCTATATCAACATTTCCGTTTTGCGTAGCTCCATTAATCTTAAAATTTAAAATATTTATTTGAAATGGCATATCATATAACCCCTATAATGTTAGATTGGTGGTACAGGTTGAATGGGTTTATTTACATTGGCAACATCAGTAGTTCCAATTGAAGTTTGATCATTGACGTCAGGATCATTTAATAGGTTTTCCATCATTGCTTCAGTGGGTGAAGTATCTCCATATGAAGCATTAATTCCTTGTGATTTAGTATTGGAAGTGGGACTATTATGAGATGCTTCCCCTATAGTTATGGAACCATTACCCGAAATACTGTTAATTTTTAAATAATATAAATTGATTACAACCGATGGCATCTTTAAACACCTTTCTATCCTTTGGCTTATGGGTACTATATGCTAAAGTGTGCCTATTTGTTACTTAATGGTACTCCTGTATTATGATTGAATGTGGATTCGCAGGGTTCTTCTTTGTTTAACGTAAATGTATTATGTAAACTTAATAATTTGATTAGTTTTTAGTAATGGTGTTAATCTTATAATGGGAAAAGTTAGAAGGGAGAATGTTTATACATATGGATAATTTTATAAATGATGTTGAAATCAAATTAGTAGCACTTGATATGGATGGCACACTTTTAAATAATAAAGGCCAGATATCGGAAGCAAATCGCCAGGCAATCAGAGCTGCAAAGGACAAAGGGATTTTTGTCGTTCTAAGTACTGGACGTTCTGTGATTACTAGTCGAGAGCATGCTGATTCATTGGAGCTGAATTCATATTTGGTAACGGTAAATGGAAGTGAAATTTGGGATGAGAAACGGGAATTAGTGGAAAGGAATTTGGTCAAATCGGAGCTGGTTGAGTGGATGTGGGGGTTATCTCAACAGCATAACACAAAATTTTGGGCGATTAGTACCGAGCGTAATTGGCATAATGAAATGCCGGCTGACCTACATACACTGGAATGGATGAAATTTGGTTTTAATATCGATGATGACGCAACAAGAGCACTAATCTTTAATGAATTACAGGCTAAAGGTGAATTTGAATTAAGCAATTCAACCCTGAAGAACATTGAAGTAAATCCAGCTGGAATTAATAAAGCCAAGGGGCTTGGGATTGTTTGCAGCCGACTGGGATTGGAAATGAAAAATGTTATGGCCGTAGGAGATAGCCTTAATGATTTAGCGATGATCAAAGCTGCGGGTTTGGGTGTAGCAATGGGAAATGCTCAGGATACGGTAAAGGAGTCCGCTGACTGGGTAACAGCAACCAATGAAGAGGATGGAGTAGCGAAGGCAATCCGTAAATGGGTGCTGTCAAAATAAAATATGGACGATAAAATTTTTTAGGAATTAGTTTGGTATATGCAATCCATAAATGGGTAAAAATAATTAGGCAAGTCAATTTGCAATTTACATGTAATTGTTACATGCTAGGAGGCTACAAAAATGGAAAATGGTAAAGTAAAATGGTTTAACGGTGAAAAAGGTTTTGGATTCATTGAGCGTGAAGGTGGAGAAGATGTATTTGTTCACTTCTCAGCTATTCAAGGCGAAGGATACAAAACATTAGATGAAGGTCAAGAGGTTACGTTTGAAATTGAAAGTGGTCAACGTGGACCACAAGCAGTAAACGTCCGTAAAGCATAATGACCCGCCGATAAAACAGGCCCAAGCATTTGGGTCTGTTTTTTATTGGAAAAAGCGTTCTGTGTGAACAATGAATGAGCGTCCGATTTACAAAAAACCCTCTACATAAATGGAGGCCACTGAAAAACTTC